>NZ_JBIWEY010000029.1:0-58788 GCF_044762775.1 Lysinibacillus sp. NPDC096418
TCACCACGGACACCCTTGCTCTTGGCTAACCTCTACTTCTGTCTTCGGGGTTCGGGACTTACACCCTATAGTTCATGTGCATGCCGGGCGCACCATAAAAAGACAGCAATAACAACTATTGCTGTCTAAAACCTTTTCATGTGATAAGTGAGATTAGTATTACTGAAGATATAATTAATCGAAACTAATCTCTATCAAAATATTAGTTGACTTCTTGTGGTTTTTTTAACATGTACGTGTCTAAGTCAGAAAGATGATACACGCGAATCTGCACAGCATCACGTATTTCATTTGGCAATTGTTCGACTAGTGAATTCACGATACTTAGCTTTTCATCTTCACGAATTTTATTACTTAAAGACACGATTAAGATGTAATCCATTAAGTCAAACTTGCTCTTTGCTTAATTCAAAATCATCTTCACTTGTTGTAATTGTTTCGTCTTCAGCCTCTATTTGTTTCTCTTTAGAGGAAGGTGCGATTAGGGTTCGAAATAAAGCTATTTCGATTTAAGTGATCATATGGATGTTTATTATTTTTTAAAGCATTTGCTCTAATAGTCAACAAAGGCAAATTTTCCAATGCCCCAATCAATACCTCTCCGTTCCCAATACACCCTTTCAATTTCAAATTTTTAGATACCCCGTACTTTTAAAAGTTCATTTTTCATTTTGATAGTACGCGCAAGCTCTACTAACCCTTCACCTTTATCTACTGTTAATAAAAAATCCGTTGTCATCACAATCGGCTCTTGAGTCTTAGGGTTTGTAGGATGTTTAATACCTAATTCATCTGCGATGACAATTGTTTCTTCCAACGGTAATAAAGGATATTGCTCTCGAATATCGATAACAAAACCAGAATATTCAGTTAAATAAAAGTAGTTCCGTTTCAAATCGGATAAAAACTCATGCTGCCTTCTTGTTTTAATCCCTTTTAAACGTGTAGAGGGCCCAAATGAAGAAACATCTTGAATGTTTAACCAAGGTTTGTAGTCTGAGCCGATTCCAGAACCACGACCTTCTTTAATCCATTTTTCCACCTTAGATGTTCTTGTTCGTTTTGACATAAAAACACCCCTTTAGATTAATATAATCTAAGGGGTGTTTCATCGCGTCTTTATTTCAAATCTACAATAGACACTTTTTAATCATTTTATAGTCCACATTTTAGCTGTGCACCACAGTTTGTACATGTGTTACAGCCACCCATTTCTTCGACTGTTCCTTTACGACATACTGGGCATGTATTTCCGACATCTGAACCAATTACGGATGTAGATTCAAGCGCTTGAATCGTATCGACTAATACGACTGGACGCTCTGTTTGTTCTTCCACTAAATCTTCGCCAAATGACAGTTGATCCATATCATTTTCTTCGGCTTTTAGTGTTAACACTTGTGAATCACGGCTTCCATCAACGTAGACCGTACCACCTTTAGCGCCACCTTTATATAGACGCTCGTAAACTTTTTCTACTTGTCCAACAGTATAACCTTTTGGTGCATTTACTGTTTTCGAAATAGAAGAATCAATCCATTTTTGAATAATACATTGTACATCTGCATGCGCTTCAGGTTTTAACGCCATCGCTGTCACGAACCATTCTGGTAGCTCGTCTGCTTTTGCTTCTGGATGACGATCTAAATATTCTTGAACGATTTCAGCTTTCACTTCGATAAATTTACCTAAGCGACCTGAACGGTAATATGTGAATGAGAAGTATGGCTCAAGCCCTGTTGCTACACCTACCATTGTTCCCGTAGAACCTGTTGGCGCTACTGTTAGTAGATGTGAGTTCCGAATACCCGTTGCTAAAATTTGCTCTTTTACATGTGCAGGCATTTTTTGCATGAAGCCTGTTTCTGTAAATGCTTTACGTAGACGAGCTGTTTCTTCATCTGTTGCACCTACTAAGAACGGGAAGCTTCCACGCTCTTTGGCAAGCTCAGTCGATGCCTCATACGCTGTTTCAGCAATTGTCTTAAAGATTTCATCAACTAGTTCATTGCCAGCTTCAGAACCGTACTCTTTTTCACAATAAATCAGTAAATCAGCTAAGCCCATTACACCTAAACCAACACGACGCTCACCAAGAGCTTGTACACGGTTTTCTTCTAGGAAGTATGGCGTTGCATCAATTACGTTATCCTGCATACGTACACCAACGCGTACTGTCTCACGTAATGCTTCATAATCAACTGTTTGATTTTCTTTATTCGCAAACTGCGCTAAGTTCACAGCTGCTAAGTTACACACAGAATATGGTGCAAGTGGTTGTTCCCCACATGGGTTTGTCGCTACAACTTGTTGTCCATACGCTTTTGCGTTAGTCATTTCGTTCGCGTTATCGATGAAGAAAATACCAGGCTCTGCCGAATATGTTGCACAGATATTGATTAAATTCCACAACTCTTTTGCTTTTATCGTGCGGTATGTGCGTACTTTATAGCCCATCTTCTCCCACTCACGAACGTCTCCAACCTTATGCCATTCAGTATTGTAAACGGCCATTTCTGCTTTTGTATATTCTTCAACTGCTGGGAAACGAAGTTCGTAATCTTCGTCCTTTTCAACAGCTTCCATAAAGTCTTTTGTTAATGTAACAGAAATATTTGCTCCAGTTAAAAACTCTGGATTGTGAACCGTGTAAGTACCACCGTCACGTAATTTATTTTCTGCCTCACGGATAATTGCCTCATCAAATCCACCGTATCCTGGAATTGATTTATAGTTCACAATACCTTGATACATTGCTTCATCTTGCTGTGATAAAGGCTTAAAGTTTAATTTCTCTTTTGCTAATCGAATAATCGATTCATCTGTAGTATTTTCGATTAAGTATCGTAAAATACGTGGATTTTGCATTTTTGAAATAATGAATTCCACGATATCTGGATGCCAATCTGCTAGCATAATCATTTGTGCACCACGTCTTGAACCACCTTGTTCCACAAGATGAGTCAGCTTAGCAATATCATCAAGCCATGATACAGAACCGGATGATTTACCATTCACACCACGAGCTAATGTGTTACGTGGACGAAGTGTAGAACCGTTTGTCCCAACACCGCCACCACGGCTCATAATTTCCATCACTTGCTTACGGTGATCACTAATGCCTTCACGTGAATCCGCTACAAATGGCATAACGTAACAGTTAAAGAATGTTACATCTGTTTCAGAGCCCGCTCCGTAAATAACGCGGCCAGCTGGAATAAATTTTAGTGATACTAATTGCTCATAAAACTTTTCAAACCATTCTTGACGTTTCTCAGCTGTTTTTTCTACAGCAGCAAGACCTGTTGCATTTCGTTTAGCAATTTGTTCATAAAAAATTTCAAGAGGCTTTTCTAGCACATCTATTGAGCGCGTAATCACACCCGTTTCTTGCTCTATAGGATCATCTAATACGCTACGATAATCTTCCTCAATTAAAATATCTGCTGTTTTTGCAGACATATCAATCTTTTGGATTGTCCCTAAACCACGTGCAGGGAACTTCGGATCTGCTTTCACTGTTAATACGACAAAGTCACCAGCTTTTAGCGTTTTCTTTTCCGTATCCTTAAAAGAATAGCGATCAATCATGACAAGTCTCGATACACCTTTATGTGTTATGTACATGTCTGGTGTTACCGGATGGACTTGTGGGAATTGTTCAATGTCCTTGTTTAATTGTTCAATTTGTTTGTTTACTTCGGGTTGATGATTAGTGATTACCATCATTTAGCCTCCCTTATTCTATACCTTACAATAATAAATACACAATATCATGTGCGTTTAAACACTACATATTGTGTATTACTTAACTTAAAAGATACTATATATAGTTTTTTAATTCAACTCTTGCAATTCATGCCACTTTGTTAACTACTTGTCCTGACAAGGTTTGAACGCTGAAAAAAAATTTAAAAACTGATTTTTTTACTTTCTAAAGTTCCAATCATCGTTGGCATATTTTTTTTCTTCAAGTGCTTGTACATATTTTAATTGCCCCTCAGAAAGTGTAAATGGTTTTAACTCAATTTGCAATGTTTTTGCAAAACCATCTCGAAAGGCTTCAACACATTGTTCGATTGAAACTGGTTCCTTAACAAGACTATTTATGGATACCGCCTTCTCTGGTAACTTCTTACGCATACGTTCCTTAGCCTCTTCACTGTCAAAGTTAAATACTGACAACAATTTTTCTTCATCTAAATCTAGTAAAATCGCACCATGCTGCAAAATAACACCTTTTTGACGCGTTTGCGCACTTCCCGCAACTTTTTTCCCTTCCACGACAAGTTCATACCAGCTTGGTGCATCAAAGCACACTGCACTTTTCGGCTTTTTCAAGTCTGCCAGTTGTTCTTCCGTAGCTGGCACACTAAAATAGGCATCCATCCCTAAGTTTTGAAAGCCCTGTAAAATACCCTCACTTAGTACACGATAAGCCTCTGTAACTGTTTCAGGCATATTTGGATAGCTTTCCGTTACAATAATACTATAAGTAAGCTCATGCTCGTGTAAAACGGCTCTCCCTCCTGTTGGACGACGTACAAAACCAAGCCCTTGCGCCCGAACTGCCTCTATGTTAATATCTTTTTCGGCCCGTTGAAAATAACCAATTGATACTGTTGCTGGCTCCCATTCATAAAAACGAATGACTGGAGGAATCAGCCCTTCACTGTGCCAATCCAACAGTGCCTCATCTAAAGCCATATTAAAAGAAGGACTACATTTCCCTGAATTTAAAAAATACCATGTTGTCATATCGTCATCTCCTACACTTATATGTGTCATTTCAATCCATAATGTAGTTAATTTTATCAAACTCATTGGACTATCGCCACCGCATCTTTTATAATAGTTAAGAAGATAGAAAGGGGTAAGAACATTTTGCAAATACTTATTACAATTGGTGTTATTTTACTGGTTTTGATAGCATATATCGGTTTTAATGCGATGCGTCTAAAAAAAGCTGTAACCAATTTAACACAAGAACAATTTATTGAAGGTTATCGCAAAGCTCAATTAATCGATGTGCGCGAACAAAAGGAATTCGACGCTGGCCACATCCTTGGAGCTCGTAATATTCCTTCTACTGCACTACGTCAACGCCATAAAGAAATCCGCCCAGATTTACCAGTATATCTATACTGTCAAAATACAGGCCGTAGCGCTCGTGCTGCATTATTTCTAAAAAAACGTGGCTACAACCAAATTTACCAACTTGATGGCGGATTCCGCACTTGGACTGGTAAAGTAAAAACAAAAAAATAACATAAAAAGAGCTGGCATCATCGTTAGATGCTAGCTCTTTTTATGAAAAAATATGAGTTTCTTCTATATAAATGTTATTGTCTAATAATTAGCTCATTATTTCTACCTCACCAAGTTTTTGTTCATGAATTGGACAAAAGTGTATAACAACAAATTACAATCAACTAACCTAGAATCCACCCTCATATTAAGCTACTTCTACTTATAGCTCCCTATCTTGTTTTATACAAATCAAATGATACACATTAAGTTTCTGACTATCGCTGCTCCTTAACATAAGCTTTTTAACTATTTTCACCAAATATTATGAAAAAAATTAAGTCTGATTTCGCTCATTTTCGTAAAGATGTATTATCCAATCACTTTATTTTCCTTTTTTTAGAACGGAGTCAATAATTACATCTTGAATTACATTGAGATCACTGTTAGGATAAGTAGTATCTTACTATAATACAAATTTGTGTTGATAGGATTGAAATCAACTAAAATAAGCAATGAATGCTATGGATTAAACTATAGCAGGAGCAATTTCTGGAGAGAGCGCGTAACGCGTCGCCGAAGGGTTCACTATCTCAGGCAAAAGGACAGATGAGTAATAAAGACAGACTTTCATGAAAGAAAGTATACCAATTGAATGTTTACCAATAAATATTTCTTCAATAAACTAATATTTATGGTATGCATATGGTATTTGTTATTCTGACGTTTTAAGAGACTAGTGTAGCTACTAGTCTCTTTTTTATTTGTTGCATGTATTATTTTCAATGTTTATATCATCTTGGAGGGGTCAACTTGGAGCAACAACAGTTAAAGCGAGAATTAAAAAATCGCCATGTTCAATTAATTGCCATCGGTGGTACGATCGGCACAGGCTTATTTTTAGGCTCAGGTAAAGCAATAGCTTTAGCAGGACCTTCCATCATCCTCGCCTATTTAATTGTCGGGACTGCATTATTTTTCGTTATGCGTGCACTTGGGGAATTACTATTATCAAATGCAGGCTACACATCATTCACTGATTTTGCAACTGAATATATTGGGCCATGGGCAGGTTATGTCACTGGTTGGACATACTGGTTCTGTTGGATCATGACTGCTATGGCAGATATTATTGCTGTAGGTGTCTATACAAATTATTGGTTTGATATCCCGCAATGGGTACCAGCGATAGGATGCCTAGTACTATTATTACTATTAAATTTATTAACGGTAAAGCTCTTTGGCGAACTTGAATTTTGGTTTGCGCTGATAAAAATCATTACGATTATTGCACTGATTGTCATTGGTGTTATTATGCTCGTTTTAGGGTTCCAAACAAGCTCAGGTACCGTGTCGGTTGAAAATCTATGGGCACATGGGGGATTATTCCCGAACGGCGTCACGGGCTTTTTAATGGCCTTCCAGATGGTTGTATTCGCATTTGTCGGCGTGGAGTTAGTGGGCGTTTCTGCTGCCGAAACAGCAAATCCACAAAAAAACATTCCATCTGCCATCAACAAAATTCCACTACGTATTTTACTGTTTTACGTAGGCGCATTATTCGTTATCTTATGCATTAACCCTTGGAATGGAATGTCCGCTGAAAGTAGTCCATTCGTACAGGTATTTACATTAGCAGGTATTCCAATTGCAGCAGGGATCATTAACTTTGTCGTACTAACATCTGCTGCCTCTGCAGGGAACAGTGGCTTATTTTCAACAAGCCGTATGTTATATAGCCTTGGAAGCAATAAACAAGCTTCCTCATCATTTGCAAAATTAAATAAAAACAGCGTACCAAGAAACGCACTGGTTGTGTCTACAATTGTCGTGTCGATCGGTGCAATATTAAGTAAACTGATGCCGGAAAATGCCTTTAGTGTAGTAACAACGATTAGTGCTATCTGTTTCATATGGGTTTGGAGCATTATCCTAATCTCTCATATCATTTACAAACGTAAAAACCGAGCATTACATGAAGCATCTATTTTCAAAGCACCACTCACACCATTTATTAACTATGTAGTATTAGGTTTCTTTGTGTTTTTATTAATCATTATGTTCTTTTCTGAAGCAACACGTACAGCATTGCTACTAACGCCTGTCTGGTTTATCATGCTGTTTATACTTTATAAAGTGAAAAGAAAGAATTAAAAAACTGTAGATAAGCCCATTCAAAATGAGTTTATCTACAGTCTATAACTAGCACCTACACAAGGTGCTAGCTTTTTTTATTTATCATCTTTATACATATCCGTATAAAGAATCTCTAATTTTTTAGAAAGTTTCGCAAAGGCAGTTTGCCAAGCTTTACGGGCAGTATCGCCATTTTCAGCGGGAATCGCTTCATATAGAGCATGTACTTCCGCTACCTTTTTTAAATCTGCCTCAGCTTGTGTTAACTTCGAATAGTTTTTCACGACGCTTTTTTCAGATGAGCTCAGCTTGTCATATGCTTCTCGTATACTTGTCACTTTGGCTTGCAAGTCGACTGTGTATACACCACCTTGAAGAAGTGTATCGATAGATTCCACTAAACCAAATGCCGTTTCATTTGACCCTTGTTGTCCTTTTTCCGCTTCGATAATCTTTTGGCGCACCTCTTCACTCACTAGGCTCATTTGCTTTGCCGTAAGCTTAGCGAAGGCTTTAATAACTGTTGTCGGGTTACTACCAAACGATTTATTATACTGATTCATAAATGACTCTACTTTTTTCACATCTGTTTCAGCTGTTTTTAAAATAGAGTAATTTGTTACAAGTTTTTTATCACTAGTACTAAGATTTTTATATTGAGTAGAAAGAGTTTTAATTTCATCTACAGTCACTGTATATAGATCATTTGATACGATTTTTCCAATACTATTATTTAACGATGTAATATCCGGTGCATTGTTGTCTCCAGGACGATTATCTAGTAGTGATTGATATTGTTCTTTTGCTAAATGCTGCTGATTTGCAGGCAATTTTGCATAAGCCTTTTCTACAGACTCAATTTTTTTCGCTTGCTTCGCAACATCCATCTCTTCACGAGCAGCCTGCACTTTTTTGTGGAACGATATTACAGCCTTAACATCTTTACTTGCAGCGGTTAATAAATGATAGTTCGTTACGTGTTTACGTGCAGCAGATGAAAGATTTTTATAAGCTGTTGTTGCTGTATTTACTGCTGTTTCTAATTCTGTGAACGAATACTTTGTTAGGTCCGCGAACTTTGCAATATCAGCTTTGAGTGCTTCTGCCGCTGCTTTGTCGGCTGGCTCTTTACCTTTATCATCAACCGTCACTTTCGGCGGATTATTTAATAACAAATCTTCATTATAGACAAGAGATTGCTGCAAACTCGTCAGCTTATTATAAGCCTTTAAAGCATTGTTATAGCTTGATTGTAGTTTACTTTCTTTCACGCCAGTCACTTTTAACAGATCATCGTAAGCCTTTATTTGCTTAATGATTTTGTCTGCAGTCTTTAAATCTTTTTGCAATTGCGTAATGCCTTCATAGCCAATAATTTTTGCCGCTGAAGTTTTAGTTAAACTTTTATACTCTGCGATAATACGGTTCACATTTTTCACATGATCTTGCCATGTTTGTTCTGACGGATTAATTGGATAGCTATAGTCATCAAGATAACTCTCAATTTCATTATTTAAACGTTCAATTTGACTCTCTTCAGCATTTTCAGCTTCTAATAATTTAGTATTATACTCTTCTGGAACTAGCTTTTGTTGCTTGTATGTTAGTTTTTCATACGCAGTACGTATTGATTTAGCAGCTGTTACTTGCTTGTTTGGTGTATTACTTGTTCCTAATTTATCAAAGAGTTTAATAAATTGTTCAATTTTTTTAATATCTTGCTTCGCTTCATTTAATATCCGATCTTGCACAGTAGATTGGTAGTTCTTGGATACGTTTGCAATATCCTTCTCAATCGCTTCAATTGACGCTTTTAATGCCGCAATGTTATGAGCTTCGTACTTAACTAAGAAATTATCATATTTTAATAATGCAGTAATTGCTTGATTTATTTTTCTAACTTCTGCAATATCTGCAACATCAGTAGGGGCTTTCAAAATACCTTTAATACTATTAAATAACTCATCCCCTACATCTAAGCTGCGTTGTAATAAATCAAACTTATCATAGGCCTCTTCAATGTCTTTTAGATACTTCGCCATATCTTTGTCAGCAACTTTGTCCACTTCATTCACTTTGTTACTCAATGCACTTACAGCCTCTACATCAGTAAGTGCTCGCTTAAGAACATCATAATTTTTTACATTTGCCTTTGCTGGAGCCGTTAAGGCTTGATATTGACTATCTACTGCCGTTACAGTCTCTTTAAATGCTTCAAAAGTTGTTACATTATATTTACTGTCGTTTATACGTAACGCTTCAATCGCAGTAATCAGTGTATTTGAGGGCTCATTAGACACCGTCAGCATATTCGAAATATCTGATACAACTAAAGCTGCTCCTACCTTCGCTGTTACCTTAACGGCAATATTAATCATCTTTTTGTCCAATGCATTTGAAGGAATTGTGTAAGTCGCACCTTTTGCACCATCAATGGCTGTAAGTGCCTCACCTTCTTGATAAAACCACTGATAGCTATATGTAATTTGATCATTTTTCAGCTTAGCACCAGCAGTATCTGTTACATTCGCTCCGCCTACTTTTATTATTTCACCTGGTGCTACAAAGTTTGAAGTCGAATAACCGTCAAGCTTAGGTTCCGTAATCGCTAATTTTAATTGATTAATGATACGTGTATCACTTTTAAATACGGTGCCTCCCTCTGCTGTCGCTTCCACCATCACAGTTTTACCTGCTGCATCGGGCGGCACTATAAATGACTTAGTTGTTGCACCTGAAATTGGTTTTTTAGTTGGAGTGCCTGTATCATCACCAGTTTTCGCTGTTTCAAGATAGTACCACTGATACCCCTTGATTATCTGTTTTCCTATGTCTTCAATGGATGCTTCTAGTGTTTCGTTTACAACCGGTTGTCCTGTAATTTTGATAGTTGCTACTTCCTCTGCTCCTGCAACTGCAACTGCCGGTACAACAAAGGCCACTGGGATAGCCGCTACTGTGAAAAGTAATTTTTTATTCAATATTTATTCAGTCCTCCTCTATCCTTCTATAGAGTTATATCGGTAACATTCCGTGTAACTTTATTTGTTTCACATAATCTACATAAAAAGAGTTATTTTTCACTCGATATGATTCACTTTAACTTCATTAAATTCAAAAAACTGTAGATTAGGCTTTTGAGCTTGTCTACAGTTTAAACCTTGTCCCATTATGGAAGGATTTTTTCATAACTAACAACGAATTTTATACATTTTATTGTTAAGGTCTATGATTTGATTGTTGCTCCCTTGAAAAAATCGATGTAAGTGAATTAGAGAGAGCAGACCAAAAAGCCTTATTTAAGACGCTGTAACAAACTCTCTATTTAAAAGAAATAATTATAATCGAAGTACAGATATAAAAGAAGAAACGGTATAAAACATCATACCAATACCGGCAATAATCAACATGTTACTGAGTAGTCTCAAAATGCCCGATTCTCCTTGCATCTCTATGTAATATTTTGCCGCCATAAATATCCCAGACATCAATAGGACCGCACAAGCAATATAGGAAACGATGACCGGGCCACCACTCTTACCTTCATTGATGGCTACCATCGCTATAACGTTAATAAAAGAAAAAATTGAATAAGGTCGGCTTTCCTTCTTTTCTAATTTTCTACTTTTCTTTTTCGACACTTTATATAAATGCTTTACATCTTCGGTTACATACTGTGTAACGATAGCTTCTACTTGTTCCATATATTTCTTGCTAACTTTGACTGTATAAAACACTTCGTAAACTTCATCGTTATTCTTCGAGCGGAATCTTTCAGACGAACTCTTTAAAATATTTTTGATTCCTATATCAAACGGAACGTTACTATTCTTTAAGTGTTCGGTAATTCCCAGTAAAGTATCTACCGAATGTCCAACCATTATTTTCTTTTTAAACAAGCCAAGCACCTCTTACGAAATAAGTAAATTACGCTTAATTATACTATTTTATTCGCCTTTTCCTGAAATCCAAAATATAACACACTCTTTTAAATATGGGGCCCTCATTCGTTTTACAACACTCTTTAAGAAAAGAGCCTTTATTAAAAACTTTTGCTAAGCATCACCTTACCTTGGTTTCTAGGTGATGAAATAGACATTTCTAAAGTATCGATTAGCATAGAACCTACACCCCATAGATCACGTCCATGCTAAGCGCATATAAAGAGAGCCGTCTCAAAATTGAGACGACTCGTAATCGATCATGTATTATTTAGATTTTTTAAAGATACATTTGTTTGTACAGAGCTTCTATTTTTTGACACCCTATTAAATGCATTTCTTTATTCTTTTTCCTTACATACTTTATCTTTTTCTAATTTCACTATATTTTCTTCGATTAAAAGCTTAGCAGCATCACCAGAAGCATTTTCTAATATTGGATCGAATACACAAAATCCAAACCAAATTAAACAGCCAGCACCCGGTAATATACCGTGAGCTGGCTGTGCAATAAGGTTGTTTATTATTTTCTAAAAAAAGACTGGCAGTGCCTACAATTCAATAAATCATTTGCCGAATTGACCTCAATCATAGGGAGGTATTTGTCCCAAACTTCCTCAGGGACAATGCCAGTGAAGTATAATGTAGCGTGCTCATTTATCTTCTTTGTTAGTGTCCTGAATGCTAATTAGGTTAAATGGAAGTACCTACAAATTATGATAGCCAATTATGGATACGACAATAGCTATCCACCTCAATTATCAGCAAATTGAAGTGTTTCTACCATGGCCCTCGCTACTGGACGCCAAGTCTCTATATCGTCCTCCATACAATTGAATGTACCGATTAAGGCTTGTCCATCTAGAGAAGCAAAGAACATAAAATTAAAAATATTCCCATCAGCAGCGGGTGTAATCACCTCAAGAATGCCAATCTTTTTATCATTTATTTCGATTACATCTGTGTCCAGCCACTCTGCTGATGGTTGAGCCTGCTCAAGAGAAGCGATCATGGCTTTTTGAAACTCTGCGACTTCTTTGTCTGATAGAGCATTGGTTGTCAAGTTGAAAGCCAGATTGATGGTTGTCGATTCATCTGTATAGATAACAGTCGGTCTTTGTTCTGAAGGATACTTAATAGCTGCTAATTCAGGTGACATGATAGAAAATAACTTTGGCATTCTTAAAGTAATTTTCCCCTCCATTACACTTTGGTCAATTACTGGAATATCTTCACCGTCAATGTTTACAACTGACTGGTTAAGCTCATTTTCTTTTAAAGTCGATTGTTTTTGGTTTAATTCCTGTCCAGCTTTGTTCTCTTTTTTCTCATTTTCTTCGGCTTTCTCTGACCCACAGCCTGCAAGTACTAATGCTGCGAACATTACCGATATCCATCTTTTCTTCATATTTATTTCTCTCCCTTTGATTTTTTAAGCTCATCACCAAAAGTCGGGGATGACATTTGATTATAGATTGGAATGGAGCAGGTCATCGGACGCCCCTAAAAACGTCCAATCGGAACGAAAATCAACTCCAAGTTATGGAAACGAGCCTTTTTTACTATGTCTACCAACGATAAACTTCCATATTTCTCCTTCGTTTTGAACTTTCAACAATCGAATAACTCGAAATGCACGACGCATTATACTTTCTGCGTATTCAATATTTACAATGTCATAATCCTCTTTTATACCGTCAATTTTAAAAATGCTATAAGGAGCAGCCAATGCTTTATTAATTACAAGGTTTTTCAGCGCACCGTCCAGATGATATTCGGTTTGAGCTGAAAGGCCAGCTGCTTTTGGTGGAATAGTGGGCCAATATAGCAATCTACTTAATTTGGGTAAATCTATTAGCACAACCGATTTAAACGGTAAGCGTAGCTCAAATATTCCGACTAATTTTGTAAACGAATCAGATAGTAGCCGAATTGACTTTTCGATAAAATCGTTATAGTCATTTTCATACTTATGTAATACTGGAAATTGGCGATCAGTCATCTCCAGCTCATCCTGAGATAATATAAAATAGTTCACCTTCAAGTCTCCTTGATAAAGAAATTTAAACAAGCATAATCATTTGTAAATAGTAAAATAAATAACTAAATCCAGCATCACAAAAACCACTTACAAACTAATCAGTAACAAAATGGAAGTTATGGGTGCAAAATCACAAAGATCTTTTATTTCATTGAATCTAATATGTAATAAAGCTACATACATATGTACGAAACTAAAATCATCCTAAAAATCTCAAGAAAATATCTTACTATATTGATAACATTATGTCTCACAACGTAACTATACAATATCCCATCTTATTGTCAATATTTACATTTCGCTTTTATATAGAATAGATAAATTCAACACAATTATACTTTTTTGATTCTTTAGAGAGAAATACAATTACAATGATTGTTTATTAATAAAAAAGTGGAACACAGAGTTTATTCCATTAGGTCTTAAGATATTTGATATTCCATAAAACCCAATTTTAAAATGATGAAATAGTATCAAATTTCAATAAAAATGGTTAATAATGATTATTTTTTCTAAAATAGTTCTTTATTGAGTTGATTATACTTTCAATATAGACCATAAATCCTATTACTTTTAGAGAAGACCATCTTCTTTGCGTACAAAAAGTTTATAACACTAATGTAATTATTTTGGCTCATCACCATAACTAGAGGTTGATTTTCGTTCCATCTGGGCACTTTCTAGGAGACTGGTGAGCCCATTTCACTCGTCCACCCTTCACTACAATCAACAAGTAATACAAAGGTCGGGGATAACATCTAATTAAAGTGTGTATCAATTTTAAATTAAATAGTTATCTTCTACTAAAAATTACTACTTTATTTTTCTGAATTGATCAAAAACCGCCTGACAAGTATTCTCATACTCATCAGACGGTTTTTTATTTGTTGATTATGCTTTTTGATAACGAAGCACAGGAGTACGTGCAGCGCGTGTTTCGTCTAAACGAGTTACGACTGTTGTATGCGGCGCTTCTTGTACGATAGATGGATTTTCTTCTGTTTCTTTCGCGATTTGGATCATGATGTCGCAGAAAGCATCTAACGTTTCTTTTGATTCCGTTTCAGTTGGCTCAATCATTAACGCTTCTTCCACGTTTAATGGGAAGTACGTTGTTGGTGGATGGTAGCCAAAGTCTAACAGGCGTTTGGCGATATCTAAAGTACGCACGCCCAATTTCTTTTGGCGACGACCTGATAATACGAATTCGTGCTTACAATGACGGTTATATGGTAGATCGAAGAATGGCTCTAAGCGACGCATCATGTAGTTTGCGTTTAATACAGCGTATTCTGTAACTGCTTTTAAGCCGTCTGGACCCATTGTACGGATGTATGTGTATGCACGTACGTTAATACCAAAGTTACCGTAGAAAGGTTTTACACGACCAATCGATTGTGGGCGGTTGTAATCGAAGTGGAATGTACCCTCTTCTGTTTTCACAAGTACTGGTTTTGGTAAGAACGGAATTAAGTCAGCTTTAACCCCAACTGGACCTGAACCTGGACCACCGCCACCGTGTGGACCTGTAAATGTTTTGTGTAAGTTTAAGTGAACGCAGTCAAAGCCCATGTCGCCAGGACGTGCTTTACTCATTACGGCATTTAAGTTTGCGCCATCATAGTAAACTTTACCACCAACAGCATGGATCATTTCAGCCATTTCAAGAATGTTTTCTTCAAATAAACCAAGTGTATTTGGATTTGTTAGCATAAGCGCAGCTGTGTCTTCACCAACAACACGACGTAAATCTTCTAAGTCTACAAGACCATTCTCATCAGATTTTACCGTGATTGTTTCAAAGCCTGCTACCGTTGCAGAAGCTGGGTTTGTACCATGCGCTGAGTCAGGTACGATTACTTTGTTACGATGCCCTTCACCGTTTGCCTCGTGGAAAGCACGAATCATCATTAATGCAGTCCATTCACCGTGAGCACCTGCTGCCGGTTGTAATGTCACTTCATCCATCCCAGTAATTTCTACTAAAGAAGTTTGTAGGTTATAAAGAAGTTCCATTGCGCCTTGTGCAGTTGACTCATCTTGTAATGGGTGAACATTGGCAAAGCCAGAAAAACGAGCAACAGATTCATTTATTTTTGGATTGTACTTCATCGTACAAGAACCTAGTGGGTAGAAGCCTGAGTCTACACCGTGGTTGCGACGTGAAAGTGCTGTATAGTGACGCATAATATCAAGTTCAGACACTTCAGGTAGTTCTGCCGCTTCTTCACGGATTAAATTAGTAGGAAGTAATTCAGCAAGATCTACCTCTGGCACATCAATTGCTTCTAAGTTGTAGCCTACGCGACCTTCTTTTGTAATTTCAAAAATGAGTGATTGATTTTCGTTATGCATTGAGAGCCCCCATTTCCGCAACAAGTGCATCAATTTCTTCCTTCGTGCGTAATTCAGTTACTGCGATTAACACGTGATTTTTTAGTGATTCATAAGTTTGGCCTAATGGATAACCACCAATAATGCCCTTCTCGATTAACCCTTTGTTAATTTCTTTCACACATTTATCTGTTTTTACAACGATTTCGTTAAAGTGTGCGCCTTGGAATGCTACTGTGAAGCCAGCTGCTTCAAAAGCATTTTTTGCATAGCGTGTTTTCGCGATATTTTGTGTTGCCATTTCACGAACACCTTGCTTTCCAAGAGCAGTCATCGCAACTGAAGCTGCTAGTGCAAGTAGTGCTTGGTTTGAACAAATATTCGAAGTCGCTTTATCACGACGGATATGTTGTTCGCGCGCTTGTAATGTTAGTACATAGCCACGACGACCTTCACCATCTACAGTTTCCCCAACAAGACGACCAGGAACTTTACGCATTAATTTAGTTGTTACTGCGAAGAATCCACAGTGTGGACCACCGAATGCTTCAGCGATACCGAAGACTTGTGCATCCCCAACACAAATATCAGCACCTAATTTTCCAGGAGGTGTTAAAATCCCTAATGCAAGTGGGTTTGAAGATACTACAAATAAGCTTTTCGCTTCGTGTGCGATATCACCAATCACTTGTAAGTCTTCAACTTGACCAAAGAAGTTTGGATATTGTGCAATGACAGCTGCTGTATTATCATCGATTAAATCTTTTAGGGCTTCAACATCTGTTACACCGTCTTTATGTGGAATAGTTACGATTTCAATTGATTGACCGTAAGCGTATGTAGTAACAACATCACGGTACTCTGGGTGAACCGTTTCTGATACAAGAATTTTTTTGCGGCGTGTATGACCAGCAGCAAGCATACCTGCTTCTGCTAAAGCTGTACCACCATCGTACATAGATGAGTTTGCAAGATCCATTCCCGTAAGTTCTGCAATCATTGTTTGGAACTCAAAGATAGCTTGTAATTCACCTTGAGAGATTTCCGGTTGGTAGGGTGTATACGCTGTGTAAAACTCTGAACGAGAAATAACGTGATCTACAATAACTGGTTTGTAGTGGTTGTAAACCCCTGCACCAAGGAATGATACGTTTGCATTTGTGTCTTTATTTTTTGCTGCAAGTGCTGTTAATTCTTTTAAAAGCGCTGATTCAGACTTTGCTTTTTTAATGTTGTAAAGGCCTTGGAAACGTACTTTTTCTGGAATATCTTCAAATAACTCATCGACTGACGATACACCAACTACGTCTAACATTTCTTTTTGATCTTGCTCCGTCATTGGTAAATAACGATGTTTCATAAGTGTAGGTCCCTCTTTTCAAATTTTATTTTGAACGTTTATAAAACGGTGTTGCTACTGTTACTACTTTTAAGTGCTTTCCACGAATCTCAATTTCTAGTTCTGTTCCAACAGTTGCGAATTGACTGTCAATTAAGGCATTACCGACGTTACGTTTTGTCGAAGGTAACTGTGTTCCTGTTGTGACTTCACCAATCACCTGGCCATCTTTCAACACTTTATAACCGTGTCGTGGAATCCCTTTATCAATCATTTCAATACCGATTAGCTTACGAGATAGTCCATTTTCTTTTTGAGCCACAAGTGCATCGTGACCTAAGAAATCATCTTTATTTAACTTCACTGCAAAACCAATACCGGCTTCAAGAGGTGAGATTGTTGCCGATAACTCTTGACCATAAAGTGGCAGACCCGCCTCAAAGCGAAGTGTATCGCGGCAACCAAGACCTGCTGCTACAACGCCTTTGTCTTTACCTGCTTCTAAAATTTCGCCCCAAAGTGCTTTGATATCAGAAGGTGCTCCGTAAAGTTCAAAACCATCTTCACCTGTATAGCCACTACGAGATACTAATGCTTTGTATCCTGCAATTTCTACACCCTCTTGGAAGCGGAAATATTTAATAGCACTTAAATCAGTTGCTGTTAAAGATTGTAAAACTTCTTCTGCAAGAGGACCTTGCAATGCAATTTGAGCGTATGCATCTGATTGGTTATCAATTGTCACATCAAATTGATTTTGATTTTCCATCATCCAATCATAATCCTTCTCAATATTTGCTGCATTGACACATAGTAGATAGTGATTATCAGCTAATTTATACGTTAATAAATCATCCACAACGCCACCATCTTCGTAACACATCGCATTATATTGCGCTTGACCTATGGCAATTTTCGAAATGTCATTCGACAGTAAATTTTGAAGGAATTCAAGTGCCTCAGGACCTGTTACGAATATTTCACCCATATGTGATACATCAAATAATCCAGCACGGTTACGAACCGCGTCGTGCTCTTCTTTAATCGAAGAGAATTGAACAGGTAATTCCCAACCACCGAAATCAATCGTCTTGCCACCGTATTTTGCGTATTCATTGAATAGAGGTGTACGTTTTAATTCATTCGTCATCATTATTTCCCCCTAAATTTTTTGGATTTCATTTCAACTTTTAGCGGTTCGTCTGTATTTAGGCATAAAAAAAGACAGACGAACCCCTTTTGAGGATTCTCTGTCCTTGCACCTGAAAGTTACACCGCACTCACTCGCACATGTTAATCCATATGCCAATAAGCAGGCTTTCCCCTTTGGTGGCTGTTGTAACACAGCACTCTCCAGAGTTGCGTCTTGTACGAGTCCTTTTACCTGAGAGATTCATAGCCCTTCGCTACTTGCTCCTTCGGTGGCGTCTACACGCGCTCTCCCCGCACAATCATCCGCCCAAGAAAAATCTTGGTTCTATTTAGTATTCAATGTACTCAAAGTGAAACGTCCTTATTAGTCTATATCCTAACATTGAACATAATGAAAAGGCAATCTTTTTTTAAACCTTCTCTATACACGAACGTTATTTAGATATACAGATATCATTGTTCGCCTTTAAGTCTTTTTACTTGGAATACTAAATACTCTAGAATTTGTCGGATTGTTCTACCTTCTGTCAGTACTTGTATATGTCCTGCCTCACGATAAAACTTTCTTCTGTAATGATACAGCTCTTCTAATTCTTCTTTTGTCGAACTTTGAACAATCGGCCGATTAAGATCATGTTGAATTCGTTTGTAAATATCAGCGAATGATGCATCTAAAAAGAAAACAAGTCCACTACGTCTCATAATTTTCCGATTCTCTTCTTTAATTGCTACTCCACCACCTGTGGAGATAATACAAGCTTCATCTCGAAAGTTTTCTAAAAACTCCGTTTCAATTTCTCGAAAACGCGTTTCTCCGTATTTTTCGAAAATCTCCGGAATTGTCATTCCCTGTTGTCTTACAATTTCATGATCCATATCATAGTAAGGAAGCTTCAATAAGTAGCTCAAGCGCCTCCCAAGAGCACTTTTTCCACATCCCATAAAACCAACTAAATATATTTTTCGCATTCGAATCACCTTCTTATAACTACGATTCTACACTGTCAGACATAATTTGTCCTAATAAATTTACTGTAGCACGAACATTGACAGTTTCAAGCGCATCATAAGTTCGAAACTGTATGTCATATGACATACAATACGTCAGGACAAAAGTAGTTACAAAAAATAATAAAGCAATTGCGAGCGGAAAAATAGCCCCTAATTCATTTTTCCATAATCGGAACATAATAGGTCCGCTCCTTTGAGATGCCATTCAAAAATTCGACAGCAATTTTAAGTTCTCCGTTTTCATAGTAAAATCGACCACTTTTTATCCCGATTAACAAAGGCTCATGCCCAAGATTCGCTACTTGTTTTCTAATAATATTTTGGTATTGTTCCATTGAATACAAACCTTCTGGCGTCCGAAAAGTAATTTTCGAATTTGTTTCATTGACCTCAAATGATGTGACATCGACAAAATACATGTTCATATCGTAAACGAAAAGTTCCCACTTCGTATGTTCGTTAACTAATACCGTAGACTTCATCTCTGTAAACCATAGCATAATGAGGATGAAAATATGCGAAAATATCACAAAAACAACTAACTGAAACAATGCCTCTAATAGCGTATAGCCCTTCTCATTCATAGTACTTTACCCGTAGCATTAATACACGTTGTACGACTTTCCTTAGAATTTTGATAAGAGACACAAATTTGTTGCCCATCAAAAACCCAATTAAAAGAAACCCCCTCAATCATTTTCGCACCTTCACTTATACCTTGATAGTTACTCATTTTCAATCCCTCATATGCCGTTTCTGCAGCAAATACTTCAAGCTTTTTATGATATAAATTTGTCTTCATCGTATAGCTAATAGGTAATAGAGTGCCACAGATCAACATAATAATGACGACAGCTAAAATCGTTTCAACAAGGGAATATCCATTTTCATTCATTCTACACGCACCCGTCCTACCCCTAAAGTAATAATAACTTTCTTTATACCATCGGGAGTTTCGAAGTAAAGTGTCCCTGCCCTACTCACATTGCCTTTTTCATTGTACATAATTGTGACAAATGTACTTCTCCCAGACAGAAATTCTACTTTTTTAGGGAAAGGTCTTTCATAATCTATCGTATACATGTCTTTTTTTACGATATAGCGATTAGTTGGTGCTTCAAATTTCATCGAGACATATGCCCGCTGCTGCATCGTATACATCTGTATATATTGAATATCTAATTGTAGTTGTGTAAAGAATCTCTCAATTTCTTTCGCCTCAGCGACTTTCATTGAGATTTTCGTTACAATACCCGTTAAACACATAACGATAAATAGCACGAGTAACATTTCTATTAGTGTAAAGCCTTGTTCATTTTTTATTCGTTTCATCCGTAACGATCACCTGTCCTTGCCGCTGATACTGGCTGAGGAGGATTCACTAATTTTACTTCTCCTTCGTTTGTAATCTCAATTTCTTCTTTGTTCGGACATGTCGTTTCATTTTCTTTTAGATACCCTTTGTCCACTAAATCTTGTAGCGTTGGATAAGTCATTAAGTCTACGCGATACGCTTCTACCTGGCCTTGTACCATAGACACATAAGCATCGCACCCCTTCTTATCAATGGTCGCAAAGTGTTTAGATATATTAGGAATCGTAATTAAGATTAGTATTGAAATAATAAGTAAGACTATTAACATTTCAATTAATGTAAAACCCTTTTCTTGTTTTATTCTCTTCATGTTTCCGCTCCCTTATACTAAATCAATCATGTTATAAATCGGCAAAAGCAAACTTAAGTACGCAGCTACGATACATAATGCAATTATGATAAAAAACGTTGGTTGAACAAGTGCAATCATTTTTTGCAAAAATTGCTCTTGTTTTTCTTCTAATAGCTCGCTGTACAACATGAGCTCTTTACCTAAATAGCCACTTCTCTCACCATGTTCGACAAAGATAGGGAAATCTTTTTGCCAAACGGACATCCATGTTGTCGCTTGCGCTAAAGTGTCTCCGTAAATAACCCTCTCCTTAACGAGAGTTGAAAAATACTGCACAAACGGCTGTAATTGTTGTTCCTCTAATATTTGTAAGCTTGCTTGTAATGAAAAACCGCTTTGTAATAGACTTCCTAAATGCCTTGCAAAATCTTTGGTCATTGATAATTTTATATACCTACGAAGTAGCGGTATTTTTAAGAAAATAGCTAATTGCTTTGCTACATGCCTTTTTTTGACAAAAAAATTAAAGAAAACGAATATGCCGGCCGTCACGATTCCCGTCATGACAAGTGCATCTGGAACATGTAATAGTACATTTGATAGCGCTAAACTTGATTCCTCACTTCCAGAGCCGCGGCTAATTACCATCTCTTCAATATTCGGCAAGAAAAATGTCCTAAATAATAAAAATAGCAAAAGTAAAAATACAAGAAGTGCCACTGGATAGACAAGTAATTTTTGCAATTTCTTTTTAGTTATTTCTGCTTGAGCCATCTGCTTTGCTACACCTTGAAGTGCTTCAATCATATGACCATTCTTTTCTGCAATTGTAATCGCTACTAAATAAGGACTTGATAACTGCAATGTTTCAAGTACGCCCGTCACACCAGCCCCTTGTCGAAGCTTGTCATCGACTAATCGTTGTACATCTTCATAAGCTTCTACATGATGCGGTAATAATATTGAGATTGAATCAGCAAATAGATAGCCTTCATGCATAAGCGTACTCAGACGGCTAAAAAACTCCGCTTCTTCTTTAACTTTTCGCTTTGTGCTATTAATATAATAGTTTTTTAATTTATCAGTAAGCGAGTTTACGTTCATCTGACCGTACCTCTATTTGTTCTTTTTGTCCTATAATAGTGAGCTTTTTAGGTAATATATAAGGCTCTTTACACATAACCGACGCAATCGCATCGCTTAGATAATCATCACTCAGTATTTCATATAGTGCACGGCGCTCATCTTGATTGGTTTGGATCAACACTTGACCAGCAATTCCGACTACTGTTTGTCTAAGTTCTTCAATCGATATACCTAAATCCACCAAACGGTACAGAGCATTAACTGAATCTTTTGCATGCACGGTTGATAACACCAAATGACCCGTTAACGCAGCCTCAATCGCAATTTTCGCCGTTTCTTTATCTCTGATTTCTCCGATCATGATGACATCTGGCGAATGCCGTAATATAGCCCTCAATCCCGTGGAATAGGTAACACCCGCTCGCTCATTAACTTGTATTTGAAGTACATGTGCTTGCGTATTTTCAACTGGATCTTCTAAAGAAATAACATGACGATGTAAATTTGTAGAGCAATGATGAATAAGAGAATATAAAGAGGTTGTCTTACCAGAGCCAGTCGCACCACTAAATAGAAAAATACCTTGTTTTCGCTCAACAAGTTCTAGTAGTTTTTCTGCTGATTGTTTTGAATAACTTAAGGAAGTAAGTGGGAAAGTATGATTTTGTAGAAGAAGCCTAATAATTAAGCTTTCTTTTAAATATGCGGAAGGCAATGTGGAAACACGGAAAGCGAATCGCTCTTGATCAAGTGTTTTTTGAAAAGACCCGCTCTGTGGTTTTCTGCGTTCACTAATATCTAATGCAGATAAAAATTTATAATAAGAGATTACCCTTTCTGCTAAATCATAGGGGAGTTCACCAGCTTGTAGTAACTTGTCGTACTTTCGAAAATAGATTAAATACATCCCATCTTCAGGAACTAACAATAAATCAGAAGCACCGAAATGATAGGCCTTTAAAAGTAGTTGTTCGCATTTCTGCTCGACAACTGATTCAAAGTTTTGCATTGATGCACCTCTTTTCAGGTTCGTTCGAATATGACCGCCCTATTCGTTATCCATAGTATAGTGAGAAACTTAAAATGAGAAAAGACCTTTTCACAAAATAAATATTTACTAGAAAATTTACCTACCAAATATGGATTTTAAAGCTATAATGTGGATATCTGCTAAATTCAATGTTGAAAAATGAGCATTATCTAGAAAAATTGCAACATTTTCGTTGAAAACAACTGTAACTTGTTCAATAATACAATATAATAGAATTATCATTATATTTTTCCATTAAAATATGGGCTCTTACCGTAATCTGCACTTATAGTTTATAGAAGTATTATTTGAAGTAGAGCCTAGATGTTTTTAAAAAAAGAGATTGAGGTGAAGCGTATGATCCATCCATTAAAAATTACGAGTACATTAGCTGATGAAACTCGTTACACTATCTATGAATACATTCTTAAAGAGAAAAAAACTGTGACAGTTCAAAATATAGCAGATGAATTTGGCATTCATCCAAACGTCGCACGCTTACATTTGACGAAATTGACAGAAATTAATATTATTTCTTCTGATTTTGCCAAAACTGGTAAAGGTGGTAGACCAGGTCGTGTTTATAAAGCCGTAGACAAAGGTGTATCACTTAGCTTTCCAAGACGCGATGAAGACCGCTTACTAAAATGGACAATCCAACTTATTCAAGAATTTGGCCCTACTGCCATTGTGAAATGCCAAGGTATTAGTTACCAAGATGGCTACCAACAAATGAAAGGTTATTTAACTGCCGAATTAAAATTAAATAGTTTAATTAGCTTTGAACAAAAGCTTCAACTCTTAACTGAAAATGCAGCCTTAATAGGGTATATTCCTCAAGTGCATCAAACTGCACAGGGCAAGAAAGTTATATTCTCAATTTTCAACTGTCCCTTCCAAGCGCAATTAAACGCACATTCTGAAATTGTGTGTACTTTACACGAGTCCTACCTAAAAGGACAATTAGATGCACTGTTCTCGAATAATGAATTTGTGCAAATTTCAAGCATGGTCCATGATTGTGATTTATGTAAATATGAAATTAACGTGACAGAAAACGAAAGTTAATCAAATTTCCATTTGTTTGTCACAAAGAAGCAGAAGTTCCAGTTTACAGATACCTTTCATATCATTTATAATGAATAGGAGATTATTGTGTCGTGGGCAGAAGGAGGGGAAATCTTCATGGATAATATGTATAAAGTTATGGCATTCTGGACAGGTATATTTGCAGTTATGTTCTACCTTGGTGGTATGAACGAGGTATCGCTATTATTCGTAGGTAATACAGGTTTATTCTTATTATTAGGCTTCTTAAACCTTTCAGAACGTATGTACATGTACATTTTCGGAGCGTATTTAACGGTATTCTTCGCAGGCTTCACGTACTATACAACATTCATTCACGTACCTGGCGGAGGTCATTAATACACAATTAAAGCGTGTCTCAAAAGTATTTGAGACACGCTTTTTTCTATGCATTGATTTTAACTTTGCTATGCCCTTAATCGTCAACAGCCCTATACTAGAATCCAATTCCATAGTAAAAAGTTCTTTTATTAATTTACTTCAATAGTATCCAAGAGCTTTAAAATCCATTTAAAAATGGGTTTGTTTCCATCTCCGCGCCAATTGTCGTGTAATTGCCGTGACCTGGGTAAACAATTGTATCCTCAGGTAGCGTTAACAACTTATCGTGAATCGAAGCTAACAATACTTTTGTCGAGCCACCAAGTAAGTCTGTACGCCCAACTCCCTGCTCGAATAATGTATCTCCGACAATTGCGAAACCATCTGCTTCAAAAATATAAGAAATACTTCCAGGAGAATGTCCTGGTGTGAAAATTGCCTTAAAAACAAAATTACTGATTTCAAATACTTGCTCAGCTTTAATAATATTTTCTTCGGCTGGTTTTGCTACAACATAATCTGGTAGCGCTGCGTATTTACTAGACCCATTCTTTGATGGATCTCCTAGCCAAGATACTTCTTTTTCGTGAATCCATACTGGAATGTCAAACGCCTCTCTCACAGCATCAACCGCACCAATATGGTCGAAATGTGCATGCGTTAAAAAAATTGCTAAGGGCTTAAGTCCATTACTTCTTACCGCCTTAATAATACGTCCTGCTTCTTCACCTGGATCAAATATCAAACATTCTTTCTCTTTATTCGATACGATATAACAATTCGTTTGAACTGGACCAAGTGAGTAGCTTCGTACATTCATCATCTAATCACCTCAATTACCTATTATACATTCATTGCCACAATTTGACGATAAAAGTTCATAGTTTCATCCATTTTTGTCCTCGACAAACAGTTGGAGAACGTTTACAATAAAGTAGGAATATTGTTTACGACATTCATTTTCTGATGTCGAAAGGAGTGTCTTTTTAATGAACTTATTAATGGTTATTTTTGGTCTAGTAGCGATCTTAGCTGTCGTTGGTACATTCCAAGCAATTAAAGAAAAGAACCTTTTAAGCGTTGTTTTCAACTTATTAAGTGCTGCTGTATTTGGTTGGTTCACGATCATGACAGTTATTAACAGTGGATACCCAGTGACTCACTAAGATTTAGACAGAAAAAGAGCAATCTCAGTAATGAGATTGCTCTTTTTCTGTCTCCAAATAACATTAATAAAGGGGTACCTCATAAATTTGAGATACCCCTTTTTTTATTATTTCACTGCATCTTGCTTTAAGTTACCAGTCTTCTCATCATAGAATCGCAGTAAGTCACCATTAATGATGGCATCAGAGTTTTCTAATTCCATTGTTGCACGGTCTGCATACTGCTTACATGGCTCGCCATCAATTTGTTCACCAGTTGCTTTATCGTAGCAAGCTTCACCAGCATAAACATATTTATCAGTAACGAAGCGTCCGTCACGGAAGATTACGAAGTCTTCATGCTCAGGAGAGAATAAATCTGCACCTAATTGCATATCTTTTGATGTTTCAATACCTAGTAAATGTAAAACTGTTGGACGAATATCCACTTGACCAGATACTTCTGTCATTTCTTTACCTTCACCAGAGCCAGGAATATGGATGAATAAAGGTACTTCTTGTAACATTGCATTATCATAAGGTGTAATCTCTTCT
Organism: Lysinibacillus sp. NPDC096418; assembly: GCF_044762775.1. Lineage (NCBI taxonomy): Bacteria > Bacillati > Bacillota > Bacilli > Caryophanales > Bacillaceae > Lysinibacillus > Lysinibacillus sp. NPDC096418. The sequence goes on from NZ_JBIWEY010000029.1 coordinate 26,095, forward strand.
TTTCCTAAGTACTGCGCCATAGCTTTATTATGGTTTTCAGAAATACCATAGTGGTCACCGTACATTACGATAATAGAATTTTCATAGACACCTTGGTCTTTTAACGCTTGGAAGAAATTCTTCACAGATTCATCCATATAACGAACTGTTTGGAAATAACGATTTAATGTACCTGAGTTTGATGTGTATTCAGGAATCATTTTGTCGTCTTCATCTAAAGTGAATGGATAATGGTTCGTTAAAGAAATTAAACGTGAATAGAATGGCTGTGGCATTTTTGCCATGTGCGCTGCTGATTGCTCAAAGAATGGAGTATCTTTCATTCCCCAGTTTACAGCTTGCCCTTCTTCAATTTCATAAGAATCTACATCATAAAACTTATCAATTTTTAATGATTGATACATTACGTCACGGTTCCAGAACGATTTATTGTTCGGGTGCATGACATTTGTAAAGTAACCATTCTCACCAAGTCGTTCAGCCATTGAGTTGTATGTGTTCCCACCATGTGTGAAGAATACTGCACCTCGGCCAAGACCGAATAATGAGTTTTCTACGATAAACTCTGAGTCAGATGTTTTTCCAAGACCTGTTTGGTGATAGAAATTACTGAAGTAATACGTATCTGGGTCTTTTGTTAATGAGTTTAAGAACGGTGTAATGTCATGTCCGTCCATTTGATTGTTAATGACAAAGTTTTGTAAAGACTCTAAAGACACAGCAATTACGTTGCGGTCTTTATACTTCCCAAATAAATCTTCGTTCACAGCAGCTTGGTTCGAACGAATATAGTTATTCACTTCTACTAATTCACTGCCATCGGCTAATGCGCGTTGTGCAGAAGATTTTGATTGAATATAAATATCATATAAATGGTAGTTATACGTACCAATATTTTTTACTAGTAATTCACGGTCAAAACTACGAGTTAATAATTGTGGTCGTTCTGTCTCTGCTAAACCTAAGTTTAAGAATGAAACAGCTACAGCTAATACAAAGAACGCACGACGGAATTGTACATTGACTTTTATCGCTTGCTTCATGATTGGTAAATATTTATTAGCGATTACTAAAATAACCACATCAGCAAAATATAATAAATCCCAAACGTTAATAATTGATGCAGCTGATGATCCTAAATCACCAAAGTTACTTGTTTGGAATAATACCGGTAATGTAATAAAGTCGTCATAGAAACGATAGAAAGCAACATTACCATATAAAACGATTGACAAAATCACACTAATAGAAATTATATATCTATTTCTTACTTTCGGTGATTTAAAGAATAATGATAAACCATACACAAACAATAAGAAGCTTAGAGGGTTTATAAAAAGAATAAAATGCTGCATAGCATTCTCTAATTTCATGTCAAAACTTGTATGATATACAATGACCGTTTTTATCCAAGTCGCTACAATTGCTAGTATCATAAATGAATGTTTAGGCCACTTAATTGACTTCATTCCTAACATCCTCTCCTATTTCTTTTGAGTAAATTTCCACACTAACAACAAACTACTTAATAGAAACAAAATATATCTTAAATCATTTTTTAAAGATACGCAATAGATATATTTTATGTTTCATTATTTACCAATATGCTTGTTAGTACATTTCTTTAATATATACGTTTCTTTCAAAAAAAGGTTTCATAAAAAATATAAAAACAGTGGGAAACCACTGTTTTTATGATATTCAAATAACGCTAACTTCATACATATACTCTTTATTTATAGTTAAGAGACAATTTATTTATTCTGTTCAACTTGCAATCTTGTCGCTTCTTGTCGAAGAATTAATAGCGCCATTTGGTAATCTTTAATATCAAGAACATTCGCTTTATATAATTCACGAATTTCATCTTCCATTAAAGCTAAATCACCGAAACGATCCAAAGTATATATATATGTTCCATACGTTTTCAATAAATCGTAAATATCCATCATCTTATCCATTTATTAAATACTCCCCTCTTTGCGCCAAGCAATCGATACGCTTCGTCGGTGTGAGTAGGACGTCCACCGGACAATCATGCGCTTCTGTAGGCACTTCTTCGCGTAATTGCTCATCAAAAATAAGTGATAGAAGCTTACCGCTATATTTTAATATATAGCGATCATAATATCCACCGCCATATCCTATTCGGTAACCACGTTTGTCAAAAACAACTCCTGGAACGAGCATCACATCTATCTCACTTGCGTCAACAAATTCACAACTATTAATAATTGGCTCACGCAAATGCATATAGACCGTTTCTAGCTGCGCAAAAGAGTCAATTGCATAAAACGCCATTTGACGTGTCTTAGGATCACACTTCGGTACTGCAACTGTTTTTCCAAGTTGCCATAATGCTTCAATTAAATGAACCGTATCTACTTCTGGTTGGTTGGAAATCGTCAGTCCAATGATTTTCGCTTCTTTAATAGAAGTTTCTTGCAACACTTTTTTTGCCACTGCAAAAGATTGGTCACGGTATATAGTAGCTGTCATGTTAGCGAGTGACTCTCGCACCTCGTTACGAAGATTTGTTTTTTGCATACGACGTGCCTCCATTTAGAAAGTAAAAAGCCAAAACCACACGTGGTTTTGGCTAAATGAGCGATTACTTTGTTTCACGGTGAGTAGTGTATTTCTTCTCACGAGAGCAATATTTTTTCAGTTCAAGACGCTCTGGATTGTTACGCTTGTTCTTTTTAGAAATGTAGTTACGTTCGCCGCAATCTGTGCAAGCTAAAGTAATGTTTACGCGCATCATTAACCCTCCCACTCTATATCAAGAATAAAAATTTGAGCATGATTTATACGACTTAACCATTATAACATAAATCGAAAAAAAAGCTACCTACATTTCATATTAAGTTTGCATGTGTTAAAATTACGGGTAATTACATATTCTAATGAGGTGAATAAAATGGATTTATCCATCATACTTATGATCTTAGGTATCATTCTAATACTCTTTTCATTCTTTATGAAAAGTACAACGAAAAAAATTGAGCAAGATGTCGAAGAGCTATCCATCTCTATTTTCCAAGAAACAAATAATTTAAAGCGTCGTCTAAAGGTAGTTGAAGAGGAGCTATTACTAGAGCCAGAATTTCAAGTAAAATCACCAAAGGTTCAAAATCAAAAAGTTCAACAAGTCATGCAAGCAGTTCAACAAGCTACAGGCCAATCAACTATTAAACCTGTAAAAACGACAAATAACGCCAAACCGATTCACCAAATTATCGTTAGTCAAGTACTTGAGCTAAATAAACAAGGATTATCAATTTCTGATATTAGCTTACGCTCTAACTTAACAGAAGAACAAGTTAGAGAAGTCATTGCTAGTGGAGGGCGTTAACGATGAACAACTCTTCTATTCGAGCATTTGGCATCGCAATTTTCTTAGTAGGTGCGATCCTTGCACTGGCAGACAGATTCGAACTCAACATCGGCTTATCAACAGTGGCGTCATCTTCAGATAAAGAAATTACGCAATTACAAAAAAAGCTAGATGCTGCAAATCAGGAAATTGCTTCATTAAAACTAGAAAAGTCTGTACCAGAGTCAGCACCTGCTGATAAAGCACCAATTGACGAAAAAGCTGACGTTCAAGAACAAACAAAAGAAACGGCTAAATCGGCAGATACTAAAACTATGACACTTCAAATTTATAGTGGTGTCACGCCTTATATCGTAGCTCAAAAACTTGAAGACGGTGGCATTATTTCAAATAGTGTGGAGATGGAACTATTGCTTGCCAACGCTAAATACTCACGTAGTCTTCAAATTGGCGCATATGAAGTAAATTCTTCCATGTCTAATGAAGAAATTGCAAAGCTTATTACAGGAAAAAAATAATATAATTAATCCCCTAACTTTTCACAGTTAGGGGATTTTGTTTAGGCAGTTTGAAATTGTTCAATAAACGCTAACACCATTTGACTACCCTCTTTTGTACCGATAGATTCAGGATGAAATTGAAGACCAACTACTGGATAGTGTTTATGTTGAATTGCCATTATTTCACCGTCATCACTTGAAGTAGCTGTTACGATAAAATCTTCATGTAATGTGCTCGGTTCAATAATGAGCGAATGATAGCGCATTACTTCTACTTCATTTTCAAATCGCGCAAACAGACCTATACGTTCATAATTTAATTTTGAAAGTTTACCGTGCATTATATTTCTTGCCTGAATAATATTGCCGCCAAATGCTTGCCCAATCGACTGATGACCAAGGCAAATGCCCAAAATCGGAAACTTTGTATAAAGTTCTTTCACAACCTCTACTGTGATACCCGCTTCATCTGGATTTCCCGGCCCTGGTGATAAAATAACTGCCTCTGGCTGCAATGCCTCAATCTCTGCAATCGTCAATTCATCGTTACGTACGACTTTTACATCCTTACCAAGCATACACACTTGCTGATATAAGTTATATGTGAATGAATCATAATTATCAATTAATAAAATCATTATTTTACCTCCAGTAGCGCACGGGCTTTATTTAATGTTTCCTCGTATTCAGATACTGGTACAGAATCATACACAACACCTGCACCTGCCTGGACATGAGCACGACCATCTTTGACGATCATTGTACGAATAGCAAGTGCTAAATCCATATCACCTGTAGAAGAAATATAACCAACCGCTCCCGCATAAACACCACGTTTCACAGGTTCCATCTCATTGATAAGCTGCATGGCACGAATTTTCGGAGCACCAGAAACAGTACCAGCTGGTAAACATGCACTAAGTACATCTAACACATGCACATTATCGCGCAAATCCCCAGTAACTTCCGATACGATATGCATGACATGCTTATAACGTTCGATATTCATATATTTTAATAGCTTTACCGTACCTACCTTAGAAATACGACCAATATCATTGCGACCAAGATCTACAAGCATACGATGCTCTGCAATTTCCTTTTCATCATTAAGCAGGTCTTCTGCGATTGTTCTATCTAGCTCTGGTGTCTTCCCACGTGGCTTCGTACCAGCAATCGGATTAGTCGTCACTTGGCGGTCTTTTACCTTCACTAAACTTTCCGGCGATGTCCCTAAAATCGTATATGCTCCGTAATCCATATAAAACATATAAGGTGATGGATTCGACGTTCTTAGTTGACGGTACAAGGCAAATGGATTACCCGAAAATGGTGATGAAAATCTTTGTGATAAGACAATTTGAAAAATATCTCCTTTCACAATATGCGCTTTCGCACGTTCTACCATCGCTACAAATTCCTCTTTTGGAATCATCGGACGAAAATCTAATTCTCCCAAATACATTGTCCCAAAAGTTGTACCTGCATGTAACTGCGTCTCCATATCAGCAATTACAGCATCCATTTCTTCAAGGGAACGTCCTTCACTAAATAAATCAATCGCAGCTAACGTAATTTCCTGCATTAAATGATCGAATACGATAAACGTATCATAGAAAAACACATGAACATCTGGCATTACTAAATCATCTTGCAAATATTCTCCGATTTTCTCTGCATAAAACGCTGTTTCGTATCCAAAGAAGCCAATTGCTCCACCGAAGAAAGCAAATGGATAATCCACCTCGTGAAATGGCATCACTTGCTTTAACTTTGCGAGCACATCGCCATTCGATTTCTCCACATCGTCATCTTTAGTGAATGTATAGCCATCCTTATCCCCGACTAGTTCTGCAATCGGATTCACAGCGATAAATGAATAACGCCCACTTTCCTCATGCTTCGCAGATGATTCAAATAGCATTTTATGTTTTCCTACAAGTGATTGATAGACTGAAATTGGCGTCATCATATCCCCTTGCAATGCCTTCATGGCAAATTTTCTAAGCTCAACTGTCATACTCTTTCTCTCCTTCACTCTGCTCTGCTACACTAAAAAATACATTTCAATAACACCTCGGCGTAATTGTACCTACCAATACGCTTTCGGTATAAAAAATATGCCGTTGACGCTTCGTCATCACTTTGCTTTCGCGCAGATAAACAATGCGCCCAGATTTTGAATCGGGCTTGACGCAGGTCAGTTAACCGTTGTCGCATGGACGCGACGGACTTAGGTTATCATCCCTTTTAGTTCCATTCAAAATCTGTGACATCCGCCGGAGGCTTTGGGCCAATAGGATTTTGGATACTCAGGCGTCGCTGTAGGACGCGGCGTTCTTAGCCTGAGTTCCACTATACAGTTGGCATTTGTACACCTACTGAATGAATACAAAAAGGCCTTTCCATCACAAAAGGACGGAAAAGCCGTGGTGCCACCTTCATTGGTCTATAAAAGACCCACTCAACTGTGCCCTATAACGTGGGCTTACCGCTAACCCCTACTCTTTAATTACCTAACGCCGTTATCGTAATTATTATTAGGTTCAAGGTTAGAGCTCCGAAGTCCATTCACTACTTGCTTTGTACTAGCTTCCACCAACCGCTAGTTCTCTATAACAAAACCAAATAGCTACTACTCTTCATCAACGCTGATTATTACTTTCTATTGTAAAAGAAAAAGTCTCACAATTCAAATTATTTTTCTTTACGTAACAAATAGTCTCCTAGTTGCTCATCAAAAACAATATACCGTTCTTCAAAAATTTGACGAATTGCAAATAATATATCTTGTCTTACGCTAAGCGTATCACCTGTGTCATTCGTTGCCACAAAAAATCGGATAAGGACACGATAAGAGGTTGGATGAATTTCATCTATAAATACATGAATAATATCTTTTTCAGTTTGTGCATGCAAATAAATTTGTTCATGTATTTCACTTAATGCACTACGTAAATTTGCTTCTTCATTGTCTGCTGACACAAACAGATACTGCTCGCATTTACGTTTTTCACGCTTACTCAGATTATACAGCGGACGATTGACTAAATATGAGTTAGGCACGTAAACTAGCCCCTTGTCACCGGTTTGAATAAGTGTACTGCGAAGATTAATATCTTCAACCGTCCCTTCGATTTTTTGATCTTCAGTTGCTACCCAATCACCAATTTGAAACGGTTTATCTAGTGCAACAGACATCCCACCAAAGACATGTGCCAACGTATCACGTATACCAAATGCAATCGCTACACCCGTTAAACCAATCCCGGTTAAAAAGCCATTTAAGTTAAATTTCCAAAGAGATGCAATGGTAAACATCGCCAACATCATCACAATTACTTTCCCTATTCGTAAGAAAAATGGCATGAGAACATTCTGCTCTTCATCGATACTTAGTAACACGGGTTGCTTAGTATAGTAATGCAATACATCGTACACACCTTTAAAAGCAAAAAACACCATTAATGATAATACGAAACTCTCCGTCGATTTATGCGTAAAGAAGTTCTGTTTGAATAATAGTGTCAAACTAATAACAACCACAACGGTCATAAACTCATAACGAATTGCTTTACTAAACTGCGCAAGTACAATCGCATAAAATTGTTGTGAACGCTGCTTTAAAAACTCTACACAACGTGAAATAATTCTTTTTAATAGATAATGCTGAAACAACCAACCAATAAGACAAATCCCAATAACAACCAGGACCTCCATCCATGTCGGCGTCTGAATATTCGGTAGTAACCATTCCCATTTCGAAAAATCCATTACAAACTCCTTCATTATGTAACTTCGTCAAATACTTGCCCATTCATTTACGAAAAGGGCAAGAAATTCCTAAAGCACTGTATCTTCCACAAAATATACTTTATTAGCAAACTGAAAATAGTGCTCATTAAACTTTTTCTCACACATCGCAATGACTGAAATCTCTGCATGGTATTGATCCATCATTTCTTGGATCAATGTGTTTACACTTGGCTCTGCTACACAGTGGCCATCAGTCGGTTCACCGCTTGTAAAAATAATGATTTCTGCATTTGAACACGACGAATGTTCTTGTAATAGTCCTTTGGCAAACTGTAAAACAGGTATAATCGTTGCTTCACCTTCACCGTCCCCCTCACACTCAATAAAATTTGTAAAATCGGATAAATTCATATGTCCATTTTCAAAATAATAATGCGCCAGAAGGTGAGTATTATACGGAACAATATATAAATCACGCTGCTCACGATGGGCAGTAACGAATAACGGCAAAATCATACTTTTACAAGCTTCAGAATACATCACCATTCCTTCAGACTGCTCTAAGCAAATAATTATTGGCCCTGGCACTGCATTATATTTAGCAAATGGAACATGAAAAACATTGCCCTCTTTTTGTGTTTGATGCTTGAGTTCATTTATCTTCGCACCATACCATTTACGCTCATAATAATTTCGTTGCTCTTCGCCATTCGCTAAACGCTCTCCCAGTTCAATCGCTGGTACATTTTCTTCAATTTCATGAATAATTTCAAATAATGCGACTGCCGATACCGCCATATTCTGTAACGATTCACTTTTTAAAAAATAGTCAATGAACAAACATTGTTCTTCTTCACCTAACTCGTCCACATGTAAGTTATTAAATAAAAAAAGAAGGAGTTCACGATGCTCCGCTGTTAAAGTCCAGTCCAATTTTTCGACATATTTTTCTACAAAATGCTCCACGAAACAGCACCCCCACTATACACTACTTTGAATATTTTCTATAGTATATCCGTTTTTATCTTTTGACAACAAAAAACACATTACAGTATGTAACGCCATTGTGTTGTATAACGTTGCGCACTATGCTTATTTTTCACTTCATAGCTACACCAGGGTATACAGATTTTATAGTAGAAAAAGGCTTACAAGTCTAACTGGTTCTGTTTTGAAGTACAAAAAGCAAAATCGCAGGTTAAAAAGACAATTAATTAGCATACTAAAAGGTACTGCAATTTTTCGCAGTACCTTTTTTGTACAACTTGGTTTGATATTACGTTAGTTAAATAAATTTCGTTCTAGCTATCCATAACTAATTGCTCCCACTCACTTAAGTACATACGTTTTGTAATTTTCTGAGGATTTTCAAGTTTACAAATAAACTCTAAACTATTTCCATCTGGATCATTAAAATGTATTTTGACGTGAGCATAACCATTATGCGCCATTACAAAGGGTTCAAGTGGCTCAAAACCAAATGCTTCTCTTGGTTCATATCCCTTATGTTTAAGCCAACTAACTGAATTTTTTAATCCTTCCAACGAGACTTGAAAAGCTATATGTCTGATTGAAGGATGGTATTCAATTTCTACTCTATCGGTTTCCCATAATCCCAACCAACTTTTATCTTTTTCAATCCATAAAAAAGCTAATTTATCTTCAACAATGTGGTCAAACTCTAAACCAAGATCTGTATAAAATTCAATAGATTTTTTCAGGTTACTTACTGGCAAATGCGCTTCATATAAACCTATTATCAACGACGACACCCCTTTTGTTATATTATTTTCAATAGTATCAATTTTTCAGAATTTAGGAATCGTTCAAAGGTCTAATCTAATTCCTCAACTATCCTGCACCGTTTGTTGATTATAGTTCCTTGCCATTATAATTAACACGTTAACTAATTCGAACGAAAAAAAGATTATGTATTCGCATCGTTATAGAACTTTCTATAATATAACTTTATTAATGCGATTTGATATACTAATTCGTATGTTAATTATTAAAAAGCCGCTTTATATCAATAAAAAAAGGACATCCACATCATGGGACTGACCCCAAAAGTATAGACAAATAAAAAAGCATCTTCGATTGAATTCGGGTTTAATTACCCAAAATTTAATTAGGAGGTGTTTTTTCTATGGGAACAAGAGTGAGTTATCCATATGAAGTGAAAATGAAGGCCATTGAAATGCGATTAGCTGGTGTGCCAACGAAACAGGTGTTACTCGAATTAAATATACGGAATAAAACGCAAATAGAAACATGGATGCGTTGGTATAAAAATGGTGAAATACATCGATTTGAGCAACCTGTAGGTAAACAATATACCTTTAATAAAGGTCCTGAATATGAGAATGAACAAACAAAATTAGAAGTGGAAAACCGTTATTTAAAACAACAGATTGAGGTTTTAAAAAAGTACGCAGAGTTGGAGAGGAAGTGGTTGGAGAAGTAGCTGTACAGTTAGTAGAGACACTAAAAGAAATAATGAGTGTTAAGGATGTATGTACACACTTAGGGATTGCACGATCTACCTACTATCGTTGGAAGCAGGCATCTACTGATGCAGGGTCTCGTCAGGCAATTGAGCGACGTATTGGTGAACTTTGCCGTGCACATAAATTTCGATATGGTTACCGGAAAATTACTGCACTCTTACGTCAAGATATCTGCGTGAATCATAAAGTCGTACAACGCATCATGCAAAAATATGGTTGGCAATGTCAAGTGAAAGTGAAAAAACGTAAACAAACTGGACAACCCTACTATATCGCAACTAATTTACTGAATCGTAATTTTGAGGCAACTGCACCTTTACAAAAGCTCGTTACTGATATTACTTACTTGCCATTTGGTCAGAAACAATTGTATCTTTCAAGTATTCAAGATTTATATAATGGCGAAATTATTGCCTATTCGATTGGTGATTGCCAAGATACTGATTTCGTGTTGAATACTTTATTCCAACTAAATAATTTGCCCGAAGGGTGTACGCTGCATAGTGACCAAGGTTCAGTGTATACATCTTACCGCTATCAACAAGCAGTTAAAGGAAAAGGCATTACCATGAGCATGTCCCGTAAAGGTACGCCCGCTGATAATGCCCCTATCGAATCGTTTCATTCTACGTTAAAGTCTGAAACGTTCTACTTAGACAATTTGAGGAGTACTACGACGGCAATCGTAGAACAAACTGTCAAAGACTATATAAATTATTATAACGATATCCGAATACAAGCGAAACTAAACAACCAGTCGCCGGTACAATACCGACAACTTGTTGGATAAATGCTTTTTTGATCTCTGTCTTATATACGGGGGTCAGTTCCCATTTCGATTTGATACCCTTTTTATAGTATTTTTTTAAAATTTTGTTCTCGAAAACAGAACCCGCAATTACAAGTCTCCCTTTTTCAATTTTTCTTTAAGCTTTGAAATGTTTTACCTATATTTAACTTTCGTTGTGAATATGCACTCGTTAGCTAAGCAAAGAAAGTTTTCTAACTAAATTAGAACTCTATTCCATTCCTGCTCGTCCTCCGTGAATGGCGAAGGTATCATATCCTCAAGTTGTTGAAGATCTAATTCTTCGACATCAACATCAGCGAGCTTATGCATCATGTCCTCACCAAGAAATTCAAAAGTCGCCTCTAAATACCTGCTAATCATTTCTTGTACCTCTGGTTCCTTTACAGGTTTACCATACAATATTTTCACTTCATTAGCCAACTGAATATTAGTTTGATCTAAGGTAAGTTTCTCTTCTTCCGTTTTCTTTGATAAATCTTCTATTATATCTGTTAGGTTATGCCGCTCCATCCATTCTTTTTGTATTTTTTCCGCTTGCATACCATGGATGAGGTTGAATAATATATTGCCATCCACTTCCCCTTCTTCTTCCAGTAATTTAATGACTCTCTGAATAGCAAACACGGACTGTTCGATTATTTCTTTCTCCTTTTCCAATGCTTGCAAATGAAGCGTTAACGTTTCATTTAAGTCAATGCTAAATCTAGATTCATGTAACAAATTAGCGATTTTATCTAGACTGTACCCAAGAAACTTTAGACTAATGATTTTCTGTAAAGTTGAAATATCTCGGTGATTGTAAATACGGTGGCCCGATGTTAAGTTCTTTTCCGGTTGTAAAAGACCAATTTCATCATAGTAATGTAAAGTGCGAATGGATACCCCTGTCTTTGCTGAAAACTCCCCAATGGAATACTTGATATTCTCTTTCATATACATACCTCCCTAGAATATATTTTCATTATAATTCCTAACGTAACTGGAGGTTCAAGCGGGAATTTGGAACAAGAATATTTATTTAATTACTCAACACAAAAAAAAGAGAACGGCTTCTAATCTGCCCTTCTCTTATCTCTTAGTTATTCAATTCATAGTGTTTACCTTTAATCAGGTAAAATAAATGTTCAGCAATATTCGTAGCATGATCCGCCGAGCGCTCTAAATACCGGCAAATAAAAGTCAAATGTGTAATTTGATGAATATGTGACGGATTTTCTGCACCTGCTCGAATTAGTAAGGTAACCGTTGCCCCATACAAATCATCTACATAATCATCTAGTTCAGCAATTTCCTTTGCTCTTACTGTATCTTCTTGTGTAAATGCTGTCAGTATGTTCTCCAGCATTTCAACTGTCTTATTGCACATTGTTTGCAAATTGTTCATTGGGAAAACAATTGGGTCTTTGCCAATGCGAATCGTCTCTTTGGCAATATTCACGGCATAATCTCCGACTCTTTCCATATCCGATGCCGCTTTTACAAGCACCATGAGACGACGCAAATCTGTCGCCACTGGCTGTTGTTTCGCAATAATTAAAATTACTCGATCATTAATCTCTTCTTCTAAACGATTGATGATCAAATCATCTTCTAAAATTTTCAAAGATTTCTCTAAATCTTGTTCTAGTAGTGCAGTAAATGCAGTTTTCAATGCATGAATACTACTAGTAGCAATCTCTACAAATTGCTTTTGCACCTCTTGCATTTCTTGTTCAAAACGTTCACGTACAATCATCTATTCTTCCTCCTTAGCCGAAGCGTCCCGAAATGTAATCTTCGGTACGTTGATCTGCCGGCGTTTGGAAGATGACGTCCGTTTTATCGTATTCAATCACTTCGCCGCTTAAGAAAAAGGCTGTGCGATCTGAAATACGTGCTGCTTGTTGCATATTATGAGTCACAATGACAATCGAATAGTCTTGTTTTAATTCCTGTACAAGTTCTTCTACTTTTAACGTCGAAATCGGATCAAGTGCAGATGTTGGTTCATCCATTAAAATAACATCTGGTTCTACAGCTAGACAACGTGCGATACAAATACGTTGTTGCTGACCACCAGAAAGACCATATGCATTTTGGTTTAAGCGATCTTTCACTTCATCCCAAATGGCTGCACCACGTAATGACTTTTCAACAATTTCATCCAATATTTTTTTGTTTTTAATGCCATGAATACGAGGTCCGTAGGCAATGTTATCATAAATCGATTTTGGAAATGGATTTGGTTTTTGAAATACCATCCCTACTCTTGTACGCAGCTCCTCAACAGTATAACCTTTATCTAAAATATTGCGCTCACGATATAAAATCTCACCCGATGTACGTACAATCGGCACAAGTTCTACCATACGATTTAGCGTTTTTAAATACGTAGACTTCCCGCAACCTGAAGGGCCAATAATTGCTGTTACTTCATTTTCATAAATACTTAAATTAACATCCTTCAAACCGTGGTGATCGCCGTACCATAAATTTAAATTTTTCGTATCATACACAATATTACGTGCCACTTCCATTTCTGGCTTTGCACCCGTATGAATCTTTTTGACAAATGTTTTTTCTTCTTGAACCTTCAGTACCATTTGGTCACCTCATCAATAACGTTTTTGGAATTTATTTCGAATAAAGATAGCAATTGAGTTCATCAGTAATAGCACCGCCATGAGTACTAAAATACCAGCCGCAGCTACGTATTGGAATGCTTCTTGTGGACGTTTTGCCCAGTCATAAATTTGCATTGGTAGCGCCGTAAACTGACTCAGTAAGCCGTCTGGTAAAAATTGAAGAATAACTGGAATTCCTAGCACAACAAGTGGAGCTGTTTCACCAATTGCCCGGGATAAAGCCAAAATACTTCCTGTTAAAATCCCAGGAATAGCAGCTGGTAACACAACACGTAGAATCGTTTGCCATTTTGTTGCGCCCATCCCGTACGAAGCTTCGCGCTGTTCACTTGGCACTGCTCGAATAGCTTCCTGTGCGGCTACAATAATTACCGGCAAAATAAGCAAACTCATCGTAAAACCTGCAGCTAAAATACTTTTCCCAAGTTCCATCATACGAACAAAAATCGTTAACCCAAGTAGACCGAATACAATGGAAGGTACACCTGCCAAGTTTGAAATATTCATTCGGATAAAATCATTGATTTTATTTTTCTTTGCGTACTCCTCTAAATAAATCGCAGTCCCTACACCAAGGATAATAGAAACTGGCGCCACAACACCCATTAGCCAGAGCGAACCAATTAGCGCCGCCTTAATGCCGGCTTTATCTGCGAAGCGAGAAGCAAAATTTGTTAAGAAGTCTATATTTAAATAGCCAACACCTTGCGTCACAATACGGTATAGCAAAATGGCAAGTGTCACAAGTGCAAAAGTCGTTGCTAGGAAAAATAATACTTTCCAAACTTTATTGAATGTAATTCGTTTAGTCATCCGCTTCATGACAGCAGTTTCATCGATATAGCGCATGCTAGTATACCTCCCGGAAGCGTTTCGAAATATAGTGAGCGAGTAAATTCATCACTAATGTGAAAATGAATAATGTGAATCCTACTGAATAGATCGAGTAATAGATTGTTGTGCCATATCCTGCGTCACCCGTTGATACTTGTACGATATATGCAGTCATTGTTTGAATTGAATCCGTCACATTTAGATCAAACTTCGGTGTTGATCCCCCTGCTAGAGAAACAATCATCGTTTCTCCTATTGCCCGGGAAATAGCTAGGACAACTGAAGCAATAATACCAGACAACGCAGCAGGTAAAACGACTTTTATCGCAACTTCAAATTTCGTTGCCCCAAGTGCTAAAGCGCCTTCACGCATGCTATTCGGCACACTTGACATCGCATCTTCAGATAATGACGTGATCATCGGTAAAATCATAACCCCTACAACAATCCCTGGACTCAGTGCATTGAAGATTTTAAGACCTGGAATTAATTCTTGTAAAATCGGTGTGACAAATGTTAGGGCGAAGAAACCATAAACAATCGTCGGTACGCCGGCTAACACTTCTAATATTGGTTTAATCGTACGTCTTGTTTTCTCACTCGCATACTCACTTAAATAAATTGCCGAGCCTATACCAAACGGAACTGCTACTAAAACAGCAATAAATGTTACCTTCAATGTTCCCGCAATAAGTGGTAAAATCCCAAACAACGGTTCCTTTCCTGAAAACGGTAGCCACTGTGTACCAAATAGGAAATCCGTAATCGAAACACGCTTGAAAAATTCAAACGTTTCAAAAATAAGGGTGAAAACAATGCCAAATGTCGTCAAAATAGAAATGAGCGCTGCAGAAAATAATAGAGCTGGCATTGCTTTTTCCACTATTTTCTTTGTTTTGTGATTGCGTGAATTCGCAATTAATTGCTGCACAGATGATGACTTTTCCTTCTGAGAAACCATGGGAATGCTCCTTCCAAGCAAGTAAGGGAAAGAGTAGTCTCTCCCCCTTCAAGCATAACTACTTATTTTAGACCTTCTAACGTTTTTAAACCTTCAGCATACTTTTCATCTGGTAGACGAACATAGCCTACTGCCTCTGCCATATCTCCAGCATTTTCAAGTGTGAATTTCATGAAATCATATGACGCTTCGTTATTTTTAATAGCGTCATTTTTCACATATGTGAATAGCGGACGTGAAAGTGGTGAATAGTCTCCCGCTTCAATCGTGTCATGCGTTGGTTCTATACCATTAATTTTTACAATATTTAACTTATCTTTATTTTCAAGGTAATACGCGAAACCAAAGAATCCGATTGCGTTTTTATCGCCAGCTACGCCTTGTACTAGCATATTATCATCTTCTGATAATGTCGCAGCGCTTACTAGATCAGCACCATCCAATACGACTTCATCGAAGTAATCGTACGTACCCGAATCAGTACCTGGTGAATAGAAGATAATTTCTTCAGCTGGCCAAGATGGATCTAAATCCGACCATTTTTTCGTTTTACCATCTTCTGTCCAAATTTGTTTTAACTGTTCTACTGTTAAATCTTTAGCCCAGTCATTTTCTGGATTTACGACAACTGATAAACCATCGTAAGCTAGTGCTAGTTCTGTATAAGCAATGCCCGCCTCATCAAGTTTAGCTTTCTCTTCATCTTTTATATAACGAGATGCATTTGAAAAGTCTGTTTCCCCTGCGATGAATTTTTCAAAGCCACCACCAGTTCCTGAAACACCTACCGATACTTTGACATCCGGCTGTGCACCCGCATACTCTTCTACAACCGCTTCAATAATTGGCGCTACTGTAGATGAACCGTCCCCAGCTACAGTCCCTTGTAGTTTTTTGTCTTCGGCTTCTTGTCCTGAACTTGATGGTGAATTCGATTCTGCATTGTTACCACTTTGAGCTGAGTTATCGCCACCGCATGCTCCTAGCATTAATGCTGAACCCATTACCGCTGTCATCGTTAAGTACTTCCACTTTTTCATCTCATTTGCCTCCGTCACTAACTTTTTTTATAGTTGTTTGCCTTACAACCTTTACTATAAAGACTGATTGTTGAAGTCGTATAAACTATTCGTAAAAGAGACGTAAAGGAATGTAATGCTTTGTAAATGATTGTAAATATGCGTTTACAATTGAATTAATTGCTTCCTAGGCTAACGATGCTATAATAAGCAATTGTGTTGGAAAATAAAAAAAGAGGTGTTTGTCATTATCACGAAACATGCACATTCGCAAAACGCTGACTACTTTAAAACATATTTAACACTTGTCATGGATCATCGAGACTTCTCCTTACAGGAAGCTATCGATTTTATGATACAGTCTTATTTCTACCATAATTTAGAACTTTATGGCGTAAAGCCAAAGCAGCAATTCGAACTAGCTATACAGCAACTCTCTGCATAAAAAAAGCGACTTTCTCTGTAATTGAGAAAGTCGCTTTTTATTACTTCATTAATTAGGTAGAAAAACAACTAGGCCACTAGAACGTCAGTGTTTTTTCTTATTTCTGTTCATCTTCACCAATTTTATCTTCTGTTATAGCTGGTAGAATTGGCTGTTCCACATTACTTTCAGAAACGTTTGTCGTTTCATATTTAGCCTTTAGCTCAAAATATTTATCGAGTGAACGTCTAGCAATGTTATTCGCATGAGGTAAAGGTGTAACAAAGTTTGTTGTTGCCCAAGGAATAACAACAGCATAGGCAATTTCAGGATTTTCGTATGGTGCAAAGCCTGCATGTGTTAAGTTTAATACTTCCGTTCTCCACTTCTCTTTTAACGGTCCATAATAAACTACCTCAGCTGTTCCGGTTTTCCCAGCTGCTGTGTACGGCGCATCCCTAAATTGTCTCGCGGCAGATCCTTGTGAACCAATATATACACGACGAAGTCCTTTTTTTACATGATCAATTTCTTCTGTTGGGTTATCAATTCGGTTTAAAATAGTTGGTTCAATCTCTGTTGCCAATGGACCAAGTTGTTTTCCGTCTTTTGATGGTTCACGTACTTCCTTGGCTACACGCGGTTGGATTCGATAGCCACCATTGGCTACCGTCGAAATATATTGCACTAATTGCAATGGTGTATACGTATCGTATTGCCCAATCGCTAAATCGAGTGTTTTACCACCATATGTTGGACCAGTTGGACCCAGCACTCCAGTAACTTCATTTGGTAAATCAATACCTGTTTTAACCCCTAAGCCAAATTGTGCATAATTATTACGCATTGTCGGGAAAGTATTATCCTTTAAACGCAATGGCATATTATAGCTATATGGCGTACCGTTTATGAGCATCGCAATTTGAAACATATAAGAATTGGAAGAACGTTCAAGCGCCATTAAATCATTCATTGAAATATAGCCATTTCTGTTGAAAATCGAACTCTTTGGATTCGTACCGGCTAATTTAATTGGTTGATCTCCTAGAGTAGTATTCATCGAAATAACCCCTTGGTTATAACCCGTTAATACAGTTGCTGCTTTAACCGTAGACCCCGCCTCATAGGCTGTTGTAAATGTGCCATAAGCATAATCTAATATCACATTTTTCCCAGTATCAGGATCCTTCTCAATCTTCTTCCCTACCATCGACAAGATATCTCCAGTATTTGGATCCATCATTACTAAAAATGCACGATCTAATAAGTACGAGCCACCCAATGATTTTAAAGCGAGTAACTCTTCTTCGACAATCTTCTCTGTTTCTGCAAGTAGTTCACTATCAAACGTTAGCACTAAATCCTTACCTGGCTCACCCTCATACGTTGTAATCGTATCGACAACTTGCCCTTTTTTATTGGTAATATTTTTAACGACTGATTTTTGACCTTGCAATAGCTCTTCGTATTGCGCTTCAATATAACTTTCGCCTACTCGGTCATTTCGTGAATAATCACGTGCTAAATAATAATCCAGCTTTTCCCTCGGAATCCCTTTAACAGGCAGTGTTGTACGACCTAAAACTGATAATGATGACAGTTTCACACGCTTCCAATCCGTTGTCGTATTTACACCTGGTAATTCTGTTAAACGTTCAGATACGCGTGCAAATTCGTCATCCGTTACATTTTCACTTTTAATAATCTGCGGTGATAAATTGTAGCCTGATGCCATTTCACGGTAAATGGCTAGCACTTCTAAATCTGCTTCTGTTAGTTGTGCTAACTCTTCGTCTGTAATACGTTCACGGACAAGTTTATCTATCGCTGCGTTCGCTTGACTTTGCGTAAGATCTTCATCAGTTTCAATTTTTTTCTTTTCTTTATCTGTTACCTTTTCATAAGCAGCATCATGATTTTTCAAAATCCAAAAGTCTTGTTTATCACGAAGTGTCACACGATTTGTTGGCTGTTCGATTAATGCAGCTAATTTCACTGCGATTTCTAACATTTCATCTGTTTTAGTCGTTTGCATTTTTGTATACGTAATCGCATTTTCTGGTTGATTGTCAACTAGTATACGTCCATAACGGTCATACATGCGCCCCCTTGGCACACTTGTGTTCACCGGTACTTCCTCTGTACGTTCTAAAATACGCACATAATCTTCGCCTTTTACAATTTGCATATAACCAAGTCTAAAAATTAACATTGAAAATATGATAAATATAGAAAAGAAAAGGACATTCATACGAAATGTTAAATTCGAATGATGCTTCGCCTTGACACTTGCTGCACGACTCTTTCCTGGCGTTTTGCGCATATAGATCCCCCTCCTTTATACATGTTTGCTCAAATACACGATAATAAGTATACCACCCGAAGCCATTACAGAAAAGCACGGTCTTTTACTAGCAAGCATTAGAATCTAATACTCCCAGATATATTCATAGACTACTACTAAAAGGCACAATAAACACCCTTTCAAGATCCGTAATTACCACGGCATACAAAAAGCATGAAGAAGCAATCATTTAATAGACGGACTACATTTAAGATAAGTTTCATAAATTTGCTTGTTTTATCAAAGTATATTTCATAATGTGATATATTGTTCGACATTGTTCTTTAACTAGCTTACTATTTATTTAGGATTTAATTCCCTATAATACTAGTTCAAGGAAGGTTGGTTTTATGAAAAAATATGTACTTAGCTGTATCCTCTTTATCTTAGTACTGAGTTCCTTCAGTATACCTAAAAGTAATGCCCAAACATTTGATGACCCAACTCATGGTCCAGGTCTAAATCTTCTAAGCGAAAAAAATGCATTATTACCTGATAGTGATGGTAAATATAATCCTTACCGAAAAGTCACACGTTCTGAATTTGCATTTTTCTTAGCTAAGACGTTCGATTTACCTGATGCTAAAGGTGCTACTTTTAAAGACGTTCCTACAAGCAACCGCTATATTTCCGGCATTCAAAGCGCATCAGCAGCAGGCATCGTCACTGGTTATACAACAACCAATGAATTTAAGCCAAACGAATTGATTAGCCGTCAACAAATGGCAGTCATGATTAATCGTACTTTAGATTATTTGAAAGTGCCGAAAAAAACTACACAACTAACGTTTACTGATACGGCAAAAATCGCTAAAGATTATCGTGATGCTGTTGCAACAGGTGTTGCACTGTCCATTATTAAAGGTTTAGAAAACAACACGTTTGGTCCACAAGATAACGCTACGATTGCGCAATCAGCCACATTTATTTACCGTCTTAAAAATTATGTAGCAACACAAGTTGTTGACACACAACCCTTTAAAACAGCTACTATTAAAAATGGTCAATATGTAACTGCACAAAAATTCGATAATGCAAGTGAAGCTATTCAAGCGATGCCTGCCAACGGTGTCGTTTTAGAGAAAGATAAAGTCATTGCGATGGCAACAGGAATTGCTGTATTAAATAAACCAATCTCTTATGAAATTACCCGTACAGATAAGATGCCTCTTGCTAAAAATACAGAGCTTGAATATGTTAAAAGTGACGGAAGCAAGGTATCAGTTTCAATTGGCGGTCGCCCAGGCATATTATCAATAGATGATATTACCCTAATACCCGCACAGACAGAAATAAAGAGATCTTATTATGAAGTAGTGAACGGTGAACTGCTGTTTAAGATATACTCTCATAATAATAATCTTGATGAGGGCGTTAATGTGATTGGTGTTGCCCCGGCATTTATGAAAGCAGGTACTAAATATTACAGCACAGATGGCATTACCTTTACTACAGGAGACGGTAAGCATGTAGGTGACGCTTATAATTACTATCAATTTTTGCCGATGCGAACAAAAACTTCTTACACAGCAAAAGAAATTGATGTATATATTGCACAGGAGTTGAAAACTCGTGAAGCAAAAGGCTCAAGTAGTTATGTAGATGCTACTAAAAAAAGCAAACTTCTTAATACAGGTGATACTTTAAAAAAACTTGAGCAGCAATATCAAATCAATGCTATTTTAATACTAGCCGTTGCGATGAACGAGAGTAACTATGGCATGAGCAACGATGCGCAAAAAAACAATAATTTCTTCGGTCTCGGTAAAACCTCCGGTGATGTAGTCGGTAATGTGTATACTACTGTTGAAGAAGGTCTTTTTGCATTTGCTGAAATTGTAAACACGAAATATATCGCACCAAGTGGTGATACTGAGACTTACGGATATGGCGCGGTGCTCGGATCAAAAGCAGTTGGCATGAATGTTAAATATGCCGCAGATGCAAATTGGGGTGCTAAAGCTGCAGGTCACTACTATGCACTTGATAAAAAGTTACTCTTTAAGGACGCTAAACAAAATTACAAGATTGGCTTTACAATCGATCCAGGCAATTATCCATATCTCAATGTTCGCCTAGATCCTTCTACTAAAAATAATCCACTATACAGCTATAAACGCTTCGACCTGCCTATATTAATATATGGCGAGGAAAATGGATGGTTTAAAATCGCCTCAGATAAATTACATGACAAAGCCGTCTACATTTCTGGAGATTATGTAAGATTACAAGAAACAATTAAATGATAGATTAATTACGGATCATTTCATTGTGTAGTAATTTTAGATTGCCGGTTGATATGAGTGGAGGCTGGACGCCCCCTGGAAAGCGCCCAGCCGGAACGGAAATCAACTCCACGTTATGTTAGAAAGTATAGATTTTGGTGTAGAGCCTTAATTACAGCAGCTTTGTCACCATAGAAAAAGGGTGTCTCGAAAATTATCGAGACACCCTTTTTAATTTCACCTCTATGTTTTGTGACACAGAAATGATTTTATTTTCTTTTAAAATTAATTATTTAGCAGCTTGGAATTTAGCTTCTACTACATCCCAGTTTACTACGTTCCAGAATGCACCAATGTAGTCTGGACGGCGGTTTTGGTAGTTTAGGTAGTAAGCATGTTCCCAAACGTCTAAGCCTAGGATTGGTGTTTTACCTTCCATGATTGGAGAGTCTTGGTTTGGTGTAGAAGTTACAGCAACTGAGTCGCCATCAACGATTAACCAAGCCCAACCTGAACCGAAACGAGTTGTTGCAGCTTTTGTAAACTCTTCTTTGAAAGCATCAAAAGAACCGAATTTAGCATCGATTGCTTTTGCTACTTCGCCAACTGGAGTATTTGAACCGCCTGGAGCGATTACTTCCCAGAATAATGAGTGGTTTGAGTGACCGCCACCGTGATTACGTACAGGTGTTTGTTTGTCAGCTGGTAGTGCATCGATGTTAGCGATTAATTCGTTAAGATCTTTGCCAGCAAATTCAGTACCTTCTACTGCTGCGTTTAAGCCAGCAACATAAGTATTGTGGTGTTTAGTGTGGTGAATCTCCATTGTTTTTGCATCGATATGTGGTTCTAATGCGTCATAAGCGTAAGTTAATTGTGGTAATTCGTAAGCCATGATTGTGTTCCTCCCTAAATTAAAGAAATATTAATACATCCTTAGATTATCAAAATTGGTCAAACCATTCAATGAAAAATACCTCAAATCCTCGATTTCAGCCTTTTGACTGAAAAACCAATCAGAATACTAAGTACCTAAATTAATAATTAGATGTTTCATCATCAAAACTTGAGGTTGATTTCTGTTCCGACTGGGCGCTTTCTGGGGGGCGTCCAGCCTCCACTACAATCAACTATAAATATAGTAACAAACGTTAGTATTGCGTAAAAAACAACTAATTTACAAGTAATTCCTAACCCATTATTCCCCTAATCAATAAACCTAAACCTTTTATTTAGATTGCAATAAAGAAAATAATAATCATAGCAATTTGTAAAATCGCTTTTGTCACGGTAGACGTTAAAAATCCGACCAGTGAACCGACCCCACTTTTCACAGCTTCTCCTAACTTACGACGTTCCACTACAAGCTCTGCGATAACTGCACCTAAAAACGGACCAACGAGTATCCCCGCAAACGGAATCACAAAAGGACCAATTAACAAACCGATTGTACTTCCCCACATGCCAGCATTTGAACCACCAAATTTTTTAATGCCGAATGC
The DNA here is from genome assembly GCF_044762775.1 of Lysinibacillus sp. NPDC096418. NCBI lineage: Bacteria > Bacillati > Bacillota > Bacilli > Caryophanales > Bacillaceae > Lysinibacillus > Lysinibacillus sp. NPDC096418. The sequence continues at coordinate 48,939 of NZ_JBIWEY010000029.1, forward strand.
ATTCGCGACAGTATCTGCGCCAAATAATAGCACTACAAATAAAATTTGAATGATCCAAAACCACCAGCTAAGCTCCGCAAACGAGAAAAACGCTCCGTATAGTAAAAATCCTCCAATTAAAAAAATCACGCCTGGAATTATCGGATAGATTAACCCTACAAATGACACGACGAAACAAGCAATCACTAAAACCCAACCGATTATTTCCATAAAATATTCTCTCCTTTTAACACACAGTGCCTACTATACGTACCAAACCGGAGAAAGTTTCAACACGATCAATGGCGAATGCCTAAAATAGAATCTGCAATATTCACCGCATGATCACCAATTCGCTCTAAATTACTTACAATATCCGTAAACACAATCCCCGCTGCCCCATTACATTCATTGGTATTTAAGCGTGCAATATGCTTTTGACGCAGCTTCCCTTCCATATCATCAATCAAGCTTTCAAGCTCTGTTACTTCCTGCGCAAGGCTAAGACTTGCAGTATCAAGTGCTGCGATACTCTTACGCACCGCTTCAATTGCTAAACTAAACATACCAATTAAATCCTGCCTTGCTGATTTACTTAAATGTACCTCATGATGATCTTTGTATTGCAAGAGCTCTAAAATATTTTCAAAATGATCACCGATACGTTCAATATCGCGAACATTTGTTAGCAACATATGGTGGCGTACAGAATCTGCTCTTGATAACGGTTGATTAGATATCATTACTAAGTAGTTTGTTATTTGATTATCTAGATTATTCAACACAGCCTCGAATTGCAGGACAGTCGGAATATATTCCCCTTCACCTGTTTTCATATATTGGAACGTTTCCTCTAAACCTCGCAGTGCATAATCTCCCATCCGAAGTACTTCTTCTTTTGCCTGACCAAGCGCAATAGCAGGTGATGAATCAATAAATGAAGGGTCTAAATGCTTTGCTGTAACGTCAATATCTCCTGATGTCCCAGGAATCATTTTTGTCACTATTGCCGCTAGTACTGCAATAAATGGCAATTGAATCATTGTATTGAGTATATTAAATGAACCGTGAGCGACTGCAATTTGCATGCGTGGTTCCAAATGAAATATCTTGCTCACCCAACCAATATAGTGTATAAATGGCGTTAAGAAGATTATAAAAATAACTGTGCCAATAACATTAAATAATACATGCGCAGCCGCAGCTCGTTTTGCGTAAATTGAAGCACCCAACGAGGCTAATACGGCAGTAATTGTAGTACCTATGTTTTCACCAAACAATACCGGTAGTGCACCTTCTAGTTCCATTAAATGCTCTGCATATAAGCCTTGTAACACGCCTACAGTTGCTGTTGAGCTTTGCACAATTAATGTAAAAACAGTTCCGACTAGTACTCCCAAAATTGGTTGGTCACTTATTTGTAAGGTTAACTCCGCAAAGCTCGGTAAGTCATGAAGGAATCGCATACTTGTCCCCATTAGTTCAAGTCCTAAAAATAGGCCCCCAAAACCAAAAATAATTTGCCCGAAATGATGATAACTTTGCTTTTTAAAAAAGAAGATAAGTGCAGCACCAATCGCTAATAATGGATAAAAATACACACCAATATTAATACCAATAATAAATGCTGTGATGGTTGTGCCAATATTCGCCCCCATAATGACACCAATCGCTTGCCGTAATGTTAAAAAGCCAGCGCTAACAAGTCCAACAGTAATCACTGTCGTTGCTGAGCTTGACTGAATAAATATCGTTACCACAATACCAACCAACACGCCCATTAGTGGATTCGTCGTAAAACGATTTAACCATTCTCTTAATCTATCATCTGCAGATTTTTGTAATCCTTCTCCCATTAATTTAATGGAAAATAAAAACACGCCCAATCCACCAATAAACTGAAATAGCATACTTTGCCAATCTATCACCAATTATATTCGCTCCAATTCCCATATTTCTACTAATCTATCATTAATGATTAATAGAAAAACTACAAAAAGTAAAGAAGAAATTAAACTTCTTTACATAGAATTAACAATCTTATACAAGCACCTCCAACTATATACTCATTCTTTTATGTCACACATGAACATGATAGAATAACGATTGGAGGAGATACTTTATTATGAAACACTCACAATTATTTATCGATAGCCTAATTCATCCCAAAAAGTTAGCAGCCTATCGATTATTACCAATCGGTAAAGTCATTCAATATACTTTTTTATTAGTTTCGCTGGTCACAGTCTTTTCATTTGGTCAATTTACAGCTGGTGTTAATGTTGATACGTTTGACATGAGTGGCCTAACAACATACATAGAAGAAATTAAATGGTTGCTATATCCCGTGACATTGCTAATGCTTTTTATCTTTACGACTATGCTTATTTTCGCACAAATTGCACTCTATGCACTGGCAGGTCTATTCTTTTTGAAGGTCATGAAGCGCCGCGGAGAATACCGCAATGTTTGGCGTACGACGACCTTCGCTATGACATGGGCAACAATCCTAAGTGTTCTAGCAGCATATCTACCAATAAGTGGCACAATAACTTCTATTTTTTCATTACTTTTAACACTAACTCTATTAATCGTCGCCTTTACTAAATATCCAAAACAACCAACAACTAAATAATGTGCATGATTCCCCTCTCTTCTCAATATAGTGTAGAAAAGGAGGGGATTTTTTGCGAGCATTTCTAGTAACGCTAATTATTGTACTTGTTGCCTTGGTTGTGAAAATAGATTTAACAGAGGGCACATTGCCACTTGCAGCCTTTTATCCAAAGGAAACAGAAGAACTTTGTGAAGATCTGCGTGAACCTACCTACATTAATATTCAAGTCATTCAAGGTGACACCATTCATAGCTTATTTGCCATGCAGCCCGCAAAAGTACCAATGACCTTTCCTGAACGATTACAGCTTTTTTACCGATTAAATCCACATTTACAATTACAGGAACTTGTTGCAGGTGAAAATATTAAACTTCCCCTAGCATTTGAGCTTGAAAATACATGTAAATAAGAAAAGGAATTTGCCCTTTTGCACATGAGTCCCATCCTTGCGAAATCTCCCCCATCGTGTTGGCCTCAAGCGCTAGAGAAGTCTCAGATGAAAGTAAACGCCGCACCACTTTCATCTGTGATTTTAATGCAATCGTAAGCGTGCGGCGCAAATGCCTGGACCCATATAAAAGGCATTTTTTCTTTTCATAAATGAAAAGTTAACGTTTCTTCCTTGTTCTTATTTTCCTACACTGCTAAAATAAATGACAGTGACGGCCAAAAATAGCGGCCCGAAAAGGAGAGAAAGTTAATGAGTGAAATTTGTCACCGTACAAAAACACGTCCGGTACGTGTCGGTAATTTAACAATTGGTGGTAGTAATGAATTATTCATTCAAAGTATGTGTACAACCAAAACACATGATGTCGAAGCAACAGTAGCCGAAATTCTTCGCTTAGAGGAAGCAGGTTGTCAGCTTGTTCGTGTTGCAGTACCAGATGAGCGAGCAGCAGATGCAATTGCCGACATAAAAAAACAAATTCATATTCCATTAGTAGCTGATATTCATTTTGACTATAAATTAGCTTTAAAAGCAATTGAAAATGGTATTGATAAAGTACGTATTAACCCAGGTAACATTGGGCGTAAAGAAAAAGTAGAAGCAGTTGTCAATGCTGCAAAAGCAAAAGGGATTCCAATCCGTATTGGAGTAAATGCTGGTTCATTAGAGCGCCACATTTTAGAAAAATACGGTTATCCTACTGCTGACGGCATGGTAGAATCTGCACTGCATCATATTAAAATTCTAGAAGATTTAGATTTCCACGATATTATCGTATCGATGAAAGCTTCTGACGTAAACCTTGCCATTGAGGCCTATGAAAAAGCATCTAAAGCATTTGACTACCCTCTTCACTTAGGGATTACTGAATCAGGTACCCTATTTGCAGGTACTGTAAAATCAGCTGCTGGTCTTGGTGCAATTTTATCCAAAGGGATCGGTAATACACTACGTATTTCATTATCAGCTGACCCAGTTGAAGAAATCAAAGTCGCTCGCGAATTGTTAAAATCATTCGGCCTTGCTTCTAATATGGCAACGCTTATCTCTTGCCCTACTTGCGGTCGTATTGAAATTGACTTAATCTCCATTGCAAATGAAGTAGAAGAATATATTTCTAAACTTAGTGTACCTTTAAAAGTAGCTGTTCTTGGTTGCGCAGTAAATGGTCCTGGTGAAGCACGTGAAGCGGATATCGGGATTGCTGGTGCGCGAGGCGAAGGTCTGTTATTCATGAAAGGAAAAACAGTCCGAAAAGTACCTGAAGCAACAATGGTAGAAGAATTGAAAAAAGAAATCGACAAATTAGCTGCAGAAATGTTAGAAAAACGTGAGGCAGAAGAAGCAGCAAACACAAAATCCTAAGGAGGTGCAAGCATGACAAAGCCTCGTTTTGGTATTGATATTGACGGAACAGTAACGTGCCCAGCCACACTCATTCCGCATATTAACAAACAGTATAATGTCAACATCACACTTGATGATGTATGTGAATATGATTTTTTATCCGCATTCCCACATCCAGTGGATCGCGCAGCTTTTCAAACATGGTTTAAGGAAAATGAATCATTTATGTATGAAGTATCAGAGGTAGCACGGGATGCCAAATCCATTTTAAATGCTTGGCAAAACAACTATGAACTTTATTATATTTCTGCTCGTAATGAAAACGTGTCGGATATCACCGTGAATTGGTTCAAGTCGCAAGAAATTCATTACGATCATATCGAGCTGATTGGTAGCCACGACAAACTAGCAGTTGCTAAAAAACATGGTGTTCAAGCTTTCTTTGAAGATAAGCATGATAATGCCGTCATGCTCGCTGAAGAATTAAAAATACCAGTTGTATTATTCGATACACCTTATAACCGACTAACTGTGCCGGATAACGTTATACGTGTTTATAACTGGCAAGAAGCAAATCAATATATTACAAATTATTTCAAATAAAAAGAGCCGTGTTCAATCAATTGGACACGGCTCTTTCTATTGTCACTTTTTAGATATAGATAGTTTTTTTTATTATACTTCTATGATTCCTCTCACCCAACGATCTACAAAGGTTTCGAACGTAATTCCGTAATTGTCATATACTTTATGATACACAAAATACACGCCTAATTTATCAAGAACCTCGTCATTAATCTTTATAAAGCCAACTCCTTTATAATGGATTTTCAAAATGAAATCACATCTAAAGATGAAGTAAAAGCAACACTTGTCTCTTAAGGATGAACCTTGACGTTGCCAAAACGTCACAATCTCCTATCCACATACCCTTTTTTCATGTATATCTTTTCGTTAAGATTAGAATAACAACTTGTTCAACAGGAGGGATATTTGTGAAATCGATAAAAAAAGTAGCTTTTATCATCTGCCTTAGTTTACTCTTGACGGGCTGTGGTGATCGACTCACAGAAATTAAGGATGCTGCATCAGGCATTAACGCAGCAGCAGACTCTGCAGCGAGTGCGTTAAGCCGCGATGTTCATTCTGTACGGGCTATGACAGTAACGTATAACGAAGAAACCTTCACGATAAATGACTTATTTAAAACCATATTACGTGACTCGCGTTGGGAATATGACACAGACGAAGCAAGGCTTCTTGTGAATGGTACATGGATGGACCCATTATTCGCAGAGCAACAATGGGATGACGCTTATAAAAAACAATTAGCAGAGACTGGAGAAGTAACAGTAACAATTTTTATTCAAGATGACAAAATTAATAGTGAACGTTCAGAAGTAAACCTCACCTTCAATGGTGAGGTTATTTTACAAATGACGGGCGAAGATGCACTTTACCATTTATACGTAACATATATACAGAAATAATTCTGATAGCTTTTCTAACGAGTTTTCCGTTTAGAAAAGCTATTTTTATGCATTAAAAATATTTTTAATATTTTTACTAGTCAAACTATTATATACTAGAATAACAGCTTCACATTTTTGTCACAAAGGGGTCTTGCTATGAATAAAAAGCACGCGGGGGTTTTATTAGGGGGAATCCTATTAATAGTCCTTGCAATGGGAATTAGTCGTTTCGCATTTACACCCATTTTACCGTTTATGCGAAAAGATGCGGGTTTCTCACTTGAAACTGCAGGTTATTTGGCGTCAAGCAATTATGTTGGCTATTTTATTGGGGCATTATGGGCGGGATTTTTGTTCCGACGCAAAAAAATGATTTTACTTATTAATGTATTACTAAACGTTGCATCCGTAATTTGGATGGGCTTAACTGAAATGTTCATGCTTTGGCTGTTGTTACGACTTATCGCTGGCATTACGAGTGGATTTATTTTCGTGTTAACTTCAAGTATCATTATGGATTATTTAGCAAAAGAAGTGCTCACGAAGTGGTCAGGCTATTTATTTAGCGGAATTGGGCTTGGCATTGCCATTTCAGGTCTATTTGTACCCTACTTAGAATTGGCTTACACATGGAAAGGGGCATGGCTTGGTCTTGGATTGCTTTCACTGGCCTTCTTTTGCGTCACACTTGTCACTTGGCGCAATTTAACGATTCAAGACGGTGTCAAGCAAGTTAAGACATCTAGCGGAAAAATGACAGCAGGTTTTATGCCGTGGCTTATCGCTTCTTATGGGTTGGAGGGGCTTGGTTATATCATAACAGGGACTTTTTTAGTCGATATTATTCATAATATTCCTTCTCTTGAAGCATATTCATCATACAGTTGGGTAGTCGTTGGACTTGCTGCTGTACCATCTGCACCGGTATGGATCGTATTGTTATCAAAATTCTCTCCAGTCCGTATTTTAACGGTTGCCTATGTCATGCAGGTTTTCGGGATTTTACTACCTGTCTTTTCCCAAACCGTAACAAGTGTCTTACTTTCGTCATTTTTATTTGGGTTAACATTTGTTGGAATCGTGACATTAACAACGTCTTATGCAAGGCAGCTCTTCCCGACTCAAAGCAACGCCGTCGTATCTATTTTGACAACGTTTTATGCGCTTGGACAAATCATCGGTCCAATCATCGCTGGCAAACTAGCGGCACATTTTGATAGTTATAAGGCTGCTTTACTATTTGCAGGTGTAATGGTCTTTGCTGCCCTTCTAATTATGCTCATCGGACATTTCAAAACACATCTACGAGCCGAAAGCAGTAATACTGTGACCACAATTGAAACATAATATGTAGCGTACACTATGTATTGATTGCATAGTGTATTTTTTGTGCAATCTTACAAATTTGAAATATCACTACTTTTTATTTGTATTGTAGAAAACCACCACGTTATAATCAAAGTATCACGTGATGGTTTGGAGGTGTTTATATTGGGACAGAGAAATTAAAAATTGGTGAACTTGCAGAAACAACTGGCATTACGAAAAGAACCATTGATTATTACACGAATATCGGCTTGCTAGAAGCCGAACGTTCCGCATCCAACTATCGTTATTACGAACCTACAATGATTGAGCGTCTCCAATATATTGAACAACGGAAAAAAGACGGTTTATCACTCGAAGAAATACAAGATGAATTAAAAATCACTACTTATGAGGAAATCGATGTGCAAACGATTCGGTTAAAAATGCAAAACTTAGAGCAGGATGTGGCTTCCCTACTCGCTCAATTAGACAAACAAGATCAACATAATATTCAATCGATTAAAAAAAATGTTTCAACAGAAAGTATTGCGCTTATGCAATCTTTACTACTACTTATTAATTAGGAGGTGACGTTCTGTTTTTTTGTAAAAACAGAACGACTATTTGACCATACTCAATTTATCAATCTTTATTATATTATTAGCTTTTACTGGCTTTTTCGTTGCGACGGAATTTGCCATAGTCAAAGTACGTTCATCACGACTTGACCAACTTATTGCAGAGGGCAATAAGAAAGCAATCACTGCAAAACATGTAGTTGACCACTTAGATGAATACTTGTCTGCCTGCCAACTAGGTATTACGGTAACCGCGTTAGGTATCGGGATGGTCGGAGAAAAAACATTTGAATTTATGCTGCATCCCCTATTTGAAACGATTGGGGTTTCAGACAAATATATGAGTATTTTCACGATTGGTTTCGCATTTGCGATTGCGACGTTCCTACATGTTGTAGTTGGTGAATTAGCTCCAAAAACGGCAGCTATTCAGAAGGCTGAAACAATAACTTTATTATTTGCAAAACCAATTATGTGGTTCTATAAATTAATGTATCCATTCATTTGGTTCTTAAATGGCTCAGCTCGAGTACTAGTTGGTCTTTTCGGCATGAAACCTGCTTCTGAGCATGAACTATCACATACTGAAGAAGAATTACGTTTACTGCTTTCTGAAAGCTTTAAAAGCGGTGAAATCAATAAGACTGAGTTAAAATACGTAAACAACGTCTTTGAATTTGATGAACGTATTGCACGTGAAATTATGGTACCACGTACAGAAATTATCGGTATTGAAAAAAATGAAACATTCACAAATATGATTCACTATATTGCTTCAGAAAAATATACGCGTTACCCGATATATGATGGAGATCGCGACAACATTTTAGGCTTTATTAATGCCAAAGAATTATTCGCTCATGGTTTAATCGACAAAATCACAGATGAAACACTTGAATTAGATGACTTCATCAACCCTGTTATTCGTACTATTGAGACGATTCCCATCCAGGAACTATTAGTCCGCATGCAAAAAGAGCGCATCCATATGGCTATCCTAATGGACGAATACGGTGGTACTTCGGGTCTTGTAACCGTTGAAGATATTTTAGAGGAAATCGTTGGTGAGATCCGTGATGAATTTGATGACGATGAAATCGCTGATATTCGTAAACTAAACGACAATCATTATATTTTAAATGCGAAAATGCTTGTTGAAGATGTTGAAAAGTTACTAGATGTTACACTTGAAGCTGAAGATGTTGAGACACTAGGTGGTTGGTTCTTGACTGCTAATAATGGCAATAAAACAGCAATAAATATAGAGCTCGAATCCTATGTATTTAGTGTTTACGAGCAACATGGACATCAGTTACATTACATCGAGGTCCGTCCATTGCCAAAATCTATGCCCGTAGTCTCAGAAACAAAATAATATCAATAGTAGTTAATTAATAGTCTGACTAAAATAACAAGGATCATTTAACTATTATTTCCACAATATTGTCATAGTTAGAGGGCTAAACTTACCGAAAGTTTTAGACTTGTTCCATTTTTAGCCACTATTCTATATAATTAGGTATACCGATATTATTTTTTTCTCAGGAGGCATAGTTATGAAATTATTCAAGCTTTACCATTCAGATGGCATTCACATTATTACAGATGTAAAAAAACACAAAACAAATATCGAACTAAAAACAATTACAGGTGAGGTATTATATATCATCGTAGTGACTGACGAAAACTATACTGTGTATGATGATCGTTTTGCCGGTGCTTCGAAACAGTTAAATTCTGTAGAAGCTTTTGATATAGACGGTAGTTTCCGCAGTCTTGATTTCGATAATATGCGTGAGTTATTCCAAGAGGCTTTTACAAAGCTATTACAAGAAATTGCTGAATGTGTGAATGACCGAGATGAGCTTGTAGACATCGATACACTACGCCATAAAGTAAGTGCTCAAATAAAGGGCATCCACTTTCGTGTTATTTCTGACACAAAAAAATACGAATATTAATGACATCTTCTCACTATCTACTCATTAGATAGTGAGTTTTTCGGTTCTATAATATTTGTTGGGGTTTTTACACAATTACAAGCATGAAAAAAACACAGATTCACCGATTTATATATACTTGAATTGTCAAGAAACAA
>NZ_JBIWEY010000030.1:0-57285 GCF_044762775.1 Lysinibacillus sp. NPDC096418
ACAATACACTTGGAGGGTTATTTGGTATGCCCAAAAACAGTATAACATAAAGAAAAGTGCCATTTTACAAATAGATATTGACAACCTATTAGCTGTTTAGTTAAATATTCGATTTTCGAAATATCAAACATAAAAACAGAGTTGATTCTACACATTTTGTAGATTAACTCTGTTTTTATGTTTTAACAGCAACAATCTTTTAGAAAACAGCCAAACTAAAATATTTAATAAACATATCCCCTGAAGATGTTCATTACTCAACGTTTCGCTATCTTTTGCCGATAGCGTTTAATCATCTTTTCTTTTATAGTGAATATTGTTAAACAACACAATGTTTATTAATTGGAGGGGAAATGATGAAGAACAAATTTTTAGTATTGCCATTTATTGCGGTCATTGTGTTAGGAATTATTTTTTTATCAACACAGATTCCAGCTGTTAAAATGAGTCCGAAAAATTTACCTGTTGCTCTTGTGTCTGAAGATGCTGGAGAAATGGGTGATACTTTATTGCAGAACTTGCAAAGCCAATTAGCAACAATGGGAATGGATACGATTAAGTTAAAAGTTTATGACTCTGTTCAATCGATGGAAGAAGCGATGAAAGAACAAGAAGTGTATGGGGGATTAGTAGTACCAGAAAACTTCTCAGCACAATTTGCTTCGTTACAAACACCTTCTCCTGCAAATCCTACGATGAAAATTTATATTAATCAAGGTGCAAATACAACGGTATCTACGATGTTAAGCGCTGCTTTAGATAATATAGTTAAGCAAATGAATTCGGTTATGAGTACACAACTGCTTCAAAGTATCGAGCAAGCAAAGGTTCCGATTCAAGCAAGTCAAGTCACAACATTAGTTGCTCCAATACATGCTGAAACGATTTATGTAAACGCAGTAGGGGATTTAGGAACGGCACCAACAGCATTCTTCCAACCTCTTTGGTTTGCGAGTATTATGGGCGCTGTTTTATTTTATCTAGCTCAGATGAAGACTACTTTTAACTCGAAGAAACAAAAACTACAATTTCAAGTAGTACAATCCATTGTTGCAATCATCTACGCGTTCTTTGCTGGCTATTTTGTAACGTGGTCAACGACATGGATACTCGGCTTTGCTTTTGAAAGTTTCAATACAGTCGCTTTATTTAGTTCACTTGCGTGTTTAGGATTCGTATTTTTAATACTTGCGACGGTATCTTGGCTACGTTTACCTAGCTTAATTGTCTATGTTTTACTGATGTTCTTTGGATTACCTTTAATTCAATTGGCACCTGAAATGTTACCATCTTTTTATCAAGATTACATTTTGCCATGGTTACCGATGAAGTTTTTAATTAATGGTTTAAAAGATATTTTATACTTCGGTAAAGGTGTATTTAATGGAAATGGCGTGGTATTATCCTGGATTGCAGTAATTTCGTTTATTTTACTATGGGTAAAACAGCTAATTGAAAAGCCAAGTCAAATTGAAGAAACTGAAACAATCGAATAAAATACAATTCTAACAGGCCGCTGTATATTAATAGCAGTGGCCTGTTTTTGTTTATTTCGTAGAGGGGAGTATGCCAAAAGCTCCTATAGGGCCTTTTAAAAAAATATCCCACATAATTTGAGCTAATTGTTCAGGAGTTTGCTTCATATCTGATTGAAGCCAGTATTGAATCACACTAATAAACGTTGCACTCGCGAATAGCGCTATAAATTCAATTGGGTATGAAAATTGATGTTCAGATACTTTAGAGGGTGCGTTATTTCGGAACAGGTATATAAATGTATTCTTTACTCGATCTTGAAAGGAAAAGAGTCCTCTTGTTTTTAATAGAATGGAAAGTAATTCTTGTTCTTCTTGTACACAATGAAAAACTTGAACAATTGTTGGGTAACGTGTATGAAAAAATTCATACATAGTATCGTCAACCTTTAAGTATTTCAATGCAATATGTTCGATCTTCTCGAAGAGTTCTTGTTCGTATTTTTCTAGCAGATCATATTTATCGACGTAATGTAAATAAAATGTTCCACGATTGATATTTGCATGTTTTGTAATATCTAAAACCGTAATTACCTCAAAATCCTTTTCTTCCATCAATGAAAGTAGCGCTTTTCGTATTTCTTTTCTTGTTTTCATCACACGTCGATCCATATTTCCCCTCCCAGTTACTTTTTTAAACCTGCAGCAAAGAAAGGACCATTTATAGTCATCGTGGATAAAATACGAGCCATCTCTTGTGGTGATTCCTCTCTATCACTGTTAAGCCATTGCTGAATAACACCTATATGCGCCGAAGCAACGTAGGAAATTAAGTATTCAGCTGGAACTAGGAAATTCTCCTGCTTAATAAGAGGATTTTTGTTACTTTCAAATAGTGTTTTCCATATAAATTTTTTCAATTTTGTTTGGAACGATAGATCTCCTTTTGGACCCAACATGCCCTTCATAAATCGTCTATTTTGATCTAGATATTCAAAAATTGAAATAACAAGGGTAAAAGGTACGGTAATAGGAGCATTTGCTTCTATGTCTGAAATGATATCTGGAAAATTCTTTATTATCATGTCTGCCATTTCTCGCATAAATTCTTCCTCACATTTGGTCAGTAAATCATACTTATCTTGGTAATGAGCATAGAAGGTTCCACGATTAATTTTTGCCCGAGTTGTTATATCCTTAACAGTAATTGCATCAAAACCTTTTTCTTCTATCAAATCAATCAATGCTTCCCGGATGGATTCTTTTGTACGAACGACACGTAAATCCGTATTCATATCCTGCATTCTATTTCCCTCCTAAATTTTAACCAACACATTCAGGAAAGGTGTTGGCTAAACGACACATTGGACATTTCTGATTATTGTTCATCATTTTAACTGAAAATTAGAGGGAGTTGAAGTGAATTTTTTAAAGAATAAGTTCGAGATGTTTTTTTCATCCGTACAATTTTCGATAATAACATCTATTCGCCTATTGTATAGATATTATTCGATTAGTGAAATACTTTAGCATAAACAATAGTATGTTCGTAATGAGCTTGAATTAAAACGAAAATATAGTTAAAATGACTAAATTTTTAATAGACTCAAGGAGTGAGAATATGACAGTAATTTCATTACAGCATGTCACAAAGGACTATGGACATGGACGTGGGATTTTTGATGTTTCATTTAATGTTGAAAAGGGCACTGTGTATGGCTTTTTAGGGCCAAATGGAGCTGGAAAAACGACTGCCATTCGTCACATTATGGGATTTTCAAAGCCGCAGCAAGGAATCGTAACAGTAAATAGTTTAGATAGTTGGACAAATGCTAGTACTATCCAAGAAAATCTCGGCTATTTACCTGGCGAAGTAGCATTGCCTGAAAACCTAACAGGTCAGCAATTCATTCAAATGATGATGGATTTACGAAAAGTTAAAGATGAGTCACATTGTAAAAAACTAATTGAATTCTTTGAGCTTGATGCTTCAGGAAAGATAAAACGTATGTCACTGGGAATGAAAAGAAAATTAGCGATTGTGACGGCATTCATGCATGATCCGGATGTACTCGTACTCGATGAGCCAACAAGTGGCTTAGATCCAATTATGCAGCAACGCTTTATCGATTTCGTAAAGGAAGAGAAAAAGCGTGGCAAAACAATTTTACTATCAAGTCATATTTTTACTGAAGTTGATGCTACTTGTGATGAAATTTCAATTATAAAAGATGGTCATTTGATTTCTTCATTCAACAAACAAGAACTTTTAAAAATGACAGAAAAGGTCTTCAATCTGACAGTCCAAAACGAAATGCATTATTCGCAGCTAGTGAAGGTGATTGAATCGAACGAAGCTTTCAATCTACTTCTTAAAAATGATCAAACAAATGATCTTCAAATTGGTTGTTATCCAAGTGATTTATCACAGCTCATCAAAATATTAGCCGATTTTCCTTTATCAAGGTTCAATGAAGTGCCGTTTAGTTTAGAAAAGCATTTCATGGAATTTTACGATCGACGTGTAGGAGGGGAATTACCATGGCAATGATTGAATTACAAAATGTAACGAAAGATTACGGTGATGGTCGAGGCATTTTTAATATCAATCTTTCTATTGAATCAGGTGAAGCATTTGGGTTTGTCGGTACAAACGGAGCAGGCAAAACAACGACGATTCGCCATCTAATGGGGTTTTTAAAGCCGAATACCGGAACAGTGAAAATTAAGAACCTTGATGCATGGCATGATGCTGCGGCAATTAAGCAGTGGATTGGCTATATTCCAGGAGAAATTGCCTTTCCGGATGTAAAAACTGGCTGGGAGTTCATCCATCAGCAAGCAGAGCTTTTACAACTAACGGATTTAAGCTTTGCAAACAAATTAATTGAAAGACTTCAGCTTGATCCTTCAGCAAATATTAAACGTATGTCAAAGGGAATGAAACAAAAAACCGCGATTGTTGTCGCATTGATGGCCAATGCTCCAATACTAATTTTGGATGAGCCTACAACGGGGCTTGACCCTTTAATGCGTGCAGAATTTATACAAATTATTAAAGAGGAAAAAGCTAAGGGTAAAACGATTTTTATGTCTAGCCATATGTTCGAAGAAATCGAAAAAACTTGTGATAAAGTGGCTATGATTAAAGAAGGTAAGATAGTTACGATTAAACCTATTTCAACGATACTGTCAAATGAAAATCAACAATTTATCATCGAGTTTAGTAATGAGCAGGAATGTACTCGTTTTATGCAAGAGCAGATCGATTCGGTGGCTATTAGTAAGTTAACTGTTTCTGTAAATATTGAAAACAATACACTAAATAAATTTTTAGCAGTTTTATCAAAATATCAATTCGTTAATTTAACAGAACAAAAACATACACTTCAAGAGCAGTTCTATCATTTATATTCAGGAGGTCAATCTAATGATTAATAGTACGATTTTTAAACAAACCTTACGCGCAAACGTAAAGCTTTGGCTAATATTTACGATTGTTTTAACTATATTACAAGTAGTTATGGTTGCTGTATTCGATGCTACTACATTAACAGATATTAGTCATTTAGTAGAAGGTACACCGCTTGCAGGTATGCTTGGACAGACGACATTACTAAGTATGCTTGCATCAACATTTTATTCAATTCATGGTGTCATATTCCCGATTATTTTCATCATTATGACAGCGAATAGTTTAATTGCCTCACAAGTTGATCGTGGCTCCATGGCATACTTATTATCAACACCAACGAAACGATCTACAATTATTGCTACACAAGCTCTTTACTTAATTATCGCTTTAGTTGTAATGTTCATTATTGAAACAGCTGCTGGTTTGATTACCATTCAAGTGTTCCAATCTGAGACGGACATCGTAATCGCTGATTTTATCATGCTAAATGTTGGATTATTTTTATTAATGTTTGCCATTAGCGGTATTTCGTTCTTTTTCTCAAGCTATTGCAACTTAACGAAAAATTCTCTTGCTTTTGGTGCCGGTATTCCGATTGCCTTCTTCTTATTCCAGTTGCTCAGTTCAGTTGACGAAAGCCTTAATGTTCTTAGTAACTTTACAATTAATGCATTATTCGACACAACGGCTATTCTAGAGGGCGAAAATTATTGGTGGAAGCTGATTATTCTTTTTGGTATTGGCATAGTTCTCTATATCGCGAGTCTAGAAGTATTTAAACGAAAAGACCTTCCGCTTTAATCGTTATAATATAATGCTCTGTGAAATTTTAATGTTGATATTAAGTGTGAAAAAATAACTTCCGTAAAAAACGGAAGTTATTTCAGACTGTAGACAAAGTCGATTTTTTCGACTTTGTCTATTATTTTTAAATTGAGCGGCTATAAGCACAATTCTTTTTAGATTTTCCAAACCCTTTATTTTCAAGGGGGCGGAAAAACGTTTGAACATAGAAAACTAAAATTAAATGCCCACATATGATAACTTTTTGATACGAATTTAGTTTGTCGACACTCTGAAATAACTTCCGTAAAAAACGGAAGTTATTTTTTAGTATTTGCTCCTTATACTATCGCATCCGTTAGTGAAAAATTGGATGTTCCACTTATTTTGTTAAGAAAGGTTTTTTATATAGTTTGTCACATTCCCCAAACAGCAACTACCTTGAGGGTTGTTTACCTCGCATCCACATCGGTTTTCTTTTATGTTTTCACGAATGTGATTTAATGGATTAGAAGTAAGTCCTTTTTCAACATATTGTTTAATTTTTTCTTTTGTCCAACCGAAGCAATAGCAGATAGGACTATCAAAGGAGTTATCTTTTTGATGAACAGAAACCTTAATATCTGATGTAAGATACGTTTTTTTATCTGTATTAAAATAAACGACATCACAATCTTTTGATGAACAAAAATAATGAGATGAATTTGTATTCAATGTACTTAGAATCGTTGGTTTAAGCATTGATTTTAATGTAATGATTTTCACTTTTTTACCTTTTGAATTACAAGACAAACACAATTCAGAACTATTACTTTCAGAAATTTGTTCCTTTTTAGTACAACAATCAGACATATGCTACACCTTCCCAAAAAATTATGTAATATAAAAATTATAACATTCTTACTTCAAGTAAACTGCCCCGTTTGTTTCTGTATTTTGTATTTGATTTTCTCTAAAAATCAAGTCTTTCATAGTGACTTCATTTCTCTGGTGTTGAACACTTTCTGACACTTGAAACCAAGTAAGGTAATGGTCCATATATTTCGTTAAATCGTTGTATCCATGCTTTAAGTCTGTGGTGCTTATTGTTGGTGTTCTGAATGTCATAAAGCTTCTTTTTGGTAACTTTACCAGCGCTACCGTTGTTTTTTAATTTCTTCACCTTCAACAAAAGTTGAACATTTACCAAACCGAACAATATGCTCCGACTTGCAATCAGGACAACGATAGCCATTTTAGTTTTTACGCTCAGTAATTTCTTGTAGAACAGTCTTTATCTTAAACAAAGGAGGCAGTTCCTAAAAACAAATAACATTTTCTATTCTCTCCAAATCCTTCTTTCAGACTTTATCTGATTAATATGTAGCAGAATAAGTGAACGAGGTTTGGAAACAATAACCCTAAAAGGAATGGAGGTAGGTTTTGATGCTTCAAAAGATCTCGGGGGTATTCACATTCCGATGAAGAAATTAAAGCTGCTCCTACGAGTCTTTCGGAAATAATCGTGCTATACTAATAGATATGTTATAAATTGAGGGAGATTATCAACTTGAAATATTTTAAACCACAGATGCAGCAATTAGTGAAAGAAAATCGTGAATTACATGATCGCCTAAAGGTGCTGATGGCTGATATGGATTTGCAAAAAAACTATGCATTAAAGGCGCTGTATCATGCAGAAGTGGCAGACGGTGGACGATACCAGCAAGATTACCAAGCACTAGACCATCTATATAAATAATCTGGTCTATGAAAATTAATACCATCCAAAGAGTTGTCTCGATAATTTTTGAGACAGCTCTTTCTCATTTACAATGATTGATTGGGAAACTTGGAAAGGGGAAGTTAATATGCGTAAATTTGAAGTTCAATTAATGGATATTATAAAAAAAGACAATTATATACTGTCAATTTTAGAAGCTGTTGGAAAATTAAATCTGAATGACGCTTGGGTCAGTGCTGGGCTCATTCGCAATAAAGTGTGGGATGTTTTACATAACTGTAAGACACCAATCAATGATATTGATGTAATCTATTTCGATAGTACGAATACTTCTTGGGAGGCAGAAAAAAGCTTAGAACAGAAACTTGAAGCTTTACTACCAAACCAGCCATGGTCAGTAAAAAATCAAGCACGTATGCACTTGAAAAATGGTTTTCCCCCGTACACATCTTCATATGAAGGGGTAGCTCATTTTACAGAAATACCAACTGCAATTGCTGTAAGGCTTCAAAACAATGGACTAGAAGTGATGGCGCCGTATGGGTTAGAGGATTTATTTAATAAGATTGTTCGCCCAGCCCCTTATTTTCAAAAAGGGAATGAATTTCACTTAATTTATTGTAAACGTATGCAGGAAAAAGCATGGGATAAAACGTGGGAAGGTTTATCAATAGAGCAGTAGTATAAGAGCTTGTCATCCGACGTCTTAGATCAAATGCAGTATACACAGATGCTACCCAGGGAGGGTGAGGCTTGAGGCGCTTGGGGCAACAAATTTTTTATATAGCGAAAGTTACAGGTATCTACAAATGATTCCTGCTGTCACATCATTTAGTTTCTTTCTTTTAGCTGGAGTTATTTTAGATAAAGTGAAGCCAGTTGAGAAATGGATTGGTGCTTTCAGTGGAATAGGGTTAGGGCTCATGGTTTATTTAATGTTTAATGCTAGTTCTGTAACAGGCGTTATTATTTATCAAAGCATAGCACCTTTGTTTTCTGCACTATTATCGGTTAACCTGTTTGGTTTACCAATAAAACGTTTACCAGAAGCTGTTGGTGGATCAGCTGAAGGAGTAGTGAATTTAGGTACTCAAATTGCGGGATTTATAGCATCTTTAGCGATTGGTTTTTCAATAGATATGCTCCACGGTTCCTATAACGGAGCTGTTTGGTTAATGACTTCATTCGGAATTGTTTGTTTCATAGCATTTCTTCCTTTGAAATCCAAAAATCACTTGTACACGGAGAGTTACCAATTTAGCGTGTTGTATGTGGAATATCCCTTTTTTACTCGTTGATTTTGATTAAGATTAATGGTTTCGTGTTGAAGATTTTTTGCTGCTGCAAACTTTTTATAATTGGTCCACATCAATTTCTTCTGCTTTTACATGACCTCTCCCAGCCATCCTCGTAAAAATATTGTTATTTCGATCTTGTGCTAAGCGGGGGAGTATAGGGGAAAAGGAAAAATGGAAGCAATGTAGAATATAAGGATTAATACTGAGCTAACAGTTTTGCCCCGAAAAATCGAGACGGGGAACGGTTATTATCAGAAAAAAGTTCGCTTAAGGAGTGATATACGCATGAAAGAACCATCTGAACTGTTCATAGAAATGCTTGGCCATCCGTATAATCCCAGGAATGTTCAAGCTTTGCTGCAATCATTCGGTGTCAAACGAATGCCACCTCCGAACAGCTATTTCAACGACGATATTATCTGGTCTGTGAAAACATCGATACGCATCGATCTTTATCGCGCACCAAAAATAAATGACCTGACTGAACTCAATTATTCAAATCAAGATGGATGGATCATTGGTGCCATACATTTTCTTGCGCCCGGGTCGGATGACAGAATTAAAGCTCCGTTTCCCGGAAAGCTGCCCAAGGGGATCATGATGAGCTCAACACCAGATCAGTCGATAAAGGCATATGGTCAACCTGAAATGGATGAGGAATGTATGTGGCCTGGATTTTCCGGTCGAATTTTGGCATGGCGCAAGCCGGACATAAATATCGCTATTGAATATGCGGACAGTGGGAACGATCGTGTGATGAGAAGTTACACAGCCTGTCTAATTGGCTGCATAGGCGCATGGCGAAACGATCATCCAGAGATCTTTGCACCATGATTGCAGGTCGACATATCAGCGGATGCAGTTCGCTTGCTCTCAAATAAATGGCATTACTTATTGAACGCCATGAAAGAACGTAATTAATTTTTATTTTCTGTGGTGAATCGCTGGTTTTGGTCTACATGTAGTACTAAAGGATTGTTCTTGTGTAATAGAAGGGTATTTTTAGATGCATGATGAAGTGGTTATAAATGGAGTTGTTTAACCCGAATATATTAAGGTGGGTTTTCGGTGAAAAAAATAGTGGTCTTACTACTGACATTAATAGTTTTAACAGCTTGTCAGGAAATTGAAACTATAAAACATGAGCATAAATTTATAGGAGAAAGTGAACATTGGGAGGCAGAATACTCTTTTAAATTAACAGAAGTACAGCGGGAGTCTGATGGAACTTCTATTACAAATAGTAAAAATGATCACAATTTTTTATTAAAATACAAAGGGACTTTAGAAGAGTTATCTTCCGTGAGAGAAATTAATTATTCCTATGAAACAAACAATGGAGGTGGAAGTGCTAAAGAAGAATTCTCTGCACCTCCTAAAGAAGTAACCTATAAAATTAGTGGAGGTTCAAAGGGCTGGGAAGAAATAGGTGAAGATGAAGTTATAAAAGTAAATGTAAAATGGGGTAACTTTGAAGAGACATTTGAACTGCAAAATAACAGCAAAAAGGATTAACGTCTACTTCAACGAACGGAGGCTTTTGTTGAACATTTGAATACCGAAATGACAAAAAGTGCTTAGTTTGTTTATTAACTAAGCACTTTATCATGTCAATGGGTGTGCCATTTCGAATGTTTGTACCACGGAACTGAATGGGTTACGTATTGTTTATGATTTGTTTTTTCTGGACTTTTGGCCATTGTAGACACTTGCATTTCTACTGCAATATGGAATGATGCTTAGGGAAGAGCGATCTACTCCTGTGAAAAATCTATTCCCTTAGATTCGGGGAGGAGTCTATAGGATTTTATATTTGTTAACTAAGCACTGATTAGCGGTAGTGTAAAATTATTTTATAGAAAAATTCACCAAATGGTATCTTCAGGTGTGTTATAAGTGAAAGGAGTTGATGGATGTTGCAACAATCAGTTTGGTCGACTGAACTAGATATAGAGCGAATTATTGATACATATGGCAATATGCTATTTAGAATATGTCTTGTTATTCTATGCAATGAAAATGATGCAGAGGATGTTGTACAGGATACTTTTATTACTTATCTCACTAAATCTCCAACTTTTCACGATTCAGAGCATGAGAAAGCATGGTTGATTACGATAGCCACGAATCGCTGCAAGAATATGAGAAGGTACAATTTTATTCGTAAGCATATGGATATCAATGATTTGCAACTATATTGTAAGGATGAAGAAAACTATGGTTTGCTCGACCATCTTATGAAACTGCCACATAAACATAAGGTTGTATTATTACTTTATTATGTAGAGGGCTTTAAAGTAGATGAAATAGCAAAAATACTTAACATTACAACATCGGCAGTAAAAAAGCGATTACAACGCGGACGAGAGCTTATTCGAGAAAGATATCGAAAGGAGAATGAATGATGGACTTTGATAAGATCAAACAGGCTGTTCATTCGATTGAAATGTCAGAAACGATGGAAGAACGTGTGAAAAAGAATTGCAATAGTATAGAAAAGGATAAATCGGGGCAATTCAATTTTAAAGGGTGGATTTCAGTAGCATGTGCATTTGGAATTTTATTGTCAATGTTGATAGGCATTCCATTCTTCAGTAAGAATGGGGACCCTCAAAGTGCAAATTTTACAATCACAGCGTATGCAGACAGTAATGGTGATCAGCAGGTTTTTACAAATCTATCATCAGAAAAAGCTACTTTTGAATTATCAACTGAAGAAAGAACAAATGGTTTAGCTGGTGTAGCTGGAGGCGGAGTTAATTTGATTTTTACAAATGTCATGCTAAAACTAACGGGAGAAGAGATTGACTCAATCACTTATACCATGAGTAAAGGCAAGTTTGTAGAAGACATTACACTTACAGCTAAAGAGAAAGATGACCTAGACTGGTTATTGTCAGAAAAGATAAATTATATTTCTGGTGTGCCTGGTTCAAATGTATACCAAGCTATAAAGGAAATCGGGAATACCTACACTGTTAAGTATCATGAACAGGATAAAACTAAATACACACTTGCAATTCCTCATGATGGGGAGTATGTAGTAGAGGATGAAATAATAATCAACGCAATTGTAAAATATACAGATGGCGAAACTGAACAACAAGAGATTCTGGTAACACAAGAATCAGGATCTATTTCATTAGTACTTAATTAAATGATGTGAGTCATCACACTATTGTACAAAAAACGAGTTAACTGGAGAAAAGAAGAACTAGTAGATAAAGATCCATAGGGATTAAGAAACCAATCAGTGGAATAGAGAATAAATAATTAAACTTACCAACGTTTTGACCAAACATTATTCAAAATGTTGGTTTTTTATATGCATTTAAATTAAGGGTGTAGCTTGCTTTTTAATTAAATTTTATTATTAATCAACGATTTGGCTAATTTCATGGCAACCATAACGTTCAATATGGAGAGAGTTAGTTTTTTTCATATCTTTATAATAAAGTTAATAATTTACAAAAACAAAACAGTTAAGTAAACTTAACTAAACTATAGGTTTTATTATGAATTGGGGGATGATACCGCTGTGCATGAATATTTAATAATGATAGACAAAATCAATCAAACATTTGAGCAGTTCAAGTTGTTAGTTTTACAAGAAACCAAAGAGGTTGAGGAACTAGAGAACTTTCACTTAACGCCTCAACAAGAAATTATTATGTTTTATATTATTCGTCATGAGCCGGTAATTGCGAATGATATTGCAAATCATTTTGATATTTCAAAAAGTGCCGTTAGCCAAGTCATTTCAAAGCTTGAAGAAATGAACATGATTTATCGCCAAGAGAATGCCCTAAACCGTAGGGAGACATTGATTTATCTTGCGGAAAGGGGACAAGAATTTCAGCAGCTTCTTAATAAAATTGATAACATGCTTGTGGAAAAATATTATTCGAAAGTAAGCTTAACAGAGTTAAAGAATGTTCTTGATACATTAAATAAAATTGTCGGAACACCAAAACACAAAGGGAGTTAAGAAGATGGAGAAAAATTTGAAACAACTAACTAATCGTATACATTATTTACCGCACGATCCTGCAACAGATCGACCAATACTGTCTGCCATATGTGGGAGTCACCAAACTTTACTTGTAGATGCAGGAAATTCTGACGCACATGTTAAACAATTTCTTTATGAATTAGCTCAATGTCAAATTACGAATGATCATTGTGTCGTATTAACTCATTGGCATTGGGACCATAGCTTTGGCGCAAAACAGATGAATAGATTAACCATCGCCCATGAAAAAACAAAAATGCATCTTGAAAAAATGGTGGACTTTGATTGGTCAGACGAAGCTTTAGATAGTCGTGTAGAAAAAGGCGTAGAAAATCAGTTTTGTGCAGATATGATAAAGAAAGAATTTGGCACAGACAGAAATATCTCCATCACTTTACCTAATATTACGTTTAAAGAACAATTTGAGATCGATTTAGGTGGTGTTAGGTGTGTAGTCAAACATGTAGGTGGTGATCATTCTGATGACTCATCTCTCATTTTTGTAGAGGAAGAAAAAGTACTTTTCTTAGGGGATTGTTTGTATCCAAGTATTTATACACAACCACCACAATACAAGATTGTTAATGTTAGACATCTCATAGAAAGTATTGAGATGTTTGATGCAGAAATCTATGTGCTTTCACATGAACCTCCATTATCTAAGGCTGATTTTATGGGTTATTCAATGTTATTGAAGTTAATTTGTGATTTAACAGAAAAACATCAAGGTAATTACTCGGATTTGGTCAATGAGCTAACTACTCAACTAAATCGTCCATTAAGTCAATTAGAAGAAGAGATTGTTTATTGTTTTATGAATGGATTATCAGTTAAGTGAGGTAGAGAACCATGAAATACCTTAAAAACGAGCTGAATTTAGAAACATTTTTCATGATTTTAATATCAGAGAATTGAGGTGCACAGACGGTTTTAAAACTATCTGATTTACATGTAAATCGCTCTGGTAGCATATTTGTAGTGGAGATGACCAAATGCTACCAAGATTACTCTATTTAATCTAAAAAAACGGATTAAAACAATAACTGCAATTTAGTCAGTTCAAAGATAAACAAGATGTCATAAGATTGCAGTTATTGTACTAACGGAGGTGAAAGTTCAGGGGTACAACACTCATCCCATTAAGAACCCCTAACACGTACCGCCCCAGAATCTATAACAGTAGTAAAGGGGAGATAATTTTGTCACGATCCAAAGGTTCGACACTACGGAAATTTCTTATACTATCATCGCTAATATCAGGTTTGGTATGGTGGATACTCTTAATATTCATCAGATATAAATTTTTGACGTCACTTCTTTGGATATTTCTAAGGTTGTAAGAGCTGGGATAATAATTTTTGGGTTCTTCCTGATATTATTTTCGATAACTATTGCAGTTAACATTTATGATGTGAAAAAGAAAAAGAAAGAAGCCAAAGCGAAAGGAGGGGGACAACGGAGCAACAAAAGAAAAAACTCAGCAGAAGGAAACGCAAGCAACAGAAACAAAAGCAGTGAGGATGTGGATTGAAAATTCGAACAAATTTTTGATACATAGTGACCGTTAGCATACAATAATAAAATATAGATGGACAAAAAAATTAAGATGTTCAGAATGGGTTTATTTGATGGATTTGGAAAAAGGACAGCCGAAACAAGAAAGAATTCTCCGAGTGTCCAAAAAATGATTGAAAAAGACCGTAAAGAAAGGCAAAAAGGTTATTTGAAATAGAAAAATTTTAATCTAAAAATCAACGAAGAGATAGACTGGAGCAGAATGAAAGTATTGCTTAAAAAGAATAATACAGTAATTTAAAACATCTCCAATTAAATAATGGCTGGGGTTGTTTTTTTATGGAATTTATCGAGAAAAAACATGAGTAGATCAAAAAATATTTGAAAATAAAGATGTTTTAGAAGTCTTAAAAGAAGCAGCTCCATTTAATGAAAATGAGCAATTCGATTAAAGACATAGGGTAAAAGAATAAGGGGAACTTTATTTTGTTGCCCCTTAAGTTTTGTTTAACACCAATCTTTTAAAACGCTTCGTCAAAACAGCCTTTTCTGTTCCATGTAATGAAAAAATTGGCAATTATATTATTGTCTTGGTGCCAATAACATTACTGAAACGCCAACTAAACAAATAATAGCGCCTAGCCAATCATAAAAATCGGGTGTTTTTTTATCAACACCCCATCCCCATAATACGGAAAGTATGATGAAAATACCTCCGTAGGCAGCGTAGACTCTACCGAATGACGGGAACGATTGAAAGGTTGCGATCACTCCATATAAAGCTAATGATATTCCTCCAAAAACACCCCATAAGTATGGTTTGCCTTCTCTCAACCATAACCAGATGAGGTAACCTCCTCCGATTTCAGCAAGTCCTGCAAATACAAATAACAAAATTGAATAAATCATTTTTAAAGTCTCTCCTTGTGCATGTAAATCACAATAATGGTGGGTAATAAATCGTCATACTTAATCGGGCTAATGTATCCCCTGAATTCGCATATGTGTGAGGTCGATCCGCTTTGAATCTGATTGAATCCCCGCTTTTTAATGTATATTGACCATCACTAACATCAATTGTTACTTCTCCGTCGAACACAGTGATAAATTCTTCAGTTCCTTCTTTGTGAGAATCAGAACTTAGTTTGCCTTCAATTTCAATTTCAATCGTATACACCTCAAATCGTCTATTCTCTTGGAAAGGGAAGGAGGGATAGACACGATACCTTCCATTGTCTTCAGTTAAAACTTGGATGTCTTCTTTTAAAACAACTGTCGTATCTGGCTGTGGATTGTTGATGAGGGTCGTAAAGGAAATCTTCAAGCCATTCGCTATTTTCCAAATAGTTGTCAAGGTAGGGCTAGATTCACCTCGTTCAATTTGACCGATCATCGTTTTGCTGACACCACTTAATTGAGCAACCTTTTCTAAGCTTAACTTTTCCTTTTCTCGAATCGCTTTTAAATTTCTTGCAAGCACTAGTTGGATTTCCTCCATAATAATCACTCCTACATCATGTACAATATAACGACCGATATGTATAATAAAACAAATGACGTTATATTGTTTATTTTGGACATTATAACATACGACATAGGGGGAGAGTATAGATGCCTTTATTTTCATTTTTGTTATTTGTGTTGATTACCAGCTTTACGCCAGGTCCTAATAATATTATGGCGATGGCGTTTGCGAATAAACATGGATTGAGCAAGTCAGTGCGGTTTAGTTTCGGGGTAGGTACTGGATTTTTTATAATAATTTTATTGTGCAGTGTTTTTAATGTCTTTCTGACAAGTATTTTGCCGATTATTGAGTTTCCTTTGACTATTTTGGGTGTAGGGTACATGTTGTATCTTGCTTATAAAATTCTGCTGAGTAAAGATAGTGGTGGGGAAAATGATGAAGAGTATCGAAGCTTTTTCTTAATCGGTATCTTGTTGCAATTTGTAAATCCGAAAGGCATTCTTTTTGGAATCACGGTAGTAGCAACCTTCATTTTACCTTACTATGATTCATATTTTAGCTATCTGCTTTTTGCATTGTTTTTAGGGGGAGTAGGGGTTACTAGTACATTTAGTTGGGGATTATTTGGCTCGGTTTTTCAAAAGCTCTTAGTACAATATAGAAAGCAGTTTAATATTGTGATGGCGGGTTTATTGGTGTATAGCGCCTTTTCGATTCTTATCAATTAAAAAAGGATAGTTAATGTTCTAAAAGATTATCAACTGTCTAATTTTAACAAAATTTACGATGGAATTATAAATTGAATTTCAAAATAACAAGATTAATTTTACTTACAAAGGGGATAAGGAAATGGATTATCATCGAGTTGATGTTGTCTATGCATTAATGTTTGATGCAGACACAAACAAAATCTTAATGGTATTTAACAAAAATGGTACTTGGTCATTACCAGGAGGTGGCGTTGAAGCGGGAGAAACTTTACATGATGCAACTGTAAGAGAAGTTAAAGAAGAAACCGGGTATGACATAAAGGTTGGTAATATTGTTGCTTTGAACGATGCTTTTATAGATAAAAACCATGTGTATTTTATTACTTATCATGGCCAAATCGTAAAACGACCTGAAGAAATTCCCCCAGAAGAAAATATCATCAAAGTTGAATGGGTGAGCTTAGATGAAGCTGACCGATTAATGCCATATTATCCAGGTGGAATTTCTAAACTGCTAAAGGAAACAGGTGCAAAATATACTTTGCAAAAAGATTAATTTCTCTATATCTCATTTCGATAATACGTACTTTTCATCATATAGTTGAAGTAGAGCAAATGGAGTGCTCGTTATGAAATACGAGCTTTCCTACTTACTTTACAAACTAATCGCATTAGTGCATTTTGTAATGGTGGAAAGGTTGTTGTGATGACATCAATTGTCTTTCGCATTGGCATAGGACATATGATAGGCTTATTTTTATGAACGCCATCTATAGTGATTTTAGCCAATCGTTCTGGAGACATTTTCTTTTGTTTTTTTAATTGGTCAGTCATGATTGATTTATTCATATTAATTGCTTTAGCATCATTAAAAATAGGGGTGTCAATAAAAGTAGGACAAAGAGTACTTACTTTTATGCCAAATTGTTGTGCTTCATAATGAAGAGATGTTGTAAGCCCAACAACAGCATGCTTTGTTGTAGAATAGGCTGCAGAAATAGGCGAAGGTCCAAGTCCTGCTGCAGATGCTGTATTAACGATATGTCCAAAGCCTTGTTCTTTCATAATTTTGTATCCAATCTGAGTTCCGTAAATGACACCCCATAGATTAACATCCATGATTTCTTTCCAGTCATCGATCGACATATCATAAAGCTCACCGTACATAGCCATCCCAGCATTGTTAAACAGATAATCCAACCTACCGAACACCTGATATGTTTCATTAATTACTTGTTCTACACTCGCTATTTCCGTTACATTTACATACACGAACTTAGCAATGATGTTCCTGTTATTGAGCTCAGCTTCAAATGTCTTTCCCTCACGCACATTAATGTCCGCAATAATTACGAATACATTATTAGCAACCAATTCACTACAAATAGCGCTGCCTATTCCTGAAGCTCCGCCGGTCACAATGGCGACTTTCTTTTGCGCCTCCATACTAATCCCTCCGTATTTTACATCTCTTTTACAACGTATTTTGTGTATAAAAGTTGATCAACCAGGGTTGCATATTCGCCCGCGACAATTGCAGCGCCACTACTATTTAAATGAATCCCATCTAATGTTAGATGAAGTCCTCGCTTAGTTGATAATTGATCAATGCGAGTAGGGCTTTTGTAAAACAATACATCCTTCATAACGCTCAAAACACTGGTACCAATGTATTCCGAACTGCTAACTTTGGACAAATGTTGTTCGAAAACAGATTGCAAATTCAAAAAGCTTGTATTTGGATGTTTACTCGAAATAGATTGGATAATGGTAGATAATTCTTTTAGTTCTTTATTTGCATCGTTTGTTGTATTTTCTCCAACGACTGCTGGTGATACGGTAACAACATGTTTAGAAGAGGTAAGAATCATTTCTATAACTTTAGTGAAGTATACTTCAAATTCTTCGTGGTCTTTCGCTACAGGCTGAGCTTGCACTTTAAGCATTTTAGAATAGACATCATTGACCCCGATCCAAAGGAAAGTAAGGTCGTAATCTGTATCCAACGTTGTTTTAGTTAAACGAGTATACAGACTTTTAACGGTTTCTCCCGATTTTCCGAGGTTGATAAAAGTAATGCTAGGGTACTTTTCTTTTAAGAGATTTGAGAAAGGCACTCCTGGACGACCATCTGTTAAACTATCACCTATTAATCCAACTTTCATATTAAATTCCTCCTTTTCGGATTGACCCTAAAAAGATTGTAACGGCTTGATTAAATAGTGGTTCAAGAGATTTCAATTCTTGTGCACTTGTTAGTTGGCATAACCCGCCGAGCCATGTGCCAAGTAAGACAGTCCATTCATCTACATTTCCAGTAGTAAATTCCCCGTTATCGACACCTTCTTGTAAAATTGCACGGTAAGAACTCATTGGGGTAATGGCTAATTCCATTAGTTTTTGTATAGATTCAGGACTTGAACTCGGAGTAGATGCTAATTCCTGACCAGATTTTAATAAAGGTGTTTGGTAATTATAGAGAACGTGCATTGCCATACCGTACAACTTTTCTATAGCTGTTAAGAAGGTAGGTTCTTTTTGTATCCACTTGTTATACCAATCTTCCATCGTTTCTTGAGCCAGAAGGACAAACAGCTTTTCTTTGTTTTCAAAATGATAATAAATATGACCTTTACTGTAACCAGAAGCTTTTGAAATATCTCCAACTGATGTTTGGTTATAGCCTTTTTGAGCAAATAAAATTGATGCTTCTTTCCTGATTTCATGTTTTGCAGTTTCACTGTCATAACGTCTTTTATTCAAAGTAATACCTCTTTCTAAAATTGAACGATTGTTCTAATTTGATTATACATAATTATCTGAAAAATGGAATTAAAAAACAACAGAAATTTTATGGATTTTTGGTGTCAGTAGGGGAGTGCTTAGGTACGATGGGGAAGTCGCTTTTAGTTAGCGGGGTACAATCAATCCAAATAGAAATGCCACACTGCTTAAAAAGTGTGGCATTTCTATTTATTATTAATCGAATAAGCTTTCGTATGGTGCAACGTCAATTTTAAGTTCATCTAATTTTTTACGTAAAAATTTATGATCTCGCTTAGGTGTAGCTTGAATATAGCCACGAATAATTAAATCATGATTGATTGCAGGTGCTTTTTCCTCAAGAGCAAGCTCCCCAATCTTTCCAGCGATTTTCTCTTTTGCGACTTGTCTAAATAACTCAGGTACAGGGCTGACTAATTCATACAATAATTCCTTTTCAGGTTGTCCCCATAAATGAATTGTTTTATCTAAGTAAAATTCTTGCCAATCTAAATCTGATTTACCATCCTGTTTTGGTAGCGCTTTTAAAAACTTGCGGAACATGAAAAATCCGCCAATCCCCATTAACGAAATTAGTACGGCTACCCAAAATAAGATAAACCATAGAAACCAACCATCTAACAAACCGTTCACCTCTTTACATTCTCTCTCCCTCTATTATAGAAGCTAGTGAAAAAAAATTCATCCTAATTGTCCCTTTTTTGACAAGTCAATCGTATATATTGTGTAGAAAGGGGGGACGCATATGGCAAACTCAATGTTTTTAGGCGCAACATTGCGCTTAAAGTATATTACAGGTCTGAACGACAAAAGTGAGCCGATTTTCGTTACAAAGTCGTACCGTAACTTAAATAGCTCGCATACTGCAGAAAATTTACTAGCGATAGCATCAGCAATCGCTAGTCTATCTTCTCATCCACTTGATAGTGTGACAAAGCAAGAAACAACAGATTTATCGTAAGGGCTGATTAATGATAGAAAAAAGAGGAGGTGCGAAAAATGGCACAAGTATTAGAATTGCAGTTTGAAACAACGGAAGGAAAGACTTCGACAATTTCCATCGATGCGCCTAGGCAAGATGTGACGGCAGAAGAGATTCAGCAAGCGATGGAAACAATTATCACTGCAAATGTATTTGAAGTACAAGCTGGTGCTTTTGTAGGCATGAAAGGCGCTCGAATTGTTGATCGACAAGTTTCACCATTTGAATTAGATATTGTGTAAATCCGAAAGTGGTCTTTGTGGTGAATGCTGCAAGGACCATTTTTAAAAAGGGGGGTACCGTTTATGGAACAGATGCTGAATATGGTATCAGATATAGGCTTTCCAATTTTGGTGTCGTTTTATTTGCTACATCGAGTGGAAGTAAAACTAGATGCAATTCACGATGTTCTTTTGGCGTTAAAGTGAAGCTAGACTTCACAAATATGTACGAAAGCTGTCACGCGGAAAACTTGTCATCGCTTACATTATTCGGGTAAGATGGAGTTAGTGTAAGTTAGGGAGTGAGTAGGGATGAAGGTAAAGGTAGTAGGATTAGTGATGCTGCTTGCAGTTTCGGCTGTGCTTAGTGCATGTGGCAATGTGAAGTTTAAAGCGGACTATAATTATGAAATGCAAGAATTTGAGCATATCAATCAACGAAATGAAACTGTTTCGCTTGAGAGTTTAAAAGGTAAACCGTGGTTAGGTATGTATATTTTCACGAATTGTGTTGATGTATGTCCGCCAATGACATTTAATATGACACAAGTTCAAGAAAAGCTCGTGGAAAAGGGTATTGAAGATTATAATATTGTGGCCTTCTCTGTAGATCCAGATGTAGATACACCAGAAGTATTAGCAGATTATTTAAGTCCCTATAATGCGCCAGATGAATCGAAGTGGAATCTATTGACAGGGTATTCGCAAAAATACATCGAACAGTTTGCAGCGAAATCAACAAAATTGATTGTGAAAGATGATCCTAAAACTGACCAGGTCATGCATGCGGTGACATTTTTCTTAGTAGATAAAGACGGTGTACTTGTAAAACAATATAGAGGTCAATCAGACGACCCATCTGAGGTACCAATCGATACAATCGCTGTCGATATAGAAACATATATTGAAGAAAACTTATAAGAGCAAGCTAGTACTATTTTTGTAGTACTAGCTTTTTAATTTATGAATATATTTTTATAAAGAATAGTATTTTCGGCAGAGATTTAGTAGTACAACCATCCAAATTAAGGGAGGAATTATAGATGAACATAGGGCAGATATACTTAGGTGTGATTCAAGAAAGATTTCAGGCTATCAAAGAATTAGGTGATAGAACGTTTGCACAGTTGGCACATGATCAATTGCACTGGTCTTACAACGAGGATTCCAATAGTATTGCTGTCATTATCAAACATATGAGCGGTAATATGGTGTCTAGGTGGACAGATTTTTTAACGACGGATGGGGAAAAGCCAACAAGAAATCGTGATGATGAATTCTTTGATAGCTTCACTTTAAAAGAAGAGCTAATAGCGGTTTGGGAAAAAGGATGGCAAGTTTTCATTGACACATTACGTGGATTAACTGAAGAAGATTTACTGAAAGTCGTAAAGATTCGAGGAGCGCAGCATACAGTGATTGAGGCGATTGAGCGACAAGTGGCCCATTATGCAATGCATGTTGGACAAATTGTTTACATTGGCAAGCAACTTAAAGGGGAAGAATGGGAAACGTTGAGTATTCCAAAAGGTCAATCAAATGCCTTTACAGAGGCAATGATGAAAGAACAAAAATAGTCAAGACGATTACAGAAAGAAGTAGTTTAATTTATTATATTCAGAAAATATAATTGACTATGTTATTTTACCATGTTATGTTTGTTACTAATTTAATATCGGTCATTACAAGTTTGTTTGATAAAGATTGTATATCAAATAATTAAAAGGAAAATGGGTGTAAATCCCATGCTGTCCCGCAGCTGTAAATGAGGAGTTTTGTTTTGAATGCCACTGAGTATGTACTTGGGAAGGTGAAACAAAATGTTGATTCATGAGCCAGAATGCCTACTTGTAATAAGATTCATTAAAGATCTACGAAAGATAGGGAGATGGATAGAGAGCTTTTTAATAGTGGGTTTTTCTGTCCTTATTCAACATGAATAGGGATTTTTTTATGCGTATTTTTCTATTTTGTAATAATTTTTTTGATGGTGAGATAGCATTAGCTTTTTTTAGTGGGTTTTAATGAACCTAGAACAAAGACAGGGAGAAATGACAATGACATTGAAAAAGAGTATTTTACCAATAATGTTAGTATTGCTGATGGTAATAGTAGCGGGTTGTTCAAGCGCTAATGACAATAGTTCAGCAACACCAAAAAAAGCAGGCAATGAACAGAAAATGTTAACAATAGGCTGGCCATTAGATGTAGGACCGCTAAATCCCCATACATATTTACCAAACCAATTGACTGCACAAGCAATGGTCTATGAATCATTAGTAACGTATAACGATGATGGCACTATTTCGCCTGCGTTAGCAGAAAGTTGGGATATATCGCCTGACAAAACAGCATATGTATTTCATTTAAGAGAAGGCGTACAGTATTCAGATGGTACTGCATTTAACGCAGATAATGTTGTGCGTAATTTTAATGCAGTATTAGCTGACCGTGAAATGCATTCTTGGATGGGGATGGTCAATCATATCGTGGAAGTTGTGAAAGAGGATGACTATACAGTTCGTTTACAATTAGATGAACCATACTATCCAGTGCTCAATGAATTAGCTTTTGTTCGTCCATTCCGCTTTTTAGGGGATAAAGGCTTCCCAGAAGGTGATGCAACATACAAAGACATTCAAGCACCAATTGGTACAGGCCCTTGGGTATTAACGGAATATAAAAAAGACGAGTACGCACTTTTCAGCCGCAACGAACATTATTGGGGTGAAAAGCCGGAAGTAGATCAAGTAAAGGTAAAGATTATTCCTGATTCGGAGTCTATTTCACTAGCATTTGAAAATAAAGAATTAGACTTGATTTATGGACGTGGGATTATTAGCTTAGATAATTATACATTCTTGAAAGATAGCGGCAAATATAAGACGGCTATTTCAGAACCATTATCGACACGTGCTTTATTATTCAATACACAATCAGGTCCTTTAGCAGAATTGGAAGTGCGTCAAGCATTACAATATGCAATTAATAAAGAGCAAATGGTAGAAAGCATTACACATGGTACTGAAAAAGTAGCCAATACATTATTTTGGGATGCCATTCCATATGCCAATATTGAGTTAACGCCAATTATATACGATCAAGAAAAAGCAACGCAAATATTGGATGAAGCGGGTTGGGTATTAAAAGCGGGCGAAAAAGTACGCTCGAAAAATGGAGAGAAGCTTGAATTAGATTTAATTTATATCGCAACAGATGCGGTTCAAAAACCAATGGCAGAATTAATGCAGGGTGAATTGGCGAAAATCGGTGTGCAATTGAATCTAGAAGGTGCTGATGTAATGGTAGGTCTTCAAAAAATGATGGATGATCAAGCCGACATTAATTTCTGGCGTACAAATGGCCCACCAACAGATCCGCATAGCTTTGCAAATGAATCAGCTACACCGAATTCAAGTGTAGTGTATGAAGCGAAATTAGGGTTACCAAACGCAGCAGCAATTGATGAAAAAATTCAGCAATTACTAATTGGTACAGATGAAGAAGAACGTGTGCAATTATATACAGACATTTTGACAATATTCCATGACCAAGCATTATTCTATCCAATCTCATATGAAACAAATAATGTTATTTATCATGACTATGTGAAAGATTTCTCTCCTCGTGCATCGGAATATGATATTCCTTTTGCTCAAATAGATTTGGAGAAGTAGAAGTGAAAAGTGGTATTGCAAATAAGTCCCTTAAGCAAGACAACTTGCTTTCTACATTGTAAAAATCCCAAGGTCACAGCGTAAGTCGCAACCCGTGCTAAGCGCAGTTTGTTGCGTCTTACGGCTTGTGCGTGCTCCTACCGCTACGTTTCACTCACGCTTTCTTCGCAAATTAAGTTCCCGTAGGAGTCTACGCAGATTTTTGACTGTATATCAAAAAAATAGATACGCTCAGCATACTATTTTTCTTTTTGAGCAGCCCTTATTTTTCAATACGACGTTTTAGGAAGTGACTACTATATACGAATCTACATGGCTCTTTTGTCTGAAACGCATCCTTACTTTGCCATTTGTCTTAGTGGGGGTATCGATGATTACTTTTATATTTGTTCGCTTTGTACCTGTGGAGCCCGCAGAAGTCATTCTTAGAATGTCACGAATTGCTCCTACACCTGAAGCAATTCAAGCATTGCGCGAAGAACTTGGTACGGATAAACCTATGCTTATTCAATTCTTTATATGGTTGAAAGGAGTGGTACAGCTAGATTTTGGTACTTCCTTTGTCAGTAAATTACCTGTAGGGCATGAAATTTTCGCGAAACTACCAGCTACAATGGAGTTGGCGTTCGCTGCATTTATATTGATTGTCTGTTTGAGTATTCCACTAGGAGTTGTAAGCGCACTTTATAAGAATTCATTTATTGATAAAATCGTTCGCTTTTTTTCTATTATTAGTGTATCGATTCCAACTTTTTGGCTTGGATTTATACTTTTATACATATTTAGTTTGAAGCTTAGTATTTTTCCGACAAATGGTAAGGGAACTCTTTTGCATATTGTATTGCCAACGGTGGCATTAGCTTTACCTGTCATTGGCTTGTTTACTCAGTCTATTCGAACGAGTGTACTAGAAGAGCTCCAAAAACCATATGTCCATTATGCACAATTAAGAGGTTTAAAGAGGCATATTATTATTACAAGGCATGTACTGAAAAATGCTGCAGTTCCGATGACGACCATGCTCGGAATGACACTTGGGAATTTACTCGGTGGTGCAGTAATTGTAGAACAGGTTTTTAGTTGGCCAGGGCTAGGCCGTTATTTAATCGAGTCCATCATTAATCGCGATTATCCGGTAGTCCAATGTTATGTATTAATTATTGCGATGATTTATGTACTAGCAAATCTATGTACGGATATTTTACATCGCGCCCTAGACCCTCGTTCCGCTATGAAGGAGAGGAGGGGGTAATGTGAAAAGGTTTAAGTTAAATCCTAGACAACTATTTTGTGTAATTGTACTTGTATTGATTGGATTTCTTGGGCTTTTTGCAACGTGGATAATGCCGAATGATCCGTACTTTGTAGAGGTTACAAACAAGTTTTTACCACCTTCATGGGAGTATCCGCTTGGAACTGACCATTTGGGAAGATGTATATTCTCACGTTTATTGCTGGGTATTCGTTATTCTGTAGGGGCTGCAGTATTTATTCAAATTGTTGCGAGTGCTCTTGCTATATGCATTGGTGCGACAGCTGCCTTTAAAGGTGGAATTGTAGATTTTTTATTTATTCGCCTATGTGATATTTTATTAGCTTTCCCGACCCTCGTATTGGCATTTGGACTGCTTGGTATTTTAGGGCCAAGTTTAAAAAATGTATTATTCGCTTTGATATTCACGCAAGGGATCTATTATTCGAGAATTTTAAGGGGCTTATTTATTAGTATTAAGGAAAAAGAGTATATTCAAGCAGCGAGGGTTAGTGGGACATCGGGATTGAAATTGATTGTTAGACACTTTATACCGAATACGATGACACCATTGTTAACAATCGTATCTCTTGATTTAGGAAAAGTTATTTTAGAAATTGCTGGGTTTTCTTTTATAGGACTTGGTGTTCAAGCACCTACGCCTGAATGGGGCATGATGATTAGTGAGGGTAAGCAGTATATTCGACAACATCCTGAACTTATGTTGTATCCAGGGATAGCAATTATCTTCGTTGTGCTAATCGTCAATGTATTGGCAGGTAGCAAGAAATCAGTATTTCAAAAGGGGTAGCTATGGAGAGTGAAACATCATTCGAGCCAATTTTAAGCGTCCAAGATTTAACCGTAAAAATTGGTGAGAAGCGCATTTTGCAAAATATTAATTTGACCGCCTATAAAGGGCGTGTATTAGGGATTATTGGTGAAAGTGGTAGTGGAAAATCGATGTTGTGCCAAGCAATTATGCAAGCACTTCCAACCTACGCACAAAAAGAGAGTGGCAAAATACTTTATAATCAACACGACTTATCGATGCTACCGGAAGATAAGATGAGAGCGATTAGGGGTAAACAGATATCGATGATTATGCAAAACCCGTCAGCATCACTTGATAGTATACAAACGATTGAAATGCATTTTCGTGAAACATTAAAGGCACATTTTCCGATGAACAAAAAAGAAATAAAACAAACAGCAATTTATTATATGAGAAAAGTAAACTTGCCGAATCCAGAGAAACTATTAACTTATTATCCATTTCAATTAAGTGGTGGGATGCTTCAGCGTGTGATGATTGCTTTATCGCTTTCGATGCAATCAAAGCTTGTCATAGCAGATGAACCGACTACAGCACTAGATACAGTCAACCAGAAAAATATACTATCATTATTTGATCAAATTCGAACAGAAACAGGTGCAGGTATTATTATTGTGACACATGATTTGGGCGTTATTGCAGAACTTGCGGATGATGTTGCAGTCATATACAAAGGTGAGATTGTTGAGCAAACCAACGTTTATGATTGTTTTGATAATCCCAAGCATCCATATACGAAAGAGCTTTTACAATCAAGGCTTATTGTTTAGAGGTGTATAGATGTCATTATTAGAAGTGAAAAATGTTACGAAGCATTATGAAGTACGATCGTCATTGTTACAAAAAAAGCAAGTAGTGCCAGTGCTAGAGGATGTAACTTTATCACTTCAAGCAGGCGAATGTTTAGGGCTTGTTGGACAAAGTGGTTCTGGTAAAAGTACGTTAAGCAGAATTATTTTAGGTTTAGAGGAGCCAACTAGTGGGACAGTGCGATTTGATGACGTTTACTTATATCAAGCAGATAATCAGAAGAAAAAACAGATTCGAAGAGACTTACAGGCGGTATTTCAAAATAGCTTTAACTCATTAAATCCTAGACAAACTGTTATGGAAATAATAGAAGAACCTTTGCTCAATTTTGAAAATTATTCGAGAGATGAACGACGTCATAAGGTAGAAGAATTATTAGATTGTGTGGGGTTAGTAAATGAAGTTGTACATAAATTCCCTTCCCAATTAAGTGGTGGACAACAGCAACGTGTATGTATTGCCCGGGCAATAGCTATCAACCCTAAGTTGATTGTTTTGGATGAAGCAATAAGTAGCCTTGATATGATCTTGCAGAAACAAATTTTAACGTTACTACAAGCTTTGCAGCATCAATTGAAATTATCGTATATTTTTATCTCACATGATTTAAATGCTACTCGTTTTATTTCAGATCGAATACTTGTGATGCATCAAGGACAACTAGTAGACGAAGTAAGTAAAGACGCTTCTATTAAACATCCTGCTGCACGCGAATTATTTAATGCTATTTTGCCGACGCATCCCCGTGACCGTGAGAGGTAATTAGTTAGCCAATCTTGCTACAAATGTGAGCGTTGTCATTTTCAGTAGTTGTGAATATGCTCGGAGAGAAGGTAAATACTCGTAAAAGCGGTGAGAATATACTAGTAGGACTTGATTATTGAGAATATCAGATATCCATTTTGGGGATTCGGATTATAGTGTGAATATCCAATTTGATTATTCTATTTAAACAT
The DNA here is from genome assembly GCF_044762775.1 of Lysinibacillus sp. NPDC096418. Lineage (NCBI taxonomy): Bacteria > Bacillati > Bacillota > Bacilli > Caryophanales > Bacillaceae > Lysinibacillus > Lysinibacillus sp. NPDC096418. The sequence goes on from NZ_JBIWEY010000030.1 coordinate 27,917, forward strand.
AACGCTAATTAGGATAATCGTTTGGATTGAGGATGGATAAAGTAGAGAAAAGGAATGAGGTATATACTAACCGATCTGGCTTTAAGTTTCGAAAGAAGGTAAGAAAAAAGTTTGATGATTTTTAATATCAGAACTTATACAATCAATTTTTAGTAGAAACGACATCTTCGCTTTCTTCTTACTGTCCAAATTGTGGTACTATTGTAAACTTAGTAGTATTCAGTAAATTTAAAAACGTAGCCGGCAAACAGGCTACGTTTTTTATAATTTAGGATAAATAGAGTTGGTACATAAAGGTTTCCTCATCGATCGCTTTTGCAATCTCAAATGCTTCTTCCTGACTTTTATGGTTATTTATGATTTCGTACATGAATTTCACAACAAACATTAAATTTGCATTCCCACCTATGTAATCATCTGGCCCTATATAAGAATGACAACCACTCTTAAGGAATGCTTTTGCTAATCGTTCGTCTCCTAATGTACAACCTGTTGCTATTACCTTTACATTTTCTAAATTTGAATATCGCATAACATCTTGTTCATCAAAAAATTCCCCTCTAGGCTCACCATCCTCATAGATATCCTCACCTAGTTCAGGCATACAAAGTCTACCCTCATCTCCATGAAAATTTAAAATTAGATAATCCATTTTGTCATCTCGATCTTCTCCAGATAGTACATCAACAAGAACATTTGGTCGTCCTATCCAATGAACAGTAACTCTAGCACCGAAATACTCGAGTGTTGATCGTAAGGCAAAAGATTCCATATCGCAATTTGGACCTACCACTAAACTGACATACAATTCTGGTTTGCTCATTTAAAAACCCCTTCCTTTAAATTGTTATTAAACAGTATTATAGCTCATCACCATTACGTGTGGGTGGATTTCCGTACTGCTGTGTGTTGTCATGTAGTGTGGTGTTTTAGTCTCCAACCTCGCTCCAGTGGCCAGTTGTAACGAAAAATGCAGTTATCTGTAAGCATTATACTCTTTCATCAAATGTCATCCCCGACTTTTTGTGATGAATGGTCAAAAATATTTCAACTATAATAGTATAGAAAGAAGAGTTTGAATCAGCCTAATAAATTCAGTTTGTATACAGATAAGATTTCGAATTTGAGGTGAATAGGATGTATAGAGGAATAGGGTGTAGCATTCCTAATGAACATGGGCAAAGTTTAGGGAACATATTAGCACCGGTGGATTTAGCAAGATATATGTGGAAGGTTGGCAATAGTGATGCATATTTTGTAGAACAGAATAATTTTACTGAATCATTTTTCTCAGACGATGAATATGAGCGTGGCATTACCGGAGCGGATTTACAGATGAGACTTCGGAAAGATTCCTATTACACGATTTTTATGGACTTGAAAGGCTATCCAAGTGAGCAGTTTACAGTAATAACTACATATGAGGATTTTTTGAAAAGTGATTGTGAAATTGTTATTCTACTATCGGACTGTACGTATTTTAATATTTATTGCAAAAATCCACTATTAATTGAGAAGATGTATCGTCATGCAAAAGCTCAGCAATTTGAGGACCTTCAATATTTAACTGAAGAAAACGATGGGCGGACTAGATGGGGCATTTGGTAAATAACTAGTAAAATACTCCTGAGAAAAGTCAATGCAATTTGATAGGAGTTTTAATATTTGTCATATGTTCTCTATTATTTTATATAATTGCTAGAAGAGTCATAGGAGGAAGTAAAGACTTGCGATATACTCGAGAGGACTATACATATTTAGGGAATTGAGGTTGTACTATGAAACTTACAGTTGAACGCAAACTACAATTTGCATTTGGTATCGTGTTGGCATTTCTAATATTGATTGCAGGAATTTCTATCTATTATTTAGATTCTAATAGTAAAACACTTGCAGCTATTGAGAAGGATACAGAGCTGATTAATCTTTATAACGACATTTCTTTCCAAACTGTGCGTGCGAATGCGGCAATTCGCGGGTACATGTTATATGGCAAGGAAGAAATGCTGAAAAATCATCATGAAATTCGTGATACTTTACATAGTTCTGTTAATCGCATAAAAGATCTAGGTCTAAAAGATGCGGATTTTGACAAGTTTTTAGTGCAGCTAAATGAATGGGAGACACCGATTGATGAGGACATAGTACCTCTTTTTCAAAATGGTGACAAAGAGCAAGCACAGCAAATGGCTTTACCTGTGCTTGGTGAGGGTTCGCAAAAATTAGTTGTTTTTGGGAAAACGATGGCAACAGCAAAAAATGAAGAAATGATGGCAAATATAGCTAAGACAAAGGCAAGTGGTTTAACGAGTGCGAAAGAAATTGGTGGGCTGTTGATTGTTTCTTTGCTTGTTAGTATCATTATTGCTACCGTTTTTGGTCGCCGTGTAGCGAAAAACATTCAACAAACAGTTACAGAAATGGACAAGTTTTCAGAGGGCGATTTAAAAACGCATCTTCAATTTAAAACGAAAGACGAGTTTGCATTGCTCGCTGATTCCTTTAACAAAATGTCCTCGAAACTACGTCAGACGATGAGACAAGTCGGGAATTCATCTGAACAAGTTGCTGCCACATCCGAACAGCTAACTGCGAGCAGTATGGAAGTAACACAAGCGACGGAAGTCGTAACAGAATCGATTCAAGACATTGCACAAGGAATTGAGAAGCAAGACACTTTGACTGCGGATGTGAAAGGGCTATCCTCGCATATTTTCAAAAAAATGAATGAGATTTCAACAAGCATCGATAATGTAAATGATGCAACAGTTTCTACAAAAAAGATGGCGAGTGCAGGCCGTGCATCGGTACGAAATGTCATAGAGCAGATGAATGAAATTTCCGATAACACAGCTGAGCTAACTACACGAGTCAAAGATCTAGACGACAATACAGCTGCAATTGCTTCTGCTGTTAGTGTTATTAAAAGCATTGCTACACAAACGAATTTACTAGCCATCAATGCCTCGATTGAAGCGGCACGAAGCGGAGAACACGGCAAAGGCTTTGCCGTTGTAGCAGAAGAAGTTCGTAAACTTGCAGACGAATCTAATCTCGCAGCTGGCGATATTGAAAAGGTGGTCGCTCAAATTACAGAGACTACCCGAATAATTGAGGAGGATATGGAACAAAGCAATGATTCTGTATCAGTAGGGCGAGAAAAAGTAAATGTTGCACGTGATAACTTCCTACAAATTGACGGGGCTATCGATGACGTAGAGCAACAAGCACATGCGGTAACAGCTGCTATACGTGCAATTCATCAAGATATCGAAAAGCTTGTAAAAGAAATCGACTATATTAGCGAAGTGTCGATGCAATCAAGTGATAACGTCCAAAGCGTTGCGGCCTCTTCAGAAGAACAAAATGCCGCGATGGAAGAAGTAGCTGCTGCTTCCACACATCTATCGAAAATGGCGATTGATTTGCAAGAATCTATTCAGTCATTTAAATATTAATCAAATGAATCCCTAAGCATCACCTAATTCCATATCGTGATGCTTGGGGATTTTTAGTGAAGTTTTTAGTAGGAGACAGCTCGACAAGGGTGGGGAATCGCTCAGGGTTGTGGAGAGGTCGCTTTATATGGGGGAGAGTCGCTCAAGGTTGTGAGAAAGTCGTTCAACATGAGAGAAGGTTCGCTCAAGGTTATGGAGAGGTCGCTCAATATGGGGGGAGTCGCTCAAGGTTGTGAGAAAGTCGCTCAATATGAGAGAAGGTTCGCTCAAGGTTGGGAAAAGGTCGCTCAACATGAGAGAAGGTTCGCTCAAGGTTATGAGAAAGTCGCTCAACATGTGTGAAGAGTCGCTCAATAAGGACAGGAAGCCACGGTAGTTTCGGCAATTTGACGATATTTAGAAATGAATATTCAATATACATATTAGGAGGTATAGTATGAAAACAATCGGTCTAATCGGTGGGATGAGTTGGGAATCTTCAGCTGAATATTATCGACTTATCAATATGGAAGTGAAGCGACAACTTGGTGGTTTGCATTCGGCAACTTGCATTCTGTATAGTGTAGATTTTCAAGAAATAGAGCATTATCAGGCAAAAGGGAACTGGGAAAGGGCTGGGGCTGTACTCGGGGAAGCGGCACATTCCTTAGAAAAAGCGGGAGCTGATTTCATTGTGATTTGCACAAATACGATGCATAAAGTTGTTGATCTAATTGAAGCAAAAATTAACATTCCTATTTTACATATTGCTGATGCTACGGCTTCGCAAATACAAAAAGCAAAATTAAAAACAATTGGTTTACTCGGTACGAAATATACTATGGAGCAAGCATTTTATAAAGAACGAATTGGCAATCAAGGCATAGAAGTTATTGTACCTGGTGAAGAGGAACGTAACGGCGTGAATCGTATTATTTACGAAGAATTATGTTTAGGAATTATAGAGCAACCATCAAAAGAATATTATTTAAAGGTAATTCAGAAGTTAATTGAAGAAGGCGCATGCGGTATCATTCTTGGCTGTACTGAGATTGGTTTACTCATTAAACAGGAAGATGTTCAGGTACCTATATTTGATACAACTGTAATCCATGCCATTGCAGCGGTGGAGCAAGCCATCAAATGAAAAAACTTTTACATGCAAAATGTTTCTATACTTTCGTCAAAAACACTTCGATACTTAATGAGATCTTCGACAAAGGAAAAAGTGATCTGAAATTACCTACTTTACCCTCCTAGAAACTAAATAATATAGCTGTTCCTCGGATAGGTTTGTACCTGTTTCTAGTGAAATTTTATTCTGAGTGAATGTGCTAATATACCTAAATTAAGAACTAGTGAAATATACTCTATAAATAGCTAAATAATCGCCGATTATAGTCGATATATATAAGGTGGTAAAGAATTACTTTTGGTTTGTTTTTTTACATTCTTTGAGGGGGAAAAGTCATGAAGTGGACAATAGGTAAGAAAGTAGGTATTTCATTCTCAATTATAATGTTAATAATTTTGTTGATGAGTGCAATTGCTATTAAAAGTGCGTTTACATTGAATGAAAATACATCGACACTAAACAATGATATTATTCCTGAAATAAACTTGCTTAATGAGATTAAGGAACAAACGAATAATATGTATATTAGCACTCAGCAAAGTTTAATCTCTGAGGATTTGTCATATAAGAAACAATATGCGCAAGAAGTTGAAACAATCATAAAGCAGATAGAACAATCATTGAGTTCATATGGAAGAATCGTGGAAACTGACCAGGGAACAGCAGCTTATGAACAGTTAATGTCTAGCTGGACAGGCTTAGTGGAAATGAATAATGAGGCGGTTCGTTTAAATAACGCTGGGGATATGACCCAAGCAATACAGAAATATTATGAAGTTGATACGATCTTTAAAAAAGTGCAAGAAAGTCTAGATGAGTTAACGGTTATACTGGATCAGCAATCAGAGGAAATTCTTAATCATGGGTCAGATGAATTTAAAAGTACAGTTATTTTTCAAATTGCAGCGAGTGTAATTTCCTTACTATTGACGATTGGGATTATCTATTTCTTTGTTCGCGTGATTAAAAGACCAGTGGAATTACTATCAGCACAAGCTAAACAATTGGCAGAGGGTAATTTGGCAATTGAACCTGTAAATATCAAGAATAGGGATGAAATCGGTCAACTGGGGACTGATTTTAATAGTATGCTAGCAAATTATCGAGATTTAATTGGGGGCTTACAAGAGCATATACAGACAGTTGCTGCTACTTCAGAGGAGTTGTCTGCAAGCGCCGACGAAACAACTAGAGCGACAGAACAAATTACAAGAGCTATGGTGGATGTTTCAGAAGGGGCAGACCAACAAGTGCAAGGTGCAAGAAATAGTAATGAAGCTATCTCAGAAATGGTGACAGGAATGGAGCAAGCAACTTCTTCTGTGCTAGCAGTGTCGGATTTAGCGGTATCGACAAAGGAGTATACTTTGGTTGGCTCAAATATGATGGACCAAACGATGAGACAAATGATGAACATTCAGCAATCTTCTGACACGACATCAAAAGTTGTTCAATCATTAGGCGAAAAATCGACTGAAATCAGTCAAATTGTTGGGCTGATTACCGCAATTGCTGATCAAACGAACCTCCTTGCATTAAATGCAGCAATTGAAGCGGCCAGAGCTGGGGAATATGGAAAAGGCTTTGCTGTAGTAGCAGATGAAGTTCGGAAATTAGCTGAAAATTCATCTGTGGCAGCCAATCAAATTCGTGAGGTCATTGTAGCGATACAACATGAAGTGACAGAAGCAATAACTGCAATGGAAAAATCAACAAATAATGTAAATGAAGGCATAACACTAGTGAAAAAATCAGAAGATAACTTCCAAGGTATTTCTTCAATGATTGAAAATGTATCTAGTCAAACAGAAAATATTTCCGCATTTATTGAACAGTTAAATGCAAATACACTTAGTATAAAAGGGCAATTAAATGAAGCATCTATCTTATCTGAAAGTTCGTCAAGTCAAGCGCAAACAGTTGCTGCAGCTGCAGAAGAGCAAAATGCAACAATGGTAGAAATCTCGACTTCAGCACGGACGTTAGGTCAGTTATCATCTGAATTACAAGAAATGGTGCGTAAGTTTAGATTGTAAATTGAATATTAAACAAGAGCACTACAGGTCGAAGAACATAACGACTTGTAGTGCTTTTTTGTGTGTCAATGAAAGCGTAAAATTTTCATTCATTCTTACTCTTTTTTAGGTGTCTATACTAAAAAAGTGAACATACTAACAATAGTAATTTTGGTTTCATGAAAACGAATTAAAATAATATTGCTTAAAATGAACTACATAACGAATTTTGACAGTCACAGTTTACAGGAGGCTTTTATGTTACAACATCGCATCAAAGAAATATTTTTAATTATAATAGGGTCCTTAATATTCGCCATTGGAATAAACTATTTTGCAATCCCGAACATGTTGTCTGAAGGCGGGGTCATTGGGATCACCGTTGTCACGTATTATTTATTCGGATGGTCGCCAGGCATTGTAAACTTTAGTATCAATGCTGTTCTTTTATTATTAGGTTATAAGTTTTTTGACAAGAAGACGACGATTTATACAATATTAGGCATACTTTTTTCATCATTCTTTCTATACATTACAGAAGATGTGGCATATCAGGTGAATGGTGATACCTTGCTGGCTGCTCTATTCGCAGGCGTGTTTGTAGGTCTAGGGCTTGGGATGATGTTTAGGGCAGGTGGGACTTCCGGAGGGTCTGCGATCTTAGCCCGGTTAGCCAATCAATATTTAGGTTGGAGTTTGGGTAAAGGTGTACTTGTCATTGATATTGTCGTTATTGCAGCATCTGTTTTTATTATTGGTCAGGAAAAGGCCATGTACACACTAGTGGCTGTGTTTATAGGTGCAAAAGTGATTGATTATGTGATTGAAGGATTGAATAGCCGTACTGCGGTGACGATTATTTCTGATCATTCAAAAGAGATTCGTCAGTATATCATCGACAACATGACGCGTGGCGTGACTATTTTAGAAGGCCGTGGTGGCTATAGCCAAAATCAAAAAGAAGTTCTTTATATTGTCATTAACCAACCAGAATTAATGCAATTGAAAAAAGCCGTCAGTAGTGTAGATGAACTGGCATTTGTTGTCGTCCATGATGTCCGTGATGTATTGGGCAAAGGTTTTAAAGGTAGCTGATGTTGTCGTTATGTGAAAGGTCTCAAATCTGTAACGTTTCAGTAGTACTGACAGCAACAATATTTTCTTCTTTCAAGGAATAACGCACTTATTAAAGTAAAAGAACGGTTATTTACCAAAATATGGTATTTGTATTTTAAATCAACCCCTAGTTTTGGTGAGGATCCTAAAGAATAGGATATGCATTAATGGAGTTTTTAAAGAAGGCTGTTTTCTCAAAGATTGTTGCTGTTAAAGACAGATTTAATCTACAAAATGTGTAGGATAAATCTGTCTTTTCGGTTTGATATTTCGTGAATCGAAAATTTAACGAAGGCTCTGGTTAGTTGAAGAAAAAACATTCATTATTTTTAAAATATTTTACTTACTTCTATGTAAAATAACTATTTTCCTCGTGGCCAAATGAAATATGAAATAGATATGATAAAATCAATTCCCAGTACTAAAGACCATACTTTTAGTGTTTCAAAAAGTTTAGAGCTACGGTCCGCATCATTTACTAAGTATATCAATATTAATAAAAATCCTGCTCCGATGATATATGCAAATAAATGCTGAAAAGACCCTTTCAAAGAATTACGAGCATATGCGAAACCAGTCTTTTTTTCAGGTTTTGTTCCCTCTTTTTTTATGTAGTATAAGAACCTTTCATCAGCCCAACGAACGATACTCTTTCCAAAAGCAATCGACACACCTAAATAGATAGCAGCAATAGCGTGAGACGTAGTTGCATTTCCACCCTTTAATAGATCTATAGCAGTTACGATTAACAGAAACAAATCAATCACGGGTGTTAGAAGTAAAAAGAACGATCCCATTTTTTTAAAGTTATATACATAACGTAAAGTTAGACCGAGTATTATAACAATCCAAAAACCAATTTCTGCTGCAATAATTGACCAAGTAATAAAATTCAATTAACCACCCCACACTTTTACTTACAAAAAATCTAGTAGTATAAAAACACACGCATATATATTGTATTTTATATTATAAGGAGAAACAATAAAAAAGATTCCACGTTTTATCAAATTTACCATATTAGTTCAGCGAAAACCTCTTTTTGCTTCGCTAATTGAATAACAGTAAACCACTGAATCCGCTTAAAAAGCATCTGATAAATGGTGCTCTTTGCCTTTTCTTATTGCTTCAATTGTGAAATAGTTAGATTTTTGACAAGTTGAAATAAGCATTTGCTCTACCCGATTTTCAAATGCCAAGTTTTTATGTAACTCAAGCTACCAGTAAAGGTAACTATCCAAATAATACGTACCAATGCCCTGAAATCGTTCCATCAATCCTGTTACTGCGTCTTTATTAATCATGTGTATTATTGGGGCGATCGACATCGAGAAATTTTCTTAGGGCCAGAGCGGGCAAAGCGTATTAGCCCATTACATGAAGCGATGAGCTCCAATCTTTTGTTTACGCTCCACTCAGATTGTCCAGTCACACCTATTTCACCGCTGTTTTCCGTGTGGGCAGCCGTTAATCGCTTAACGAAGGACGGCTATGTTTTGGGGCCAGAACAGCGTATAGATGTGGAAACCGCATTGAAATCCATGACCATCTATGGAGCAAAATTGAATTTTGATGAAGCTATATCAGGAAGTATTGAGATTGGTAAAAATGCTGATTTTGCCGTATTAGAAGCGGATCCGACTACAGTGAATCCACAGGAAATAAAGGATATCTATATCCTTGCTACGTATATTGAGGGGCGTCCAGTATATGGACAAGGAACGATTAGAACTTCTTAATAAAATATACAGTTCGTTGTGTTGAAATACTTATAATAGCAATTGTTTAAAATGCAAAAAAGGGACGTCTCGAGTACGATTGAGAAGGCCCTTTTTCAGTAAATAAATATTTTTAGGACAACTTATTGAATAGTATTCTATAATAAATTGAATAAAAAAGCACCAATTGAAAGAGGAGGAAAAAATTAACGTTTATTAATTACAATACTACTGGCAATATTTTTAACTGCTTGTAGTTCAGAAACTGCAGAGGATGGTTCAAATAATATGACAATGTTGAGGAAAGTGACGTGGAGCAAGAGTTATTTACTTTTCGTTTAACAAGGAAGAAGGCTCAATATCAGTCGGGAGAAAAGCCGAATATTGTCGCTGAACTCACTTATAAGGTTGATGATAAAGTTGAACTTGGACATGGTGGTTCGTGGATATTACTAAACACCACGAATTTGACAGAAGATTATCGATACGATGCTATGATGACCTTACCGCATAACATTACACCAATCGAAAGTGGGCAAATAATTACAGAGCAATATCAGTTCTTCGGTGGAACGTTATCAGATTAAAGGATGGAAATGCGTACACAGAAGAAGCGTTTTTTTTAATGGCTAATATGCATTTCCCGCCTGTACAGTATAAAATTGAGGGACGTACAGATTTTGACATTGAAGGGAAAGACACAAGATATAACTTGGAGAATGCAATAATATTGAAATTGTTGAATAAGGTAGGGAGGTATTTTATAGATTCATTTTTCCATCTAAAACAAGTGACTGTTCTAACATAATCGAGTGGAATAATGAGGTGAAATCTTATGGCTAAAATTGATAATATGATGGCGATTCTATGGATGTTGAATACAGGTAGGAAAATTACTGCAAAACAGATATCTGAAAAGTTAGAGATTAATATAAGAACTGTTTACCGTTATATTGATGCACTTTCTGCCAGTGGTGTGCCGATCATATCTGAAACAGGTCATAATGGGGGATATACCCTATTGAATAATTTTATTGAAAGTCCTCTACTTTTTGATATAAATGAGCAAACTGCATTACTACATGCTGCTGATTTTGCAAAAGAAGCAGGTTATTTTTTAGGGGAGGCATTAGACAGCGCAACATCAAAGCTAAAAATGTATTCAAATCAAGAGCAGGAAAGATTGGTCAAGCAACAGTTAGAAGGGCTTGAAGTAATAAGCCCAATCGGAAAATCATCCACGGAGCCAATATTGAGGGAATTGGAGCAAAGTATAGTAAACGAATCATCTGTAGAAATCGAATACCGTACAAGTCGTGAAGAGCAAGCAAAGCGCAGGATTGTTGATCCATATGGAATTATTTATTGGAATATTAACTGGTATGTCATTGCGTTTTGTCAGTTAAGGAATGAAATCCGCAGTTTTAGAGTGGGGCGAATAATCAGTATCATTCAAACAGAAATTACCTTCAACCGTCCAAAGAATTTTTCGGCAAGTGAATTTTTTATGAAAAACCTACTTCCTAAAGTAGAAGATAAGCAAAAGCTTATACCGCTAGTGCTTAGAGGGAAGACAAGTGCGTTGGATGACTTATGCCAGCATTGGTTTCTAGGACATCATTTCAAAGAACGGACTTCAAAGGAAGTGATATTTCTACTAGAGGAAGATGCCATTCATACATATGTACCTTATTTACTTTTACCCTATGGCAAATCTATTCAAGTAATAGAACCAATAAGCTTGAAGCAAAAACTTATTGAAGTTCTATATGAGTTAATTGATTTTTATCAAGTTTGATAACTTTACTGACAAAGGATGTCAGTAAAGTTTTTTTATAATAGAGAATATCAAGCGAAAGGAGTGCGTATTATGTTTACAAAAAATGTGTATCTTTATGTATTTGATACGATGTCAGACTGGGAGGTAGGTTATTTGATCGCTGAACTCAACTCGGGAAGGTATTTTAAAAAAGAACTAGCGCCTTTAGAAGTAGTTACAGTAGGTATTGATAAAAAAACAGTTACTACAATGGGTGGGGTGAAAATACTACCTAGTATTTCTATTGAAGAGTGTATTTTGGAAAGTAATGATGTTGTAATCCTTCCAGGGGGGAATACTTGGTTAGAGGAAATACACGAACCCATATTGAAAAAAGTTTCTAAATCTATAAAACAAGGAACTGTTATTGCGGCGATTTGTGGTGCAACAGTAGGGCTAGCAAAGATGGGATTGTTAGATTCAAGAAAGCATACAAGCAACGATTTAGAATATATGAAAATGATTTGTCCTAATTATTGTGGAGAAAAATATTATGAAATGGAAGCTGCAGTAACTGATAGGAATTTAGTTACTGCATCAGGAATAGCTCCATTGGAATTTGCGATGCAAGTATTGAAGCTGCTCGATGTATTTGCACCAGAAACATTACATTCATGGTTCAACCTTTATAAGACTCATAATCCAAATTACTTCCACGAGTTAATGAATTCTATCAAATAGCTAATCAGTAAATTAATAGGCTTTTTTCACTGGATTACATATTTATTTTAAAGCACTGTTTTGTAATGATTCTTACTTTACCTAGCCTTGTTAATCGAACTGGGCAGGTTTGCTCAATAAGAGATAGTAGTTAATATGTCGGGAAAGTGATAATATTAGCAATATTCTTATTTATTTAGAGGTGGAAAGATTGATATTAGTTAGTTCTTGTTTGGCAGGGTAAAAAGTAAGATATAACGGAACAGATAGTTTAGATAATAGAATACACAAACTATTATCAGAAAATAAAGCCATTTCTGTTTGTCCAGAACTACTTGGTGGGTTTTTAACGCCAAGAGAGCCTGCTGAGATCGTTGGAGGAGATGGGGAAGATGTATTAGATGGGAAGGCAATAGTTGTTGAAAAGTCAGGTAAAGATGTTACTGAATTATATATTAAAGGTGCATACGTAACATTAAAGAAAGCTCAAGAGTTGAGGGCAACAACTATTATCCTAAAGGAATACAGCCCATCTTGCGGTAGCTCAATGATTTATAATGGTGAATTTATAGGGAAAAAAATTCTAGGTATTGGAGTTACAACAGCCCTAATGAGAAGAAATGGCTTAAAAGTAATTTCTGAAGAAAATCTCAATGAATTTATGGATGGAGTGCTATGAACTTTACTTATCCGCTAGCGGGGCAAATTAGCTTTTTAACTATTTTGGGTTTTATAGAGATATGAATAATATAGGATTCTTCGTAGGAGGTTTATGTGGTAATTAAAGGCCTTAATCACTTGTTATTTTCAGTTTCTAACTTGAATGATTCGATAAAATTTTATCAAAAAGTTTTTGATGCGAAGTTATTAGTTCAAGGTAGGAGTACTGCTTATTTTGATCTAAATGGTTTATGGCTTGCACTTAATGAAGAAAAGGATATACCTCGTAATGAAATTAGCCAATCATATACACATACAGCTTTTTCAATAGACGAAGAAGAACTCGATAATATGTATCAGAAACTAGTGAGTTTAAATGTAAAAATCCTTTCAGGACGATCAAGAGATGAAAGAGACAAGAAATCTATCTATTTTATAGACCCGGATGGTCATAAATTTGAATTTCATTCAGGGACTTTACAAGATAGGCTTGACTATTATAAAGAAGCAAAAATGCATATGGAGTTTTATGATTAAGCTTTAGTTAAAAATTCGAGATTTACGAAAGGTCAAAGCACAAAGACAGCAATAATCTTTGAGAAAATATCTAATACAAAAGACGTGCAGGCAAATGCTACACGTCTTCAATCTTTATTGGTCGTCTTCTTCCCAGCATTCTGTGTTCTTTAAACCTGGAACAGATTTAGCATAAAACACTGGATTTTTACCTTGTTTACGTTGTTTCGTAAAGTCGTCTAACACACGGAAAGCTATTCGACCTAGTAATAGTATGACGAAAATGTTTAACATGGCCATCAGACCCATAAATAGATCGGCTAAGTTCCAAACAAGTGATACTTGCGCAATAGAACCGAACATCACCATGCCAAGAACTAGAATACGGTAACCAGTTAGCCATCCTTTATGTGCGTTCATAAATTCAATATTCGTTTCCCCGTAATAGTAATTACCTACAATCGAGCTAAACGCAAAGAATACAATGGCAATTGCTATAAAGTATGGAGCCCAACTCCCTACGTGTACAGCAAATGAATTTTGAGTTAGGACGATTCCATCGTTTTCTCCTGTATTATAAATACCTGCCAAAATAATAATGAATGCAGTAGCAGAACAAATAATAATCGTATCAAAGAATACGCCTAAACTCTGAACGAGTCCTTGCTTAGCAGGGTGTGAAGAACTTGCAGTAGCTGCAGCATTTGGTACACTACCCATACCAGCTTCATTCGAGAATAAGCCGCGGCGTACACCTTGCATAATCGCTACACCTAAAGCTCCTCCAGCAGCTTCTCTTAATCCAAATGCTTCAGATAAAATCAGGCTGAAGACGCCAGGTATTTCTGATATATTAGTTGCCACTACGTAAAGTGCGATGAGTAAATAGAAAATGGCCATCACTGGTACAAGTACTTGAGTAACTTTCACGATTCTATGTACGCCACCGAAAATAATCATAGCAGTTAGCAAAACTAATATGATTCCGATGATATAAGGCTGAATATTAAATGCCTCACCAACAGAAGTAGCAATTGTATTGGATTGTACAGCATTAAAGATAAATCCAAAGCTTAATGTTAAAAGGATACTAAAAATAATTGCCAGTTTACGTTGTCCCAGCGCTTTTTCCATGTAATAAGCAGGTCCACCACGGAAAGTATCACCATCACGTACTTTGTAAACTTGGGCAAGTGTACTTTCAATAAATGCAGTTGCCATCCCGATAATAGCAATTACCCACATCCAGAAAACAGCTCCAGGTCCACCGACTCCGATAGCTAGGGCAACCCCTGTGATATTCCCTGTACCTACACGAGAAGCCGTACTAATCGTAAAAGCCTGGAACGCGGAAACACCTTCGTCTTTGTCCTTTTTCTCTACGATTAATCGGAACATTTCTCCGAATAATCGAAATTGTACAAATTTAGTTCCTATTGTGAAATATAATCCAGCACCAATTAATAGTACGATTAATATATAGGTCCATAAAACATTATTGGTTTCATTAACTATATTTTCAATCCATCCCATATATCTGCCTCCTTTTTTGCGTAGGTTTAATTTTATACTATTTTTGAATAAATAATCAACTTAAAAGCAAAAAAATGCTGTTCTGATAACTAAAATAACGCCTTTAGGATTATATTCAAATAATTCAAAAAAAGATAGAAAAGTATGATTTGATAATCTGTTCAATCTCAATATCTACAATTTGACAATTATTCTGGAAACTCTGTAAAATAGATAATCTTAAGTATTCTATTTCTATACTTGAATAAAACTTTAATAGGTTAGGATACTGGAAAATTTAGAGAGCGAGATGGAACTATGAATCTTCACTTTAGTGAAGTAACGCCAGCAAATTGGCGCGCAGTCGCTGCTTTAGAAGTAGCACAAGACCAACAACCATTTATTGAAAGCAATGCATTTTCTTTAGCAGAGTCTTTGTATGAAGGAAAAGGAACGTCTATCGGATTGTATGACGGAGAAACACTTGTCGGATATGCAATGTACGGCTGGTATTCGGAGAAAGAGGAAAGTGCATGGTTAGATCGATTTATGATTGACCAAAAGTTCCAAGGAAAAGGTTATGCAAAACGCTTTTTAGTGTTATTAATCGAGCATTTTCAGCAAAAATTTGATTGTAAAAAAATTTATTTAAGCTTGCATCCAGAAAACAAGCTAGCGATGAAAATCTATGAATCGTTCGGCTTCCGCTTAACAGGTAAAATTGATGATAGTGGCCCTGTTGTAGGGGTTGTGATGGAATTACTTATAGATAAAGAGATTTGAGCGCTTATGCTCAAATCTCTTTATTTATTCATTGATAAATATTTAATGTCTGTCCAGCAACGAGTATTTCGGAGTTTAGTTGATTCCATTGCTTGATGGATGTGACTTTGACATTATGTGCTTCGGCGATTAACGAAAGGGAGTCGCCATCTTCTACTTGGATTATTTTTTTAGTTTGTACCGGTTTATCGTATTGCACTAAGTCATATTGTACGATTAGTTGGTTGAGCTTTTCCTGGTAGTTTGAATCAGTAGCGTAAGACCCAGTTAAATAGTTTGTGGCATCTTTATAAGAGGCAGTATTGCTTTTGAAAACGTTCGTATAATACTGTCTGTCCCAAGAGACACCGTTGCGAAGTAAATTTACATAATCCTTTAAGGAGTCTTCATAGGAAGGGTACTTGCGGAATTCAGCTCTAATGGTTGACAAGTTACCAGTGCCATCATCTTCAGAAGTTTCGAGTACTACTGAATCGTTTTGATACTTGCCCTTAATACCAAATAAATTATGGTTTGGAGATGTAGCCAGGCCGCTTTGACCAGATTTACTTTCTAAAATGGCTTGTGCAATCATAACGGAAGCGTATAAATCATTTTCTTCGCCAAGTTTGCGTGCGGTTTCTGCAATTTCACCTATGAATTCTTCGACAGTTGGTCCTTCTTCTTTGAATTCCAAATCAGATTTATCTGCTTGATTAAATGTGTAATTGAATAGTTGGATGATCATAAATGAGCCAATAGCAATAATGGATCCTATTACAATTATACCTGTTAGTAATTTGCGTAATACCTTCATTTAGTATGTCGATGTTGAAGCTTTGCAACACCTTCCTCCTTTCTTTTAGGCATGGATAAATACGAAAGTCATTCTTCTAATCATTATAAAACAACTAGATAAGATAAATCATTGGTATTTTCTATAGAGTTCATAGATTTTATGACGAAATTGAAGGAGAAATGGTTTCTATAAACTATTATCCAACCTAAACACAATAAATCTTTCCATAGAGAAAAATCGAGGAGGGATTCTCAAAATTTATAAAACCCAGGTGTGTTGAGTAGGGGAATATTAGAATCTAAGATTGATCGATTTGCGGCTGGACAAATTATGGCGATTGGAGGACTGATGTCTATTTTTAGCTGTCCATTATTGGGAGAGAGTTCTAATAAAATCGGACGAAACAAGTTGCTCGATATTACATTTGCAACTAGTGCTAAGTCCATGCTATTTCCCGTGATGTTCCTGTAATCATTGAATTTGTTGACAGTCAATTTTTCTGGGGAATCACAGTGGTTGGTATGCTATCACTTATTTAAGCACTGTCGACGGAGCAGATCCATGCTTCTTACACGCCTGAAGTGCTTAGTGAAATAGGAAACAGCGACACTTGTTCGAAATATACAAACGCTATTCATAAACTGAAGGATAAAATGCGTGCAACTTTGGAGTGGGGATTGTGATGACTGAGCCGTACTGGAATGCTAAACATGGTGGGTATATTAAATGTCCTGTTGAAGGGTGTCCGACATGTAAAGGTAACGGACATATTGAAAAATGAAAATCATTAAACATTAGATAAATATTGTTCAGTAGCAATAAGAAAAGCCTTGCCATAAAGCAACGCTAAGTTCGAGGGTTTCTATATAACTCTACTACACTACCAACAAAGCCTATCAATCCAGTAATAAAGAATATATATGCTACTTGTATTGACATATCATCTAAGTTGTTAGTAAAGATTCTATATCCTCCTACTGAACATAATCCTAAACTACTAACTGAACTAATAAATGTACTACGTCTACGTTTGTCAGTCAAAACAATCCCTCCAAATAATGGTATATCAATTATGTTAACATAAAAATAATTGTTAGTTAACTTATATTCGAAGGATTTCAGCTTTAGAATAATATAAAAAACTAGAACCTTACTGAACAATCTGAGGATTAGAAACATATTGTGCATTAATCATAGTATCATAATACAAAGTACGTTGAATTCAAGGAACCTATTACAATACGGAATTACAAAAAATAAGGTGAAAACTTAAAAAAATTAGAGTATTTTGATCTCAAATAATGGAGTAACATCAAAATGATTGTATTGGAAACGGCAAGGTTGTATTTAAGACAATTTAACAACGAAGATATTACTTCACTTCATGCAATTTTCTCAGATGCAGAAACAATGAAGTATTATCCATCATCTTTTAGTTTAGAGCAAACTAAAAATTGGATTGGTAAGAACATAAAAAGATACGAAGAAGATGGCTATGGATTATGGGCAGTATGTTTGAAGGAAACACATGAATTAATTGGAGATTGTGGTCTTGTCAAACAAATAGTGGATGGTAAAACTGAAGTTGAAATTGGCTACCATATTAATAAAAAATATTGGTCTAAGAGGTTCGCAACTGAAGCCGCTAAAGGTTGTATGGAAAATGGATTTGTTCAATTAAATCGAAATAGGTTGATAAGTATTATTGACCCCATTTAATAAGCCTTCTATTCGTGTGGCTGAGAAAATCGGTTTTTCTAAAGAGAAAGAATCCTTTATTTTCAATAAAAATCATTGTATATATTCGAAATTTAAAAAGTTTCATTTTTAGATACTGAACAATATGAGGGAAAGAAATAATTAAAAGGGTCACTGGGATAATTGTGACCCTATATACCAAAATAAGGTTTGTGTAGTTTAGTTACTGCACAAAATGAAGTATTGTTCAGGAGATGAAAGCAAAAACCGGCAAGAAAAATCTGCCGGTTTGGAATATCAAATTAATTTGAATTGTTTCCGAAACTATTTGTGTTAGGTCCAGAAGCTTGCATTTTGTTAGCTTCCGCTTGTTGGATTTGTTGTCTAACTTGGTTAACATCAGTCTCAGTCCCGAATTCTACGTTGTTCATTGAGTTCATAGTTCCAAAACGACCAGAAGCTTGATTTTTGTTAGCTTCTGCTTGCTGGATATTTTGTCTAATTTGGTCAATCGTTTGGTTCTTGTTTTTATTTGACATGTGTTTCACCTCCTTAAATTAGTCTGTTCAGTAGGGGGTTTATTATCCGTAAATTGCAGTATCAACAAACTACTTTTAATAACCAAAAATCCCTAGATTTTCGCAGGATAAAATATGGCCAAAGTCCTCACGATAAGGTGAATATTTTTAAAGGGGATGGATTAAATGTTCAATCGTTTATCAGCACATAATGGCGTATTTAGATTACCACCAATACAGCGGAAAAATGATACAGAGTTAGATGTCGCTATTGCTGACCTTGAAGCAAGAGGATTTAATTTGGTAAAGCGTGGCACGAGAAATGAACAGTCAAAAACGCTTAATCGAAATAGATATGATACTACATGCAATAAAGTATGGGCCATTATGGAAAAAATAAATTCCTAGATGAAGAAGTAAAAGTCAGATTTTGAGCAAAATAAAAAGCCACAGCGAGAGAAGCAGCTGCAGCTTCAAAATAATGAAGAATAACAAGTGGCAATATTTATTTTGTACACAGTTTGTTTATTTATACTAAAAAACATAGCGTTTGTATTTGTGGAAGTTAAGTTTAAAGTAATCGATAAATATTGTGCAGAAATGAAAGAGGATTATTTTGTTGAATATTTAAGTTTATTTAGTTCCTTTGATAAATATTGAACTTGTTTTTCTAATTCAGCTATTTTGTTCGATTTGCTACCATTGCTAGTATTTGATTGTTGTGTTTCCTCTAATGCCATCATTGCTGCAACAGTAGCTAGGCCGTCACCTAATGTAGTTATTAGTCCAGCAATTACAGCAAGCTTAGCAGCATCATTTTCGCCACTCGATAAAAGATCATTAATATTAAGCCTGTCTTTACTTTTACTCAAAATTTAACCTCCCAAAGGCTCGTATTTCTAAAAAGCGATTTCTAACTTCTCCATTGGGAGCAAGTTGAGGAGTTTGATGGATAACGTGTGCGATAACAGTTTGGGGTAATGCAAGAGATTGCTATCTCGAAGTAAGATATGTAATTTGAATTAATAACATTACACCAAAATAAAAAGGGCCATTTCCTAAACTGGAAGTGACCAAATGTAGTGATTTGAAAACTAAAAAAGTTGTTAAGTTGTTATTTACTTATGACATTACTACAATACGCTTCATAAACAAGTGAATTTTAGGCGTTTGACATTTATAAATTGAATAAAAAACGGTGGTGATCGCCAACACCACAGTCTCTAAAGTTATCTAAAGCGTTCTTAGAACGTAGATTTTAAAGGGAATTTATACATTAATAAAGATACAGTATGTGTTTCTGAACAATATGAATTTTTAGTTCCAAAAGACGTATTGTATCCTGATATACCTATTAGGAAAAACAAAAACGCCTATAATGGTTTTAGGTAAGGGAGTTACTTTGTTAATTTAATAATCCATTTCTTAATGTCCACGAGTCTATTGTATTCGGGTTTTTCATGAGTACCAGCAATAATGAGAGGAACAAGGGAATCGATTTTGTGTAAAGAACCATGTGCTCCTCCACCAGCATGGTTATGACTATGTTCTTCAATGAATTCAAATTGAGGCTTTGCATCTACAATAATAAATTGACCTTCATGTGAATGCAGGGCACCATTAAGCCTTGCTAGAGCATCTGGATAATCCTCATATTCAATAAGTCCTTGATTATCGACCTTTAAATTTAATATTGAATGATCACCTTCTAACTTCCATGATTGGTTATACAGATCCTTATATGAACCAATTGGTGAAAAGCTAAACCTATTATTGGATTGTGGAGAAATAACATGGTTTGTTCTTCCCTCTTTCCATGCAATAATACCAATTCGCTTATCTTTTTTTATTGTTTCTATTATTTTTGAAATCTCTATGTTTTCTTTAATTACGTTAATGTACGCCATTCTCTCGTTAATCGCGATTGCAATTTCGCCACTCTTGTTACGTTTCCAAAAAGTAAACTCTTTCAACAAATCATTTAAATCGATTAGTGAAATGTTCTGATCATTAATAATCTTAGATTGGGCACTATCTCCATGTACAATCCAAATTGCCTTTTCAATAGCTTCCTCCCATGTTGAATAAGAATTTAGTAGCTCTTGAAGATATTGATCTGCTTTTTCAATTGGCTCTATATCCTCTGGCCCATTTTTGTGTAGATGACTGTCTGCATCTGGTAGATAGGCGAGCGTAAATGCGGGTAGTTTATTTTGCTCAATTAAAAATTTTACCTCGTTAACAGTAAATTGATTATTAACACCTAGTTTTTCCCAAACAAACTTGTGACGATTATTTGTGGGATTATATTGAGATAATGTCCCCAATGAAATTAATGAAGGTCCGTTGATATCTATTTTATTTGGTAGAAGTCCCATTGCTGAAATAAGTTTTGGTACATTTAACCGTTGGTGGAAACTACCACGATATAAAAGTCCATTGATAGAGGCAGATTGAATGTCATTCTTTGAGAGTTCTTCATGAATGGTCTGAACATTTTTGCTCAAATGCTCTTTGTTTAGATTAACAATACCATCTAGAACAACATTTTTTACTCCAAGGCTCCATATTTCGCTTATGCCGCTTCCATAGCTAATAATGCGATTTTCATCTTTCTTAAACCATATAAGGCCTGGAATCTTATGTTGATCAGCATAAGCACCAGTTAACAAAGTGCTGTCAATCGTAACAGACATTGTAGGATAAGAGCTAATTACTTCAGGGTAGAATTGTCCGTTTTTTATTAAAAATGAAAAAGCAGGGGCTTTTCCTTCTTGAATGACTTTTTGAATGGATTGACTCATAAGTGAGTCAACAGTGATTAGTATGACTGGTTTATTCGTTTTATTGATAACGGTGTTAATATCTTTCGTAGGCGACATCGAAAAGGCCAATGCAAGACTAACTATCAGGAAAATAAACACTATAACGAATACGAATATTTTATATTCCATGTTTTCACCCTTTTTTAATAATATACAATAGTATGGTTTATATTGAGCAGAAAGATACGGTAGCGTATAGCTGTTATGGAGAAAAACTAAAGATATTTATTAGGACATGCTTTATCTAGCCGGAGGGTTGATTGAAGAAACCGTGACAGCTTATTCTCTTACCAGAGATAAGGTAAAAGCATATATCGAACAATGCAGCGATTGGGTGAGTGTTGAAGAAATTTTGGAACAGTTGCGTATAGAAATGTGAATTACCAGATATTTCCTACACCTAATTTATGTAAATGAAATTACACTTTAAGGTTAACACGAAATGGGTATTTAAACTATTTTTTTAGGGGCCCTTCACTTATAAAGAAGAGACCCCTTTATTACTGCACATTATTTATCAATATGTGTAGTTGTAAAACGAAAATTAGAAGTGAATCCAAATGTGATAGCTGATTTTGTATTAGTCTGCTTCTATTCGAATAGCTTGAATATCCTGACAGTCAACGATAATTGTTGAACCAGGTTCTGTCGTTGGATCATTAAAGAATGCACAACAATCTTTTGGGTCAAAGGTAATAAAAACAACATCTTCTATAACCTGACCTCCAAATAAGAAGAGATCAACTTCAGTTTGAGTTTGCAAGCGTCTTAATTGATTACAAACACAACCTTTACAGCGATTGCTTGATTGTTTTCCATGTTTATCACAGCAACCAGAATTAGGTCTATTATTTATAGTATTGCCCATGATGAATACCTCCTTTTCCATTTTAGTAAGATAACGTTTACCTTACTTTATTAATATATGAATAGAAAAAGAAATTCGATTGGTAATTTGTCTATTAAGTAATGATTTAGTTTTACAAAAAAGAAAATGGTTACTAGTCCATTTTAAGATTTCATTAATGTACGTTAGATAAAAAATGTGCAGTAAAGATATTTCCAAGATACTCAGTCAAATTGAAAAATCCCCAGCTTTATACTGGGGAACTAATTTGTCGGTTTAATCAGGCTTAATTAATAATTATTATTTTTCTGGATGATCTACATGTAATGGTGGAGGTACAAGCCAACCTTTATTTTTATTAAGGCGTAATAGTTTGGCGCCAAGCTGTGCTTTAGCTGTATGGAATTGACCATACATTAAGCCGATGTCTTCTCTAATAGACATACCCATTGCTTGACTACATGCAACTAAACCAGCAGCAGCATCTAATGATAATGCGGCACTGATTTCAGGATCATTAAATTTAGCACCAGGAGGGATATCTTCTGGTCTTGCATCTGGACGTTCAGGTGGCGCGGGAGGTAATGCAATGCCGTTAGTTTTTAGAATCTCTTCTAACTGCTTTGCTTCTTCTTTAGCGCATTGAATAAAATCTTCTATGATTTTTTTTAAGTCTTTATCACCAGCATGATTATAAAATGTTTGATATCCAGCAATCATGCCATAGTTTGCAGCAAGGTTTGTCCAGATACTGAACACCTCACCATAATGTAATGGTTCGTCTTTAGAGTTACCGCTAAACATACCCATACTTGCACTTCCTTTTCAATTATATTTCGCCATTTTCAAGCAAGGATAGTATGGGGAGAAAAAGAAATTTAATTCATTATTAAAAAAAAGATTAAGAAAAAATCAGCATCATTGCTGAACACTTTGAGGATTCGTGTCTGATAAAAATTGTTCAGTGAAAAAATCGAAGGTGAGGAAATTAAAATGAAAAAATAAATCATTGGAGAGAATTTAGATTTAGTTTTTACAGAATTTAAAATTAGTGCTACTAAAGTTCATGAGACAGAAATGGATTGGCTAGGAGTAGCGTTGCAAGCTTGGGAAATGGAAGAAACAAAAATTCGGTTTAATTGAAGATGATGATTGGAAACAGGAATACGGTTGGTGGAGAAACGCAGGGTGTAATCATACTGGGAAAAAGTATGAGTTTATCATCAAAGGTCAACGTATGATTGGATTCACGAATTATAGTCATTTCTTACATGATAAAGAATACCACGGATTAGAAGAACACGAAGTTTTACCGCAAATTGAATTTAAAGATCTTCATGAATACTTCGAACACTACATCGGAATTAGTAAACATGAAAATTACACTTACTATGTTCACAGCTTGGCAGAAATTAATGCCATTTCCAAAGCAGAAATCTTTAAACGATATTGGTAGAGCTACTGAACAATTTGATAATTATTCGAAACATATTGTGTAGTAAGAAAGGGAGATAACAATGAAGGAATTTAAAGTATCGGTAAACGAAAGAAAAGCTAATATCGAAGGTGCGGATAAAGTGGTTGAATTTATTGATTCACATGTTCCTTTTGAAATTGAATGGGAATACATTTTGCAAGAAATTGAGGAAATGGAAAACAATACGACTTTACAAGTAGCAGAAGTAGCAACAGTAAAACGCATATTTTAACTGCACAATATGAGTATTATTCGAAAGAAAATGTGCAGGAAGGCGATGGGATGAAAATTACAGTAAACGAACAAACATAGCGATTTTATTTAGCATATGATGAATTAATACCAGCAGTTGGTCATGAAATTAAAGTTGGTAAACATCGATTCTGTGCTATTGCTGGAAGTAATGTACTTAACATTTCAGAAGTTACTTCAGGTACAAAAGTACAACAAATACCGATTACACTACCAATCATGATGATGACAGCTACAAAGGAAGGAACGGTTAGTATCTATCTAGAAATAGCTAAAAAATTCTTAGCTAAAATCGTGCAGCGTTGCGACTTTGATAAAAGCATTCAAAGAACGAGGAAAGAATGTGTCAAAACCATTTTGAGCAGCAAGGAAGGGGAATATTGATGGATTTATTATACGTTTACATTTGTGATGCTTCCGATACTATTCATCACAGTAAAGAAGAAATCTTGTATTGCGATAAGGAATCGTGTGAGGAATTATCTGTACGGTTAAGGTTCAAAGGTGCAGTTGTGGTAGGTGAAAAATTGGTATGGGAAAATGCAGTCGAATGGTGAACATTGGAACATCCTGAAACAGCAACACTTCAAACGATGTACATGGGTAAAAGTAGCCGTGATGTATATTCTAAGCCTTGGGTAGATGGTGACGGAGAGATATATGCAGATCGCCTATGTTTAGATTCTAATACATTTCATGAGGCTGAACATATCGGAACATATGAGGGGATGTATAGCATAATAATCTAGGATTTAGTAGGTTTGATGAAAAATTCGCAGAAGTGGGATAGCCTTGTGTAAAAACATCTTGGGGAGATGTTAAGGATGCTATCCCGAACGTGCGATAACAGTTTGGAGAGATGCAAAAGCAACTATCCAAAAAAAGGGTCACTTGGGATAAGGGTGACCCTAAGCACCAAATAGAAAAAGAAAGGCTAAAGGTGATTAATTAAAAACTAATCATTAAGTTTGTGTAACTAACTCTACAGCTTCTACTACTAGTGGAGTTCCTGCTGTGATTGTGCCAGTAACACCGTTAAAAGTTAACTCTGTTGCAGAAATTGTATACGAATCACCTTCTTGCAATACACCGTTGATATAGAAATTATAGTAGCCGTTTACTACTATTGGAAAAGCAGTCGCGGCAGTCCCACTATCATCATAGAAAGGCAGTTGCAGGAATAGTTGTACCATCAGCGACCGTTAAATTTGCTGCTAATACATTAAAGAATCTAGTCGAAGTACCCGTAACATTTACATGAATATTAATAATTGAAAGAGCCATTTTTTTCACCTCCTTTCAAGGAGAAAAAGTATTATTTAGAAGATTTTTATATCACATTTGTTGGAATCCCAATGTTTCTATAATTATTGGAGTTCCAGCAAAAATAGTTGCATTAAATGGCTTAAGAGTTAATGAATCTGGGGTTACTTCATAAGCACCACCCTCTTGCATCACAGCATTGATGTAAAGATTGACATATCCGTTGGGATTAAAAAGTTTGAATTCTGTTACTGGATCGCCATTATCATCTGTAAATAGATTAGCTGGAAGGGTTGCTCCGTTTGTTAGATCAATATCTTCTGTAACCATATAGAAATATCTATTTATCGTTGGAATAATAGTTCCACCAGGGACAATGACTGGGGGAGGGGGAATAGCAGATATATCAATAGCTTTTAAAGGGGGCCAATAAATTCTGTTATTTTCACAACAATCGTTATTAACAAATTTTTTTGAATTCTTTTGATTCATTATTGTTTGTCACCTCCTTTTTTAAATATTTTGTTGACCCCAATGAACCATAGGCGTTTCTATTAAATTATCTAAAGACATATCAAAATCTAGTCTTACACTAATAATTTATGATTTGAAATTGGAAGGTGATTGGTAATCTGTCTATTAAACAGAAATTAATATATGTTTTTTGGGAAAAATAGAAACTGTTTGAATACCTAAGATGAAATGATGCTATGAAAATGGAATTTTGAAGTAATACGGGGAGATAGACTTGATACTGAACAATATGAGGAAAGAAAGTAGGAGGGATTATTATACCTAAATTCAGATTTCACAGAGGTTCATTAGAGGAATCCATGAAGACTGAGGTTGAAGTTGAAAATATCAAATTGCTTCATGAAGTGATTTGTGGTCAATTACAAGATTACTTAATTTCTGATTCTGCTCTAATTATCGAATATTATGGATTTGACCACAGAATTTCGAAAGAGCTGTATTCTGTGAAAATTTACGGTGTTGGAATAGTAGGGTTTTTAGATTCGGAATTTATCAGTTGAACAATATGGGGATAATACACATCATGAATATTTCGGGATGAGGTGCACAAATGGAAAGATTAGAGATAAAACAAATTGCTGATGTAGCAATTACAAAATTTAATCAATTGATGCAAGAAGAAAATAATAAAAAAACAGATAGAAGGATATTCAATACAAGACTGCTCCTTAGAAATTATCAAAACTTTAAAGCTCGGTGCGAAGAATTGAAAGAAACAAATAAAGTTGAGGTAATTGAAGAAGATCCGTTCATTGAAGTTAGTGGGGAATATCTATCTGTTGAATCTCTTACCCGTAGCAGTGTAAGGACGATAAATATGATGCGCTTTATTGATAATATGCTAGAATTTTATAAAAAAGATTGTGAGAGACAAGGGAAGGAATCGATTCGTAAATATGATACGTTGATGAGCTTTTATATTGATGATGATAAAAAGACATATGCTGACATAGCGGAACTGCATAATGTCAACGAACGAACGGTCCGGAGAGATCTAAAAGAAGCGGTATATGCCTTGTCGGTACTGATTTTCGGCATTGACGGATTGCGTATTCAGCTTTAAATGTCGTAAACGTGCCCTTTTTCACGATTTTTAAATATTATATAGTGTATATGTAAAGTAAGTGGATCTACTTTGCACCGATAGTCTTCCAATCGACATTTAAAGCCCTGTTAATTAAACAGGTAAAACAATTTAATAGACGTTTGCGGACGTCAACACTGGAAGAGACTACTGAATGGGTAGTCTCTTTTTCACATCAAAATTATATCACTGTTATCAACTTCCATTCCATTTATAATTGTAGGTGGATGGGGGTGAACATGTGAAAAGTAAAAATGAAATGAATAATTATGAACTCAGAAAAGAAGCTAGTGAGATGAAGATGTCATCTGAAGAATTGAGTAAGTTGAAGAGTTTAATAAGAGGTAGCGAAGAAAAAAGAACCAATCAGGTTGATAAGAACCAAAAATAATATGTATGTTTTCAAGTCACATCTAACCAGGTGTGGCTTTTTATTATGCATTTAACTATATAAAAATAAAATTGTTAAATAAGTTAAACAACTTTATAATAGTGCTAATTATATCCTATTTATGAGATGGTTTCGTGTCATATCCTAGGGTTTTATTAATATCTCTTGTGTCAAAGACCACACCGTAATGATGACTTTATAGAGAGAAAGGAAGAGTCGATCAAATGATTAAAAACACAAACAATCAGGGTGAGATATTGGATACTGAAAATATTTTAGTGAAATATAGGGAGAATATAGAATTAATTCAACAGTCGTTAAAACAACTTGAGTTGGTCATTACTAAATTGCAAAGTGAAGGATTGGTTGAAATAGAAAAGTTGGCTAATGAATTAAGTATGTTGCAGAAACTTTCAACAAGTATAGATTTTAAAGCTAAGCTTCTGATTTGTAATAACGATGAAACTGTTGAGACATCAACACCTGAATAAAATATAGACATCAAGTCACATCCAATCAACAATCGGGTGTGGCTTTTTATTATGCTTTATATTTCTATTGATTACATCAATCCCATTTGTCCAATGATATAGATAGATGGGAGGTGCAGGATAATGGAGTATGAATATACAGTAAAGTTTTACTTTGACGAAAGTCGTGAAGAAGAATATAAAATCAAGAATAATGTTGGACAAGAAACATTTACAGAAGAAATTTCTAATGGCTTCAATGAGAAGCCTTGGTATTCATTTACTGAAACACAAAATTATAAAACGATTTTAATTAGTACTAAAGATGTTTATAAGGTAGTGGTAGAACAAAATGTTATAACATCTGATTAATCCAATGTATTAAGTCGCATCTAACGAGTTGCGGCTTTTTATTATGCCTTGAGGGGTGGTTGTGCATGTATTTCAAAACAAACATTTTAGACTACTGAATTGGTAGTCTCTATTCATAATGACAAATTATTCTAATTTGGTTATGATTAACCTGAAAGGTAGGAGTTTTTAAATGGTAGATGGGCTAACTAATATAATAAACAATGCTTGGGTAATAAGTATTGTAACCGGTGTGATAGTATACATAGCAACCAATTGGTTTAGCAAATTCAAAGACAATAAAGAATATAGAAAAAATATAAATCAAGTAACTGATGATATTGTAGTTATGCTACAAGAGTTTATAGTAGAAAAAAAATTGCCCGAAAAAGCGGTGTTGTTTTCGTATTATATAGCTACATGTGAAAAATACAATGTTTTAGCTAAAGATACTAAGAGTGTAGTTGAAATTTTAGATTTTTTAACGAAGGAAATTTTAGATTCTCAATTCTTAAATGGTACAAATAAATTAGAGTACTGTAATATTATCGAAGAATATAAGTTAGATTTAAAAAATGAATCTGTTGAAAAGGTCACTGACTTTGATGCGTTTACAAGTAAAAGAAAAGAGGAGGATAAAAAAGACGATAAAAATCGGAAACAATTCACATTCGCTATATCTCTTTTGTCTGCAATCGCGACTCTATTAGCCACTTTTTATAGCTCAGATGAACTAAAAATTAGTATCAAACCATTGAGTGATCCAATAACGATAGTAATGATAATACTTATAGGTATTGCATTTACAATCTATGTTTTACTTTTGATTACTGATAAAAGAAAATACAAGAATTAAAAAGCCGAGATATCATTCGGCTTTTTGTTATAATAGGTACATAGTGTACTGGATCTATATAGGACGGTGGTTCATATTGAACTATCGTCTTTTATTGTGCAGTCGAAAGCTAAACAGACTATAAAAGCTAATGAGTACATCATTATGAATTGTGGAGGACGATATCATGCCTGAAAATAAATTATAAAAACAAGTTGGAGGAGCTATAGTTGGTGCTATAGGTGGCGGTATGACTGGATATGCTACATTTTGCCACTGATTAATGAGGTGATGATTTTTGAATGAATGGTTTTCTGGCCCAATGATATTGAGCTATCTTGTAATATGGATCTTGTTTATATTTTTACAAATTGCATTAGAAGCGGATTTAAAATCGATTATTTTTAATCCTTTAAATTTACTTTTTATAATTAATCTTATTACAGGAGTCACTTATCAAATTAAAAAAATGAAACTCAGTAAATAACTCAGAGAAACCCAGGCACTCAATTAATTTTGAGCCTGGGCTTTTTGTTGTTTCCAAAATGATTTCCGATATAAAATAAAAAATGTTAATCTGTAATATGGTACCTGTAGTTAGGACACTTGAAAAAGAGTGTGCTAACTGCCGGTATTTTTTATATACTAGACTTTCAAGATTAAAGGACGGACTAG
>NZ_JBIWEY010000031.1:0-56999 GCF_044762775.1 Lysinibacillus sp. NPDC096418
CGCTGTCCGTCAGACTTCATGGAACCGCCGTATACGGATCCGTACGTACGGTGGTGTGAGAGGACGGGAGTTAGTCGCTCCCTCCTACTCGATTTGTAGTACAGTGATTATTCTTCTCCCTTTAACTGCATCATTAGAGAGGATTGAATATGTAATAAAATTAATAATGCGACGAGCCATCTCGGAAGGGGAAGCATCATAGTCGTTACGAATCCACTCAAGAATAAACTATAAATGCCATATGAGCGATACTGAATGAAATAGTCGTCATTAATTTCAACGTACTTGTTGCTGACAAATGACATTTTCTCTTGGAAAATGTATTGCAATTTGCTGAGAAGATTTTCTCGAATATTTGGAATGCAGTCTTCCATAACGACTAAGTCATAATAGTCACAATTGTCAACGATATATTGAAATACATTTGTACCCTTTGGTTGCATATGTGTTAAATCGAGCAGGGGATTGTAATAAACATTGACTGTTAGTATGCGTTTGTATACAATTGTATTCGAGGGTGTGGTATTTATGAGGGAAAAAAGATTTCGACATTCAGAAGGTTTGAACATTGAAGATTATAGTCGAGATGACAGCAAACAAAGACGAGGCGGTGGTCGAGGCCATGGTCGTGGAGGCGGTAGAGGAGCTCAAACGTTTCGACGTGGCCGTGCCATTGAATTTTTAAATCGATTACAGGTTAAGCGTACTACATTGAAACAACAGCTTGAAACAACGGAACTTCAAACGATTAACGCTATTTTAGTTGGAGAGTTAAAAGCAATTGATGGAGTAATTAACGAATTTACACAGCTATTTGAGTTATATGAAGACGAAACAAACTTGAAAGAATCCAATACTTCTGAAATAGCTACAAACAAGGATTAATCTTATGCCTTACTTCTTAATAAGTATAAAAATTGAGAGGTGAATAGCTTTTACATACGATTAATGAGGATTATAACGTTTGTATAAATTCGTAATAGGACTGATTTGAAAACTTTCAGATTAGTCTTTTTTAATGAAAAAATTGTTTTAGTTTAATATATTACGTGCCACGAAAAACTTTTTCCCTAATGAGAATAATTTTCAGTTATAATAAAGAGTAGATTCTATTAGTAGAAACGGAGACGAATAAATGCAAGCAGTGAAACAATTAGGGCAGTTTTTAGCGCCTTATAAATTCTTTACGATTATTGCGCCACTTCTGATGGTATTAGAAGTCGCAATGGATTTAATCCAGCCAACGATTATGCAACATATGATTGATACTGGTATTGCAAACAGTGACAATGCGTATGTGATGACGATGTTTGGATGGATGCTAGGGAGTGCAGTGCTCGGCCTTGTAGGAGGAATCGGCTGTTCTTACTTTAGCTCAAAGGCAGCGATTCACTTTGCATCAGACGTGCGCGAAGCATTATTTGAGAAGATGATGACATATTCAGCGAAGGAACGAGATGCATTTACGACAGGGAAGCTCATTACGATTTTGACGAGTGATGTTGAAAGTATTCAACGCGCGTTCATGATGACGTTGCGTATTTTTGTGCGTGGACCGCTATTATTTATTGGTGCAATTGTCATTATTTTTGTGACAGCACGAGAATTATTTTCGATTTTATTGGTAATTGTGCCAATCTTAATTATTGCGATGTACTTTTTTACAAGGTATTCAGGAGTTTTATATCGACGAGTACAAGAGGCAATTGATGGTGTGAATACGAAGCTACAGGAAAATTTAGCAGGGATTCGAGTGGTTAAGGCTTTTCGTCGTGAGCAGCAACAAGTGAATCAGTTTGGCGTACTCAATGATACACTGACAAAACGTTTTATTTCGGCAGAGCAAATTGTTGGTTTACTTGTACCCATTACGATGTTTGTTGTAAACCTTGGTATTGTGGCGGGGTTATGGCTTGGAGCTATTAAAGTCGAGGCGGGTATGCTACAAGTTGGGGTAATATTAGCTTTCATTAACTATTTGACAATTATTTTAAACGGCCTTATGTCGTCAAGTATGGTACTTATGCAAATTGCGCGTGCGATTCCTTCAGGAGAACGTATTGTTGATGTACTTAATAGAGAGGTAGCAGTAAGGGAAGCAGAACAAGCTAGTTCGCAAAAGATTAAAGGAGCAGTTGACTTCAAAAATGTTAACTACCGCTATTATGAATCTGCAGAAGATGTATTGAAGAACGTGACATTTTCTATAAAAGCTGGGCAAACAGTTGGTATTATCGGTAAAACAGGTAGTGGTAAGTCAACGTTGGTGAAACTACTGCCACGTCTTTTTGATCCGACAAATGGTGAAGTACTTATTGACGGCAAGTCATTAAAAGACTATGCATTAACGACATTACGTGAGCATATTGGCTTTACGTCACAAAAAGCATTACTATTTTCTGGAGCAATTGAAAAAAATATTCGACTTGGTAACGAAGATGCAACAATTGAGGAATTACATAATGCACTAGACGCCGCCTGTGCATCTGAATTTGTTGACAAGCTCGAAAATGGCTTGGCACATGAGCTAACACAAGGCGCCACGAATTTATCTGGTGGGCAAAAGCAACGTTTAGCGTTAACCCGTGCATTTGTAAGACAACCTGCTATTTTAGTGCTTGATGATACGACATCAGCATTAGACAGTGCATCAGAGAAACATGTACAACAGGCAATTGCTACAAACTTCCCTGATACGACTACTTTTATTGTGGCTTCCAAAATTGCCTCGATTCAGCAAGCGGATCACATATTAGTTATGGAAGACGGCGAAATCGTTGGGCAAGGAACTCATCAACAATTACTGAAAGATAACGTGGCCTATCAAGCTATTTACGCATCCCAACAAAAGGCTGGTGAACAACTATGAGTCAAAATCAACCAAAACAAATGAACTTCGGTCGAGGCCCCCGCATTGGTGGACCTGCTGAAAAGGCTACGAACCAAAAAGCAACAATTCTACGTGTATGGCAATATTTGAAACAACAAAAAGTTGGGTTATATTTCTCGATTTTCTTTGTTATTGCTTCTACATTTCTAAGTCTTGCAGGACCGTATTTAATCGGACATATTGTCGATGCGTACATCATGAAGAAAGACATTGATGGCACAATTCGTCTAGGGCTGGTACTAGCAGCTGTGTTCACAGTAGTGTCTATTTTTACGTGGCTACAAACGTTTGTCATGATTAATGTGTCGATGAAGACAATACGCACACTACGTTTAGAGTTATTTAATAAACTCCAAACGTTAACTCTAAAATTTTTCGACCAACGTGCACTAGGTGATTTAATGAGTCGCGTGACAAATGATATTGATAATTTAAATACAGCTTTAGCGCAAAGTGTCACGCAAATCGTCTCGTCTATTTTAACTGTCATTGGTGTAAGTATTGCGATGTTCTCATTAAGCTGGCAATTAGCCATCGTGACACTTATTATTATTCCATTAATCGTTTTTACAACAAAGCAAATCGTCAAACGTAGTAGTAAAAACTATGTGGCACGTCAGCGAGATTTAGGGAAACTAAATGGTTATGTCGAAGAAATGATTACAGGAGCAGAAGTTGTGACGTTGTTTGGAAAAGAACAGCAAACAATTGAAACGTTCCATCAACAAAATGAAGCGTTACGTAATTCGGCACAGCGCGCTGAGATAACATCTGGTTTACTAGGGCCGATGAACAATTTCATGAATAACTTAGGACTAACGGTTGTCATTGGTACAGGCGCAGTATTAGCAGTGAAAGGTGTTGTTACGGTCGGTGTTATTGCCGCATTTGTAACGTACACTCGTCAGTTTTTCCGTCCACTCAATCAGCTCTCTACCTTACTGAATACATTTCAGTCAGCCATTGCTGGAGCGGAGCGTGTATTTGAGATTTTAGACGAACCATCAGAAGTAGCCGATAAAGAAGGGGCACGTGATTGTAAGCATCTATTAGGAGATGTAATATTCCGCGATGTGTCATTTAGCTATGTAGCAGATAAGCCTGTATTAAAAAACATTAGCTTCCATGCAAAAGTGGGTGAAACAATCGCACTTGTCGGACCAACTGGATCTGGAAAAACGACGATTATTAACTTACTAACACGCTTTTACGATGTGGATGCTGGAGAAATCCTTATTGATAATACTAATATACAAGACTATAAAATGGCGACAATTCGTAAGCGTGTAGGTGTCGTCTTACAAGATACGTACTTATTTTCTGGAACTATTCGAGAAAATATCCGCTTCGGCAAACTGGATGCCACAGATGAAGAAGTAGAGGAGGCTGCGAAAATTGCTAATGCACATAACTTTATTAAATATTTGCCAGAGCAATATGACACACCTGTACAAGCGGGTGGGGCGAATCTAAGTCAAGGGCAAAGACAGCTACTTGCGATTGCACGTGCTATTTTAGAAAATGCCGATATATTAATTTTAGATGAAGCAACGTCCAGCGTCGATACGCAGACCGAGGTCGATATTCAAAAAGGGTTACTACGTTTGATGCAAGGAAGAACGAGCTTTGTCATTGCACATCGTTTGAAAACAATTGAAAATGCTGACCAAATTCTTGTCATCCAGCAAGGTGAAATTGTGGAGCAAGGCAATCACCAACAGTTAATGAAGCGACAAGGAATATACAGTAATCTACAGCAAAAACTGCTTTTAGAAAACGATGCGATGTAAATATTAGTTAGTGATTTAAAAGAACAATCATCGAGTAAAGTATGATTGTTCTTTTTTATGCAAACTTTTGTTATTTGGGACTCGTCTAATAGTTGAAATGGAGGTACGAACGTGGATGAATTTACATTATCACTTGAAAATACGCAGGTGCATACCATAGATGATATTATTCAAGCGTATGGACAAGAATTGTTACAGCTTGTATATGCTTATGTGAAAAATCAGGCAATTGCTGAAGATTTAACACAGGAAATATTCGTGAAGTGTTATCAGGCACTCCCTACATATAAAGGCAAATCGTCCGTAAAAACATGGCTTTGGCGGATTGGCATTAATCACTGTAAAGATTACTTAAAAAGTTGGTACAACCAAAATGTACATATAAGCACAGATGATCATTTCAGTCGCCAAGAAAGTAATGTCGATGTCGAGCAAACCGTAATCCAACAAGATGAGGATGCTAGGTTGGCGGGAAATGTAATGCAACTACCAATACTATATCGTGAAGTAATTTATTTGTTTTATTTTGAAGAACTTTCCATAAAAGAAATTGCACATGTACTTGCAATCAATAGCAATACGGTAAAAACGAGGCTGCGTAAAGGTAAAGCCTTATTAAAAGAGCAATGGGAGGTACAAGCATGGACTTAAACAATCTACGAAAATCGATGAAAAAGACAACATTTAAGAAGCTAGAATTTAAAGATAATCATAGACAAGCTGTTCTAGAGAAAATCGCTCAACTTTCTGAGATAGAAGATGTACGATTGGCAGTGCTCCAACTCTTAATGCAGCAAAAAACAGGATATGAGTTAACTCAATTACTCCTTGCTAGAGGGATGAAAGGGATTGAACGTAATGAAGGAGCGCTGTATGCTTTGCTCCATCAATTGGAACAGGAAGGACAGGTATACGCACATTGGTCGGATGAAGGAGAGAAGTTTTATGTTCTGAGCAAGCAAGGTGAAAAATTGCTAAAGAAACCCTCATCCAATAAATTCGCTAGAAAAATTTTACTACAGGGGTGAGGTTTCATGAATGTACTAGATACATATTTAAAACGCGTCACAAACTATATCAAATCAAAAGATGCACGTTCATTCGTAGTTACAGAATTAACGCAACATATTAAACATGCACAACAAGGGTGGATGAATAAAGGGTTGACTGAAGAGGAGGCTTTACAAAAAGCGATTGCAGAAATGGGGAGTCCATCAACATTAGGTGCGTCATTAAATAAAATCCATAAACCGAAAGTGGACTGGTTGCTGATAGGTTTGTTGGTGTTAGTTATGTTGCTGAGTTTTTTACCTGTTATGACACAGACGATGTATAGTTCAGATTTACTTGTGAAGAGAAAAGTTATTTTCGTTGTACTAGGGATTATTCTTGCGATAGGTTTGATGTTTTTGGATTATCGAAAGTTACAGAAATACGGCTATGTATTTTTCGGTATTGGGACAGCTATTTTACTCTGTGTTCATGCATTTCGTACGGGATATATGGGTGGTCAACCTATATTCGTCATTGGCTCGTTAAGAATAGAAAGTTCGATGGCGATACCGTTTTATGTTATTGCTTGGGCAACCTTGTTTCATAATCGGACGAATCTGTTGATGTGTATCCGTTTATTTTTCATCTCTCTTTTTTTACTCGCTTTTAATGGGCAAACAGTGACTTTAGTTATGTATTGCATGTTAGTTGCCGTGCTTTTCTGGTACAGCACTTTTTCAAAGAAAATCAAATTGATTGCCACGGGGATTGGTGTGACGTTTGGAAGTGCTATACTATTATTTTTTGTGAAAACGATTCGAACTTTTCAACTTTCGCAAATTGGCGTTTTTTTCAATCCAGAGGTGCATGTGGATAAAAAAGGATTTTATTATACGCTACTTCAAAATGTTATCACGCAAGGAAAATGGATCGGTGCAAGTGATAGCATGGTTATTCCAGATTCGCATACGGATTTTGTATTAGTAGGCGTGATTCAGTCATATGGTTATGCATTTGTTATTGTTTTTATAACATTATTAGCTTTATGTGTTATTCGTTTAATGAAGATTGTACTTCGTGTTCAGGATCCTTATGCACGCTTACTCCTTATTGGCGGTATGACGATTTTTGGCGGGCAGTTTGTCTATCATGTCGGCATGACATTTGGTTTTTTACCGATTGTAGTCATGCCAATGCCGTTTGTTAGCTATGGACTGATGCCGACAATGCTTGGCGCGTTTATTGTAGGTCTTGCATTAAGTGTATGGCGTAGAAGAAATTTATACGTAGAATATAACGGTCCTGTTAGTTGAGGTACCCAATCGTGAATCAAAGTAGCCGGCATCAAGTTTGATGTCGGCTTTTTTCAGTATTTCATGTAAGAATATTAGACAATTGTCGAATACCACGAATAATTGTTTCCTCATCTACTTTGGAGTATCCCAATACCCAACCCTTTCGCTTACTCTCAAGACAGTAAGGGCTGAGGGGATAGACACGTACCCCATTCCCTAATGCCTTTTTCGTCATTTCTTCTTCATTAAAATCTTCACTTGCTTCCAGTAACATATGCAGACCTGTTTCCACACCTTTAACTGAAAATACCTCTCCTAATTTGGTTGAAGCTATTGCCTTTATCATAGCCTCGTGCCTTCGTCGGTAGACATTTCTGACACGTCTCATATGTAGCATAAAATGACCATGCTCAATGAAGTGAGCAAGTGTTAACTGCTCCATGATGGGAAGGTGTCTAGAAGTGAGGTTTTGCACCCGAGCGATTTGCGTAATTGCTTCAGCGGGTCCAATTATGGCCGAAATCCTAATTCCTGGGGCAATCATTTTAGAAAAACTCATAAGGTAGAGCGTACAAGCAGGTTCTTGGCTAAATAATGTCGGAAGGGGCTCACCACTATGGCGAAATTCACTATCATAGTCGTCTTCTACAATCCAGGTTTTATTACGAATTGCACGTTCAAATAGTTGCCTTCGCCGCTTAACAGACATGATTACACCGGTCGCACATTGATGGGAAGGTGTAACATAGACAAGTTTAGATTGTGTAGGAATACAATCGACAACAATACCTTGTTCATCAACTGGTACGGGTATGATGTTCATCTTGCGGTACATCATTGTCAGCCAAGCAGGTGGAAATCCTGGATCCTCAACTGATACTGTGTCCCCCTCTAAGAGAAGTGCTTGTGAGATCAAATCTATGCTTTGCTGAGCACCTGATGTGAGTAAAATCTGTTCAATATCAACATGGATTCCTCGTTCTACTGATAAATAATGCTGAATTTGACGTCGCAAAGGTTCGTAACCAAAAGTGTTTCCATAAGTCCAGCAGGATAAATCCGCTTTGGCCGACGCATGGAGAAAAGATTGCCTCCATTTTTTCTGAAATAAAGGGTCTAAGTAAGGCTCATGAGGAGAAAAATCAATATCGACAGCGTTTTGCCTTTTCTCACCTGACCAATCATGTAATCGGCCTACTGCTTCTTCTAAAACTGGAAGCGGAGGTAGTGTCAGGTGGTGAGCTAATCTTTCTTCTTTTGAAATCAAGGGCTGGTTCCAGTCACTTACTCGTGTTCCTCCACGCCGTGATGTAACCGTATAGCCTCTACTAAAAAGTTCTTCATACATCGCCTGTACCGTTGAGCGAGCGATTCCTAATTGTTGCGCGAGTTCACGAGTCGGGGGTAGTCGATAACCAGCTCTCCATTTTCCGCTTGTAATATTATGTATTGCTTGATCTAGTAGCTGTTTCCAAATTGGTTTACTATCATGTCGATCGACTTTTAGCATTACGTATCGGACTCCTTTATGGACTGATAAAAAACTGTATATTTGGATATATCATACCATTCCAAAAACTACTAAACTACAAGCAAGTGGAAAAAACATCTTAGTACTTCCACAGTCACGCATACGCGAAAATCCGTAAAGGATGACAGTAGAACAAACTACAAAGGAGTGGATTCGATTTGAATTCAATACGTTATAAGGCTAGGGAGTGTAAGGATCAGAGAAAAATCGAGAATTTTCTTCAGACTTCGAGGGTCGGCCACCTTGGTCTATCGGATGGGAAACATCCATATGTTGTGCCATTAAATTATGTGTGGATGAATGACAAAATCTATTTTCATGGTGCAGAGGGGGGGAAAAGAAATCAAATCATGAAGGATAATGCTGAAGTCTGTTTCACAGTTTGTGTAGAATATGGCACCATTACTGATCCAGTTCCAGCAAAGACAGATACAGCGTATATGAGTGTCATACTTTTCGGGAAAGCGGAGGTTGTCACAGAGTTAGAGGAATCGACAAGTGTATTGCAAGAAATGATGGATAAATATATTCCAGGTTATCATAGCCGTTCGCTTTCTAAACAACATGTTGAAAAGTATAGGTCATCAATTTATGGATCGGCAGTTCAAGTTTATAGCATCAAACCACATCATCTTACAGCAAAAGAGAGTCCGATTGAAGTGGAAAAGATGTTTAAGCCAAATTCTGTTGAATAGCTACTTTCCGCTTTTAGGCAGGGATAGAAACCGTTTTGCATAGGAATTAAGGTATTCAAATAAATTGTGAATGGAGAGAAACAAGCTATGAATTTTATCAAAATGCAGGATCCTTTATTATATGAAGCTATTGAAAATGAATTAGAACGTCAGAGATCAAAAATCGAATTAATCGCTTCTGAAAACTTTGCATCAAAGGCAGTAATGGAAGCGCAAGGGTCTGTTTTAACGAATAAATATGCTGAAGGTTATCCAGGACATAGATATTACGGAGGATGTGAGTTCGTAGATATTGCTGAAGAGATCGCCCGTGATCGCGCAAAACAGATTTTTGGTGCATCCTATGTGAATGTTCAGCCTCATTCCGGTTCACAGGCGAATATGGCTGTATACTATACAATTCTTGAACAAGGTGACACGGTATTAGGCATGAACTTGTCTCATGGTGGACACTTGACCCACGGAAGTCCAGTCAATTTTAGCGGCAGGCAATTTAACTTTGTACAATATGGGGTTCGTGAGGATACTCAACATATTGATTACGATTATGTTCTTGAAGTTGCGCAGAAAACAAAACCCAAGCTGATTATTGCAGGGGCCAGCGCTTATCCTAGAGAAATGGATTTTAAGAAATTTCGTGAAATTGCCGATGAAGTGGGTGCTTTCTTTATGGCAGATATTGCGCACATTGCAGGCCTAATCGCGGCAGGACTACACCAAAATCCAATTCCATATGCACATTTTGTAACAACAACAACCCATAAAACACTCCGTGGACCTCGTGGTGGTATGATCTTGTGTAATGAAGAGACTGGGAAAGAATATGGAAAAAGGCTTGATAAATCCATTTTTCCAGGAATTCAGGGTGGACCACTTATGCACGTGATTGCTGCAAAAGCTGTAGCTCTTGGTGAGGCGCTTACTGATGAGTTCAAAACGTATTCACAAGCTATTGTTACGAATGCAAAACGATTGGCAAAGAAGTTACAATTGGAAGGCATAGATATAGTTTCAGGAGGAACAGATAATCACTTACTTCTGTTAGATTTGCGTTCAATTGGTGTTACAGGAAAGGTCGCTGAAATAACACTTGATAAAGTGGGGATTACGTCTAACAAAAATAGTATACCTTTTGATCCAGAGAAACCTTTTGTGACAAGCGGAATCCGTCTAGGTACGGCAGCAGTGACATCACGCGGTTTTAATGAGGAAACGATGGACGAGATTGGCGAACTTGTCGCAATAACGCTTAAGAATATTGAAAATGAGCAGGAGCTAGTGAAAGTGAGTAAGCGAGTGTCTACTTTAACAAGCCGTTTTCCTTTGTATTCTAACTTATAAAGATGGCACGCAAATATTTTAAATATTCGCGATTGCATTCAGTTGATTGTAAATAGTATTTATCATTCATTTTCATAATTTAAAAGAATTATGATTTGCAAAGTTACTGTGTACGATGAGCTATTAATACTTAAAGAGGTGAGTACGAAATGAAATCCAAAACAAGTGTGATTCATGTAGATGATCTTTTTTTTCCATCAATTGCTGCATTAGTATCCGTTCTTATTAATATGGAGGAACTTTTGCGATTATATTCCAAGCTGCCAAAGTTGCAAATCTAAGTCCCGAATTAACCGCCTCATGGGTTTTCTCCTTATCCATAGGTGTGGGCATAACAGGCATATGGTTAAGCTACAAATATAAAGAGCCTATTATTACAGCCTGGTCCACTCCAGGTGTAGCATTTTTAGCATCGGCATTATTATTTACTTCATATAATGAAGCAATAGGTGCTTATATCATGTCTGCAATAGGATTCGTTATTTTGGGCATGACTGGTATGTTCGATCGTCTCATTAAATACATTCCACCTGGCATTGCATCTGGTTTATTGGCTGGTATATTGCTGCAGTTTGGAATAGCGGCATTCGGTGGAGCGCAAGTGGAGCCTGCCTTCGTGATACTGTTGTTTTTTACGTATATCGTTATAAAACGTCTTGTTTCCCGATTTGCAATAGTAGGGATATTAGTTGTTGGGTTAGTATATCTCATCCTACTAAATAAAGTTAATTTCCATGGTATTGGGCTCGATTTAGCGCTACCGGTGTTAACTACGCCTGAATTTTCGATAGCTTCTGTATTAGGTGTCGCGTTACCTTTATTTATTATCACTTTAACCGGACAATATATCCCGGGTATGTTGATTTTAAGGAGAGATGGATTTAAAACTAGCGCCAATCCGATATTGACCGTTACAGGTTTAGGTTCATTAATGA
This sequence comes from Lysinibacillus sp. NPDC096418, assembly GCF_044762775.1. Taxonomy (NCBI): domain Bacteria; kingdom Bacillati; phylum Bacillota; class Bacilli; order Caryophanales; family Bacillaceae; genus Lysinibacillus; species Lysinibacillus sp. NPDC096418. Next base: position 11,471 of record NZ_JBIWEY010000031.1, read on the forward strand.
TGGCTCCGTTTGGTTCACATGCTTTTAATATCGCAGCCATATCTTCCGCAATTTGTACAAGTCCTGATGCCCATAAAGATAAATCAAAACGTTATATTGCTGGGATAATATGTGGGTTTATGTACATAGTTGTTGGTATTTTCGGGGTTACACTCGTAACACTATTTTTAACATTACCACCAACTTTTATAGCCACTCTAGCTGGTTTAGCATTGTTAGGGACAATTGGAAATAGCTTATCGGAAGCATTGAGCAACCCAGACAATCGCGAAACGGCACTGATTACATTTTTAGCTACTGCAGCAAATGTGACTCTCCTAGGAGTAGGTGGCGCATTTTGGGGATTGGTAGCGGGTATGTTAGCGCATGTAGTGATGAATTTAGGTTCTTTTAAGAAAGCTGTTACTACCTAACGTGTAATATAAGGACTAAAGGATGGGTAATTAAGTTTTTAATTCTATACATTCATCTATCGGTGATGAAGTTAATATTTTCAAGTCAATAATACACATGCCAATTCTGGTTTTTAAACTTGTTATGGAGTTTTTTTTAATGTCGAATGATATTAAGCAAATGACTCATCCTATAAGAAAGGAGATGAGTTCAATTATGCGGAAAAAAATCATTGCACTTGGCGCCTTACTTACAGCCAATGTAGTTCCAACACAAACCCCGATTACCGCTCTTGCACAACAAGAAATTCCATCCTACGCTAAATGGGGCCAGCTCGCGATTAAAGAAACTAAAACAAAGTATCCCAATGCGAAGATTATTGACTACTTGTATGAGGGAAGCGAGTCTAAAGAAGCATCTACAATTGAAAAATTTAAGCTTTGGTTAAAAGAAGGTGACCATGAATTCGGAGTTTTTGTAAGAATTGAATTCATAACTGATACTGAAAAAATGGTAAAGATAGAATTTCAAGAAACGACAAGATAAGGCTACTTAATGCAAGAACTAATACTCTATCCTTTTTAGTTTTTTCTTTTGTTAATAACATATACATTTTTACATCAATTAATTATTAGCACTTTAAAGAAGTAAGATGGGGGTATTTATTTAGCATTAATGATTTCGAATCAATAGATACCCCAATCATATCGGATTGGAGAAAGGATGAGTATTTAAACCAGCAATTAATGGATTCACCTGTGACGCCTAAAGATGTAGCGGATACCGTAGTTTTTTTATTATCAGACAAAGCAAAGCATTATACAGGGGTGACATTTGATCTGAATAATGGTGGATATCTAAGGTAGTCGTTAAAATTCAAAAGTGACCAATTGAATAGCAACCAAATGAAAAAACATCCTCGAAATGATAAAATAATAGTTAGTATATTATTGGTTAGGGGGATGGTTTTGGAAACAATAGTTATTTTCATTTGTATCATATTAGTAGCCTCTATTTTGCAAGCAAGTACCGGCTTTGGTTTTTCAATCATGGCAACACCGTTTTTGCTGATGCTATTTCTTCCACAAGAGGCGATACAAATAAATATAATTATATCGTTAATCATTTCCTCAATTTTAGTGTGGAAAATACGGGATGATATTGATAAGGTTCTATTAAAACGAATCTCGTTAGGTAGTATAGTAGGGCTACCATTTGGCTTTATCATTTTTATGTTTAGTAATATTACAGTAATAAAAATAGTTGTGGGCATTCTTCTTATATTATTGACGTTGTTATTAGTATGCAAATTCAAAATCAAAGCTACTTCTAATAGGGATTTTATTGTTGGTGGTATTTCAGGTATACTGACATCGAGTATTGGGATGCCAGGACCACCATTAATACTCTACTTTACAGGAACAAGCATAAAAAAAGAGCAACTACGCGCAACTAATTTAGCTTTCTTTCTCATAATATTTTCGATCAGTCTTGTAACTCAAATCCTCTTTACGGGAACAAACATATTAATATGGAAATACAGTCTTTATGCAATTCCAATTGTATGTACCGGGTTATATATTGGCCAAATTATTTTCAAGAAGATTAACCAACAGATTTTCACGCTATTTACATACATCCTATTAATTTGTACAGGAGTATTCCTATTAATAGAAAGTTTAAAATCGTTATTACATTAGATTTGAAAAATCGCCGACAGTGAGAACTGTCAGCGATTTTTTTTGCTCATCACCAAAAGGTGGGGTTAACATTTAAAATAAAGTGTTTGTTGATTGGCGTAACCGAAATTAATCCAAAAGTTAGGGTGATGAATCCTTTTTGTAAAGTACAATTATAAATTATATTTTCTAAGTGTATCATTTACCTTTTCACTTAATTCCGTTAAATCTTGTGCTAACGTTGTTACACTGTGAATAGCTTTGATTTGTTCATCGATGGATGCCGTTACTTCTTCAGAAGAAGCGGCTGTTTCTTCTGAAATAGCAGATATGTTTTGAATAGCATCAATAATTACTTTACTTTGTGCGGTCACCTGATGAATTTCTGTATTTAAGTGCTCCATCCCCATAGTTATTTCCTGAACAGTGTCTGAGATTTTATTGAATTCAGTTTCTGTATCGTTGACTGCATCATGTAGTTGGCTAGAGAGGGTATAGGTCATAGCCATAGCTGACACTGTAACTTCAACTTCTTTTTCAATGCCTGTAATCATTTGCTGAATTTGCTGCGTCGATGTTCGAGATTCTTCTGCTAATTTCCTTACTTCCTCTGCGACAACTGCAAATCCTTTACCATGTTCACCGGCACGTGCTGCTTCAATGCTTGCATTTAAGGCCAATAAATTGGTCTGTTGCGAAACGTTATTAATTGTGTCTGTGATTTTAGATATATCTTTAAGCTGATTATAGAGCTTTGTAATACCGATACTTATTTGTTCAGATGCTTCAGCCGATTCATCATTGGATTTTTTTAGAACTGTGACGATATCTTTTCCTTTAGCTGTTGCGTCTTCAGAAATAGCTGTGATATCTCTTATTTGTTGATTTTGATTGTTCATCTTTTCAATAGAAGTCGTTAAGAGATCTAAGCTTCTATTGGTTTCTTCTAAATTAGAAGCCTGCCCAATTGCCCCTGTTGCAATTTCTGTCATCGCAACTCCGATCTCATCACTACTAGCTGATGTTTGTTCGGAAACGGCCGATAATTCGCTAGCTGATGTTAATAGTGTTTCAATCGTTTGTTTTACATCGAATAGTAAGCTACGTAAATTTCGTGTCATTTGGTTGAAAGTTGTGCCAAGCTGACCAATTTCATCGTTTGATTCTGGAAGTTGCTTGCCGGTTAAATCACCTTCTGCAATTTGAAGGGATGATTGTGAAATGTCACTTAGTAATGCGAATTTCCTTTTCGTTGTAATATAGAAAATAGTTAAACCAAATACAACTGCAAGTACTGTTAATAAAGTAGAAATCCATTTTAACTTAGCGAGGGGGGCATAAAATTCATCTATATAAGCACCAATCCCAATATGCCAATCCCAAGGTTCGAAATAGGTGATGTAAGAAATCTTCTCACGTTCCTTTTCACCCTCATTATTGATCCAGCTGTATTCATAAAAATGATCTTCATATGAAGATGTTTGCGAAATTTTCAATAAATCTTGAACTACATATTGGCCACGATTATTTTGAAAGTTCGTTCGATCTTCGTTTAATGGAATTACTGGATGTAAAGTAATGCGATGATCTGAATCGTAGGCAAATAAATAGCCTTCGTTTTTATAAACAAAATTGGACTTACTATAGTCATGTAAAAGTGAAGAATCTTTAGCAGTAGGGCCGAGTATAACAGCGCGTGCTTTTTCTTGTGCTTCTTCTTTTGTTAGATGACCCAGCTCTACGTCATCATTTAACAGTTTAAGGACTTCAGTAGCGGAATTTGTTAAATGTGCTAAATCTAATTTTCCGCTAGTGATTAATTCCTTTTTTGCAAAATGATAATTTGTAATACCAATTGTAGAACCTATAACAGTAATTAAAAAAAAGATCAAAACAAACAATTTAAATGAGATAGTACTAGTAAAGCCTTTGTCTTTTTTCATATTTGAGCTCCTTTTCTTATGTAATTTGCCCCTATTAAGATTTTAATAGTTTTATAACAGTAAAGTTAGTGGATAACCTTACCAATAACCGTTTAGAAGGCCAGAGAAAGAAAATATAATAAGCTACAAAAGTCCAACTTCACAATTTGTACACATTTTATTTAATTTAATTTAACATTCTAGTAATATATTGTAAAGTTATTAGGCTTAAGGGATCGTTGCTTTTTGAAATGAAAGAGGACTAAAGGATAGATTGAATAACATTTTTTAATTGAATGATACTATTTTGATCATATTCGCTCTTTTTGTAGATAAAAACCGTATGTATCGAATTATCCAGTGGTAAATTGTAACTATGAATATTGGTAAATTTATAAAGATCAATCAGTTTGGTATTTAACACAGTAATTGAATGCTTTATTTGTAGAAAATCTAGAATACTACTGACAGATTTTATTTCTTTTATGTTATATGGAATTTGATTGTCTTTAAGCCATTCGACGATTGCTCGCGTATACATGCAACTTTTACTTAAGACGAGTAAGGTCAACGTTGTACGCTCATTAAAGTTAATAATATGTAAATCATTTGAAATTACCTCAAATGTTTCAGTAGCTATGATGTCATAGTTTAAATCTGGATAGATTTTAATTGGTTTACTTGTGAGTGCACAATCCATTTGGGCATTGTGTACTTTTTCATTTAAAGAAATACTAGATTCTACCGTAAAATCTACATCGAGAGAAATGTTATTGTTATTTAATGCGTTAACGATAGAAGCACCATAAATTTTGATTGTTGTAAGTGATGCACCAATATTTACTTTCGTATTCGCTTGCTCAGAACCAATAGCTTGTAAAAATTCCTCGTACTCTTGCGTAATGCGTTCAAGGTAGTTTTTATAGTGAATACCGACATCGGTAATTTTTAAGCCTTGCGGTGTACGTTTAAAAATAGGTTGGCCGATTTCTTTCTCCATCTTTTTGACTTTAGATGTTAGAGCAGATTGCGTATAATTGGTGATTTCGGCGGATTTACTTAAATTTTGACGGTTCAATATTTCGATTTTTAATGCGATATCTTCGATGTTCATATTATTTTGCACACCCTATAAAAAATTTTGATAGTAACAATCACTTTCTTCCATTTTACGCGACTAGCTATCCAGCGTAAACTCTATATAACAACAAATGCATAGTTGAAATGAAAAAATGGAGGTACTGCTTTGAAAGATTATTATAGATGGTTAATCGTAATCGTTGCTACATTTGCACAAACAGCAGCAACATTTGTGACGTATGGAATGGGGCCAATCGCAGCATTTTATCAAATTGAATGGGATTTAAGCCCATTCCAAACAGGCTTTATCGTTTCGGCAGTTAATATTGGTCCGATGTTTTCGATGATATTATTTGGCTATTGGATGGATAAAAAGGGAGAAAAACTGATTATTGGGTGGGGAGCGATACTACTAGGGCTTTCTGCATTAACACTTGTTTTCGTCAACAATTATATGGTCTTACTACTATTGTTATTTTTAGTTGGGGTATGGTATGGAAGTGCTCAAACTGGTGGAAGCACGGCGATTGTGAAATGGTTTCCAGACAAACATAGAGGACTGGCTTTAGGAATCAGACAGACAGGTATACCGATTGGAGGGGCCTTAGCTTCAGTCATACTAACCTATACATATTTTCATTTTGAATTACAAGCAGTCCATATTGTACAGGGGGCTGTCGCTATTGCGGGAGGATTGCTTTTCTTATTCGCGTATCATGAGCCAAAAGCAAACTACTCGTCAACATCTAAATCAGTGTCGTTTAAAGAGAAAATGCGTTCAATAAAAAATAATAAAGAACTTTACCCAATCTATATTGTTGGCATTGTCATGATGTCATTACAAATGATTATCATCGCACATTTTATGAGTTATTTACATCAAGAGGGGGGCTACACATTAACAGATGCAGGAAAGTATTTAAGCCTTGTTTTAATTGGCGGGATGATTGGACGAGTAGTCATTGCATGGCTGAGTGATCAATTCTTTGAGCACAATAGAGAAAGGTTATTGTTTATTGTGATGATTATTACAGTCGTTCATACTGTGATGTTGCCAATGGTTATCCATGCAAAATTAGTAATGCTACCATTCTGTTTTTTATTGGGGTTTGTAGCAATCGGCTGGTATTCTTTGTTTATTGCTTGTGTCACGGAACAATCAGATCCTCTGTTTATAGGTTTAACGGTTAGTTCTGCTTTAACATTAAATCAATTATTTATCGTTATAGCACCGTCTTTATTTGGCTTATTGGTCAATATTTTAGATAGTTATCAAATAGCACTATACGTAGTAGGAATAGCAGTAGCAATGGGTGCAGTGAATTTATATAAAGTGACAAAAAATAAAGTAGCCAACAATCGAACAAATGATAAAGCAGCATATTAAATAACGAAAAAAAGATGTGAATGGACCAATGAAAGGGTTTGTTCACATCTTAAGTATGCAATTTATCAATAATTTGAATTGATTAACGGAACTGTTTTTCATAATCAGACAGCCAATTTGAAAGTTGGCGAGGGCTTTTTATGATGATGGAATCCACTGGAGTTGAGCTCAATACATCTATTGCATTTTGACGTGCTACTTTTGGATACGTCCAAATCCATTTGATAAATTCTACATCCATCTTTTTGGACACCCAGGAGTCATATCAGCACGTGTTTTACCCAGATGTGTTATGTAGCGTTTCATCGCTCTGTATAAACATAGCTTTTTATCGTAATCAAGCATAATAATTAGGTCTGCATATTGAGCGCGTAATTCAAGGGTTGAATCGAAATTTCCATCGATAATCCATGCAAACTTTTGAAGTTCGACAATAAGCTTCTCATTAAACAGTACTTTTTCAGTTCCAATCCATCCAGGTTGCCAATAAAGTGAATCTAAATGAATAATCGGCAAAGAAGTGGCTGCTCCTAATTGTCTTGCAAGTGTAGATTTTCCAGCACCAGATGACCCCACAATTAAAGTACACTCACGCATCACATAATTCCATTTAAACCAATAATTTACTATCGTACTAAGCAGTTTATATTTGGAGAACATTTTTTTTGAATTGAAGGCCAATCTATTGCATCAAAGTAAATGACCAAGTAATGTTTACGACATAGGAATAATAAAATAATGAAGGGCAGATTTTGTTTTGGTTGGAAGGCTAATTTAACATGCGGGAGGCATCTATAAAAGTATATGGAGAATTGGATCATCAATGTGATGGAGCAATATGGCTACATAGGGATTTTCTTTTTAATTACTATTGAAAACATCTTTCCACCAATTCCTTCAGAGATCATTTTGACGTTTGGAGGATTTATGACGACACATAGTGATCTCGGGATTACTGGAGTTATTCTGGCTTCAACATTGGGATCATTACTAGGTGCTCTTGTGTTATATGCGATTGGAAAATTGGTAGATATCAATAAGCTTGAAAGTGTTATTAGCAAATGGGGTTTTTTACTGAGGTTGAAGAAGGGAGATATTCGAAAAGCCAATGATTGGTTTTTGGCCCATGGGGTGATGGCAGTTTTCTTTTGTAGGTTTGTACCACTCATCCGCAGTTTAATCTCTTTACCTGCTGGTATGGCGCGAATGCCTTTAGGCTTATTTCTCTTTTTAACAACACTTGGCACAATGACGTGGAATGTGGTATTGGTGAAAATAGGCGCAGCAGTAGGTGATTCATGGGAGCGAATTGTCTATTATTTAGATATTTACGCCAATATCGTGTATGTAGTGCTATTGGTTATTATGCTTTTGATGGTGACCCGTCTTGTTCGTAAAAGAAGGAATTGAGTAGAGTGAAAAGTTAATTATGCGATAAGCCACCTATGAGCGATTGGATTGATCAAAGGTGGCTTTTTATATTGCTGTACAATAAAAGTTTCATTCCGGGGGTAAAGCAGTAAGCTATAATTGCTGTATACATAGATCTGAAAAAGGTGAATAACAAGCCATTATTGGTAAGTTTTATAGGAATATTTTTTTATGAAACTTTTTCGTTGTTCATCAGTCTAACTAGAAATGATTTTTAGGAGGCGAGCCAGTTGATGAAAGAGCAGAAAGATGCTCGCTTAGCAGAAGCCATGACAGTTTACGGTGATTATTTAGTGCGCCTATGCTACACATACGTACAAGACTGGGCAGTGGCCGAAGATGTTGTGCAAGATACATTTGTCAAATACTATGAAAAAATGGAGCAATTTCGTGAAGAATCTTCGGTCAAAACGTATTTGTATCGCATAGCCATTAATCATTGTCATAGCTATCTAACAAGCTGGCGATACAAAAAGCTACAAGTGATTGATTCTTGGAGTAAATTAATGGGAAATTCAATTGATCCAGCAAGTGAACTAATTGCAAACGAAGAGGATGCTTTATTAGTTGCGGCAATTGAAAAGCTCTCAACCAAATATAAAGATGTAATACTGCTATTCCACTTTGCAAATTTCTCGCTAAAAGAAGTTTCACAAGCACTATATATACCCGAAAACACTGTCAAAACAAGACTAAGGAGAGCACGCCAAATGGTTGGTTTGACGCTAGAGGAAGGGGGATTTGAATATGGATCCAATTCGTAATGCCATCAACCACGTCTATAAAGAAGGTGAGTTTTCAGAAGAAAAACAAGCTGGAACATTTAAAAAAATACAACCAAAAAGAAAGAAAGTTTTCATCCCCTTAATTACCACTGCATTTGTCACCGGCTGTTTGCTAATAGGCCTGACTATGCTGTTAACGCAACATAGTATCGATAATGCTTTCCATCTGAGCTCGACCACAAGTAAAGAAACTTATCCTGAATTTTCTGGGAAAGTGAAAGACTACACCGTGCTAAAACAGCCATGGATGATTGTAGGGATAATAGTAGTAGTTGTAACTTTTTGCTATGGGATATTAGCTTTGGCGAAAAAGTGGTTATGGCAATTATTGTTATGCGGTATTGTTATTATTGCTGTTTTGGGTAATATGTCAGAACATATTGGCTATCGCTATTATGTGAAGGATGAAACTGAATTAATAAGGTCTTTGGATTGGGGTATTTACTCATTTGGAGGATCAGAAGATACCAAATTAAATGATGCAATTACGATTGATCAATACCGTGTAGCTTATTTTACAAGATGGGAATTAGAAGGTGTTGCAATTTTTGAAAATGATGGAAAAGGGTATGCTATTGAATATTTTATTCAAAGTGGGCCAGAAAGAAGGAGTGCTATTTATTTGAAAGAAGTTCAACAGCTAATAATTCCCTTAGGTGATGGGCATGATATAGGAAAGTTGTTAATACAGATGGACGCTGAACAAATTGAGGTTGATGTTTATTCTAATACCGCACAATTAGTGACAATTCCTTATAAGAAAGAAATGGGTATATCTGAAATTAGTATTCAAGCGGTAAGGAATGAAGGAAATATATTTGAGCTTTATGGACCTTCGGATATTTTCACGTATCCTGTAATATTGAAATAGTAGTTTTTATTGAACCTCGAATCAAGAAATTATTGATTCGAGGTTCTTTTTAATGACTAGTGAAACTTGTTTGAGAATGTGGATTTCTATGGAGCAATTTTAAGAAAATAATCCCTTATATCTTCTGGTAGTTCCTCAACGGCAAGGATCTTTAATTTTGTTGTACCAGGAGTGGTCATAATTACATAAGATTTTTGATTATATTCAAAAAGAGTAAATTGGCTGATTCTGTTAGGGCTTGTATCCAATCTACTGATAAAATCGAAATCTTCCTTCTTGAAATTGGCTTCATATCCCTCTAACATATGCTCTTGTGCCTTTTCAAAATCATTAGCAAATGAGATGGCTTGATACAATTCAAGTGAATTTTTCGGTGTTAAGAAAAGAATATAATAGGTTGAAGCACCAATGAAAGTGAAAATTATTATAAAAACTAAAATTAATTCATTTAATGTTGGTTGTTTATTAAATTTCAATGTAGTCACTGCCTTTCGCAGAAATTACTAAACAAAATTCTTCAGTGCTCGCTCTATCTAATTGTCATTACAAATATTTGTAACGAAATATATATTATCCATTTTAGAGAGCCTGTGATGGAAAGTATATAGAAATATTAAAAATAAGGTATAAAATATAATATTTGAGTTAAACTGTCCTCGTATTGAAAGGAGGAATTCCAATGAGAATTAACTATTTTATGTATACTACAATCATTTCTATTGTCGTACTAACGGCATGCTCAAAGAATGAGGTTGTCAATACGGATAATGCGCCAGAAGAGTGGGCTTTTGCATTTGCCGCTTTGGATGGCTACATTTATCAAATAAGTGACGAGTACGTAAAAGATATTAGTAAAGAACTTGGTGAAGTTACGACACATATGGATGTAGAAGGCACGTATGCAGGGAATTTCTCTAATGTATATGAAAAAGGAACAAAATATTATTCTATAGATGGTATTAGTATCAAAGAAGCTATTGCGATTAAAGAAGCAAATGGCACATATAGAAAAGCAGTAAGAAATGATAAGGGCAATGAAGAATAATACTTATCGAGGGAATTCTCTACGCCTTAGGTCTTAGATGAAATTAAAGCGGAGGGTCGTTATTATTAATTAACCTTTTCAATAAAATGGATTTATAGGATTTTTATTGAGGGGGAACTTATAATGAAGAAACCAATTTTAATTGGCTTGCTATTCAGTGCGACTTTATTTACACTATCGGGTTGTAGTTCGTTTATTACCGGAGAAGATAGGGAAGAGTCAATCTCTGTGAAGAAGGATAAAGCGAAGGAATTAGATGTAGAACTTAATTTAGACTTGGGTGAAATAACAGTTCAAAAAGGTGCTAAAGAGTGGGTTGAAGGCAGCGCTGTATATAATTTAAAGAAGCTGAAACCGCATGTTCAGTATGATCTTCATCGTGATAAAGGTGAAGTTGTAATTGAGCATAAAGATCAAAAAAGGTTTAAGATTTCTGAAATAAAAAATGAGTGGAATTTAAAGCTAACGGATGAGATACCTATAAACTTATCGATTAACACAGGTGCAGCAATGGCAAATCTTGATTTACGAGGGTTGGAAATTGAGGATTTAGATATTGAAGCGGGTGTAGGGGAGCTTTCTATAGACTTACGCGGTGATTGGAAAAAAAGCTTTGAAGCGGATATCGAAACTGGCATAGGGCAAACCACAGTACATTTACCATCAGAGGTAGGTGTGAAAATCACAATCGATAAAGGTATTGGCACAACGAATGTAGCTGGATTTATTTCTAAAGGTAATAACGTTTATGTCAATGAAGCTTATGAAGACGCTGACGTAATTTTAACGGTTAACGCGGAAATGGGTGTAGGTGAAGTTTCATTTGAATTAGATAAATAATTGCATATTTTCATGGACTATTTCTATAAGAGGTAGTCTTTTTTATTTCATCCCTAGTATGAAACAAGTATAAATCATGCCAAAATGGATAATTTATTAATTGGAGGTGATTATTTTGGCTAAAGATAATCGAAATAAAAAAGGCTTAGATCGAGAAGAGTTTGGATTTGGATTCGATATTAGTGCCGATGATTTAGCTGTGATTGGAAAAAACAATCAAGCGAAAAAACAAAATACGAATGACAACAAAGAAAAGCCGCAAAACAAAACAAATCCTGCAACATTAAATGAATAAGTATAAGCACTATGGATACTAACTTCCATAGTGCTTATTTTTAATTCATTCTTTAAATGAAAAATAGTTACTAATATTTGAACACTGCTAGATAGAGCGGAAAGCTCTCATACTTTAATAGAATGAAAATAACTGTTTTGCAACTTGCTCATTATTAGTTCGTTGTTACTTTGTAAAGGGGTTTATCTACTTTACGTTGTAAGAACCAGATGAAGAAAATTACGACAGAAGCAAACAAAAGTAGCCAAATATTTAAAACTCCGTGAATCACTGCCATTCCGAGGAAGCCAGCAGCAATTATGTAATACACAAATGGTAACCAGATAGTACGGATGATCTTACCTTCTTTACCGACTAGACCAACTGTTGCGGAAGCGGCTACGATATTGTGTACACAAATAATATTTCCTGCTGCACCACCAACTGCTTGTAGTGCAATAACCATACCTGATTGCTCTACTGAAAGGCCAATATTTTGCGCTGTACCAAATTGGAATAAAGAGAACATCATATTACTAAACGTATTACTACCTGCAATGAAGGCGCCCAGTGCACCAATGGCAGGTGCTACAAGAGGCCAGAAATCTCCAACGACAATGGAAACTGATTCAGCTAAAACAAGTGGCATATTTTGGCCAGCTAACGTTGATACTGTTTCTGCCACACGATCTTCTGCAAGTGCGGTATTTAAGAAAATTTTAATCATTGGTACTGCTAAAATTAATGCTGCACCTGCTGAAACTGCAGTCTTCGCAGATTCTTTTACACCTGACATAAAATCTTTCATTCTCATACGATGGACAAAGATTGTTAATATCGCAGAGAGGATAAATAATGTTCCTGGAAGGAAGAATGGTGTTGAAGTTGTGGTAATCCCAGAACCAAACATATCTTCAAAGACAATGGTTGGCGCTTTTAAGAATGCACCGAGTGAATCAATTGTACGTGAAGCAATTAAAAATAGTGCTAGTAATACATATGGAACCCAAGCTACAACGATAGAAAATGAACGTTTACCATCTTCAGGTGGTAATTCCTGATTGTTAAGTTTACCAATCCATTCAGGTGCCCATTGATTTCTAGATGGGAAATCAAAAGTTTTGTCCTTTGGTGGCATAAAAGTACCTTTACTAACCACTGGAATAACAATACACAAAGAGATAAGTCCACTGATTAATGATGGGAACTCAGGTCCTAAAAAGGTACCGATTAAAAAATAAGGAATTGTAAATGAGAATGCTGCGAATAAAGCGAATTTCCAAATTCCTAAACCTTCACGGTATGATTTGTTCTCACCGAAAAATCTAGTCAATAAACAAGATAAGAAGATAGGAATTAGCGTGCCAACAATCCCGTGGAATAAAACCACTTTACTTGTGATGAATAAAAGGTATTCACTTTGATTCATTCCTATTGAAGTAAGCCCTTCCATAATAGAACTTTGTCCAGAAATACCTGTGTTAACACCTATAAGTATGGGCGTTCCAACTGCTCCAAATGAAACAGGTGTACTTTGAATAACAAGTGCTACAACAACAGCGGCCATTGCTGGGAAGCCAATAGCAACTAACAGCGGTGCAGCTACTACTGCAGGTGTTCCAAAACCTGAAGCCCCTTCGATAAATGAACCGAATAACCAAGCGATTAAAATAGCTTGTACACGGCGGTCTGGTGAAATCTTCATAAAGCCATTACGTATCGTATGAATTGCCCCACTATATTTGACTGTATTTAACAGTAATACGGCTCCGAAAATAATAAAAATAACCTCGAGTGCTGTAATAAGCCCGTTAAAGGCAGCTCCAGCAACAATATTGCCATCCGTCCCCCATACGAATATAGCAATTAATGACGTGAATACTAATGTGATCAACATAGCACGACTTGCTGGCCAATTAAGAATAATTAAAAAGAAAAATATAGAAAGAATCGGCAGCAGTGCAACGATTGACAAAATCAATAAGTTCACATTTATTTCCCCCTTTGTATCATTAGATGATTAGGTCGTCAGATGACCTGCACTCATTATATAATAGTAAATTCAGAATTATCAATAAGATTATTAAAAACTATGAATATTTGGTATAATAAAAAAGAGGTGCATAGAAAATTGAACTATAAAAAAATAACTCGTAAAAAGATATATGAAGAAGTAGCAGATATCATAATAGAAATGATTAAAAGTGGTCAGCTAAAGCCAGGTGATCAACTAGATTCAGTTCAAGAATTGGCAAATAAATTTCAGGTTGGCCGTTCAGCAATCCGTGAAGCACTCACATCTCTACGTGCCATGGGCCTAATAGAAATGCGACAAGGTGAGGGTACTTTTGTTAAAACATTTACCCCAAACAACCTTACATATCCAATTCAAAGTGCTATGCTGATGACGAAGAAAAATATCGAGGAATTATTAGAGGTACGGTTAATATTAGAAGCGGCCATAGTTGTAAATGCAGCTCAAAAACGAACAATGGAAGACTTGCATGAAATGCGACTCCACTTAGAAGAAATGATGGTTCATGCTGAAAACGCGGAGCTAGGGGAACGCGCAGATTTAGCTTTTCATTTAGCAATTGCAAAAGCAGCTGATAATGCCCTACTAAGCTCGTTAATGCAACATGTATCTGATCTAATGACTGAGGCCATGCGAGAAACACGACGAATTTGTTTATATGATGAGAAGCAAACATTAGCTCAATTAAATGAACAGCACCTTTTGATTTATCGTCAAATCGAAGCGCAAAATATAGCAGAAGCCGAACAGGCGATGAAGTCACATTTACGATTTGTAGAAAGTGTATTGGCAAAGCATATGGAAGGGGAAATTGACTAATTTTCCGAGGGAAAGCACTATGGATAAAAGTAACCATAGTGCTTTTTAGTGGTGATGCCAATATATTTTGTTAGAATAGAATTAACTGTACTTGAAGGAGAGAAGTGATTGAAAACTTTTACATATAAGCAACCAGCAGCTATTGAATCGACAGAAATCGTAGAGGTTTTAGATGATAAAGGTAAGGTGTCGTCAACTGTTCAACGCGTCTATTCTAACGTGTTAAAAAAAATATTTGATCGTTCAATGGATTATCGTTATTTTGTACGTTTCGATGTGACTTCTACAGATGGACGCCCACTTTTCACATGTAAAAAGGTATCCCGTCGTGGCCGTGTATATTTTAAAGGAAAAGATTTAGGTACCGGTAAAGATTATATGATCGCCTATGATGGCTGGAAAATAATGATTCCTGATCTGATCATAATGGACGGTGAGCGAAAAATAATGTTGAATAAGGAAATGGAGGATTGGTCTGTTTTTAAAATAGATGAGCAGCCGATTGCACGTTGGAAAGCTACTTTCCGTGAAACCCATTTTAACATTGAATTACAAATAGAAGACACGAGTCCGATTCAACAGGAAGCATTTTTTATAGCAATTGGACAAGCTGTGTTATTTGTTGGTGCATAATATCGGAGCATCTCCCTTCATTAGGGGGATGTTTTTTTGTTGGATATACGGTGGATATCTATAAATTCCGGAATGTGGGCGATAAATATGAAAAGTAGGGTGATAAATATAGCAAGAAGGACGATAAATCGGAAATCGTGTCTGATAAAACAATAAAAGACCCTCAACTTTCAAGGGCCTGATTGAATATTACATATCTACAATCTCATTTGCTAGTTTTTTACGACTAATCCAGTAGCCTTGTAAGGTGAAAACAACGAGTGTTGCTATTAAAAAGACAAGACTGGTAATGCCTAATGTAAAGAAGTCATAGGTAGGAGCCCCCTTGTCAATAAAAGCAAGCATCCTTGTTAAAATGAGGCCAAGGAAAGTACCTACAGTCAGCCCGTATAGAACAAATGATAATACTTGCGTCAAAATGAGTTTCATTAATCCATTTGGCGAAAGACCAATTAGACGTTGAATTGCATAATCACCACGTTTTGCGTAAACCGAGTGAAGGAGTGTTTGTAACACGCCGAGGCAAGTAGCAGCAATTAAAATGACAAACACACCTACAAATAGACTCCAACGTTGGAAGGTAGCTTCATTATTTTGTTCTATAATTGTCGCTTTATCACTTATTTTTAGCGCAGGCCAGCGTTCTTCTAAATATGTTAGGTCAGCTAATGCTTGCTGTGTATCGGTTGCCTCCACCATAATGTTTGTAATGATAGGTGGATCTAAAACTAATAAGTCAGATGACCAATCGACATATAAGTTAGCAGCATATTCAGCAGGATTTGATCGAATACCAACCACTTGTAATTCATCTGAAGGGACCATTTGTTGAATCGTTTCATTGAAATTTCCTGTCAGTAAGCTATCACCAATAGTTAATTGATGTTTTTTCGCAAATCGCTCTGTAATAATTACACCATTCGTTAGATCACCTGTAACAGGATTTAACTTACCTAGTTGAACATATTTTTGGATATCAATTGGGTCAAAGTCTTCATCGTGCCAGTCATTCTCGAATTGTAGCGCTATCCTATAAGAGTGACTTTGCTCAATGGCATAAGATACACTTGGTAATAATTCGATTTCTTCTATTAAAGCAGGTGTAATGGTTGGATCATATAATTCATTTTTTATTTTAATAGATGTTTCATATTGAGAATTAATGAATTCATTGCTGTTTTTTTGATTTGTTTTAAATAATGTACTACCGAATATTAAAATAATCATTAGGCCAATAATACTGAGTACGATCGGCATGTTTTTGCGCACCTGGGGCATCAATTGCTGGCACGCTAAAAATGCCTCTTTCCCGAAAGATTTACGAATTGGTTTTAATGAAATGTTTAGTATAGTAGTAAACAAGTAAGGCATTAAATAAAGCAACACTCCGCAAGTAAGGAGTGTACCAATGAGTAGCATCAGCGCACTTTTTCCACTTCCATTATTCATTGCTAAGGAATTTAAAAATATAAATAGTGCAATGATAGAGACGCCACTTACAGCAATCGTTTTCCATTTTGTCCACTTTAGGCTTAAGTTCTCATTTTCTGTTGCAATTTGTAATGGTAATAGGCTGGCGCTTTTTCGTACTTGCCACTGTGTAACCAGTTGAAGGATACAAAAACTAGCAACTGCAATAATAAAAACAAATATAATAGGAAGTTCAGTTCTAGCACTTGGTAATTTCATTAGGTTAATAAGCTGAGGTAGCCAGTATTTAATGACCAATAAACTGACTGCCGTACCAAGTACTACTCCAAAACTAACAATAAGTGATAATTGCAGTTGTACAATACGACCTACTTGCTTATTGGTGGCGCCGAGTGCTCGTAATACCATTAGTTGTTCTTTAATTTTATAGAATAATAGCTGGAATGTTGACATCAATAAGACACTTGAAATGAGTAATATAAAAACTGAAAGTACAATCATAAAAATCATTAATGCTTGTAGATTTCTTTTATAGAAATCATATTCACTCGCAACATCCACACGTAATGTTTCATCTAACTGTTTAATTTCCATGCCAACATTCGTCGCATTACCATCTGTTTGAATGAGCGAATACATACCCGCTGTTTGCTCATCACTATTAACCATCCACGTTCTTAACACATCGTTTTGCAGAAGAATAAAATTTGGGCTTTCAGTGCCCTTAATAGGTGGCAGAATTTCTTGGATGATAAATTCACCTATGTCAGCTTCAAGTGAACCGTCAACGGATTTATTGAACGTAATTTGCAGTGTATCGCCAAGTTCTTTTTTAAAAAGGCGAGCAACATTTTCAGTAATCACGACGTCGTTTGGCGTTAGATCCACTGAAAAATGATAGCGACTTTTCACAAGATCATCGTTTTCTACACCAGCCGTATAAAATTTAGTATTGAATTCATTTTCTACAATTGTATGGGTCAGTGATACACTAGAAACTTTTGTTACACCATAGATGGACTCGAAACTAGCTATTTGCGAATTTGTTAGTACCTTATGTTGCTCTGGATTATAGCCAACCATTAAATCCATCTCACCAAATAACGCTTGAATGTCTTCTTTCATTTGCGTATTAGCATTCCAAATGTAGACACTCATCGTCATCACTAAGCAAATCGATATGGTGATAATGCTAATACTTGTAAGCACATTTGTCCAAGCAGCACGGAAGAGCTTGAGTGCAATGGTCCGCATTGAAAACATTAGCTATCACCCCTAGTAATCAACTTGAACTTCGTTAATATACAATCTAAATCCTCATGCGTTTTATTATTTTGATAGGAGTCAACAATCGCTCCATCATGGAAGAACAATACACGATTTGCGTAGGTAGCTACATATGGATCATGTGTGACGAGTAAGATTGTTTGATTCATATTTTTTTGTAGCTGTACAAGCAATTGCAAAATTTCATCTGTTGTATTCACATCGAGCGCGCCAGTTGGCTCATCTGCCAGTAAAATAGGGGGATTGGCGATGATGGCGCGAGCAATAGCGACACGTTGTTGTTGTCCGCCTGAAAGCTCGGTTGGTCGATGCTTACGCCAAGCTTCAATGTTCAATTGCTCCATAATTTGATGTACACGCACTTTAATCTCTTTACTTGGTAGATCATTTAAGATAAGCGGTAGTGCAATATTGTCTTCAACGGATAGATCTTTCAGCAGATGGAATGATTGAAACACAAAGCCGATATTTTCTTTTCGGAATTTCGATGCATTCGGTTCCTTATACACGTCTTGCGCTCGTTTTCCAAATAAGAATAGTTCGCCTTCAGTTGGCTCATCAATAGCACTAATCATATTAAGTAGTGTACTTTTTCCTGAACCACTCGTTCCCATAATAGCAACCATTTCACCTTGATAAATTGTACAATGAATATTTTTCAAAGCATTCACAGTATGATTTTTTTGCTGGAATACTTTTGACATGCCCTCCACACGTAGTACTTCTGTAAGTCGCCTTTCTGGAATTGGAATCGCGTCAATGACTTCCTTCAGCGGATTGAACCCATTCATCTACATATGCCCCCTTTAATTGTTGTCTTAATGTTTGTAAGCCTCTACGTATGTGTGTCTTTACTGTTCTCTCAGGACATTGCAAAATTGTCGAGATTTGCTTGACGGAGTAGTCTTGATAAAAACGTAATAATAGCGCGGTTTTGTATTTTTCTTCTAACTGGCAAAGTGCCTGCCATAAGTCTAGTTCTTCTTCGATATAAGAAGGTGATGTACTATTGACATCTTCGAGCGTGTGGGGCTCTACAAGATGGACGAC
Organism: Lysinibacillus sp. NPDC096418; assembly: GCF_044762775.1. Taxonomy (NCBI): domain Bacteria; kingdom Bacillati; phylum Bacillota; class Bacilli; order Caryophanales; family Bacillaceae; genus Lysinibacillus; species Lysinibacillus sp. NPDC096418. Next base: position 30,433 of record NZ_JBIWEY010000031.1, read on the forward strand.
TTTTCTTTTCGCTATGTATGTTTTACAGCAGTTAATAATAATTCGAGTAAGCCATGTAGAGAAGTAGTGTGGCTCTTTTAATTGAGGTAAACCTTCATACGCGCGAATAATCGTCTGCTGAAAAACTTCAACAGCATCATTTTCATTTTGCACATAGACATAAGCCATGCGATACAATTTATGTTGCTCTTGTTCAATGAGCTGATAAAATGCATCTTCATCACCGTTTTTAGCCAACTCAATAAGTGTGATTTGTTTAGTTGTAATGAAAAACGCCTCCCATTCGACCGTTAGACTCGGCAATCGATCATTTCGATTCGAATTTTTGTTTTTTTTGTAAAAATTATTTAAAGGTCGTCCAAATCTGAATTACTCCAATGAACATATATTGCCAATTAGTTTGGTCGAAAGCAATTACTTAAAAACTTAAAACAGTTAGCAATACCGACCTTTGTTTTTGCAAAAACCTACATTAATAAATGATGTTGTTATGTTATAAGTCATGTAATATAGAGGTGTTAGATATTTTACAATAATGTCTAAGTCGTGAATAAATGGGGAAGAGAGGAATGTAAAGGATTTATATTATTAATTAGGAGGGATTTTTTTGAAGAAGAACCCCATTTATGTAGAAATTGATATACAAGCACCGATCGATGATGCTTGGGCGTATACGCAAAATCCAAAGTTGCATGAGCAGTGGGATTTGCGTTTTACATCAATTACATATATTGAAAAGAAGTCGCTCGAAGACCCGCAACAATTTACATATGAAACAAAGGTAATGCCTGGCCTAAAGGTGAGTGGCTGGGGTGAAAGTAAGGGCACGCATCATAAAGAAAATGGCACGAAAACGTCTTCGCTTCATTTCGGGACCGCACAAAAAATATCACCTATTGCGGAAGGGAAAGGATTTTGGCAGTACATTCCACATGATAAAGGGCTGACGTTTTTAACGCAGTATGACTATGAGGTGCGTTATGGAAAACTAGGAGCTTTACTTGATATTGTTTTTCAACCGGCAATGGGCTGGGCAACGGCTCTTAGTTTTGATGTATTAAAGAGATGGCTTGAAAAGGGAGAAAATCCGTTATCTCAATATCGTCGTTTCTTTTTAACGATGCTTATTAGTGTGTTGTTTTGCTTTGTTTGGTTTTATCAAGGACTTGTACTTAAAGTATTAGTACAGCATCCAATGGAGGTTTCGATGTTAGCGAAATTAAGTGAGTTTCAACCAAATACTGCTACAAAAGCGGTGTTCTGGGTAGGGGTACTCGAAATTATTTTTGCTCTTTGTTGGTTGTTCCCACGTGGAAAGCGTCTGCTTTTTGGATTGCAAATATTAATATTCCCGCTACTAACAATTAGTGCAGTATTATCTGATATGGGTCTCTCGACAGCCCCATTCAATCCAGTAACTTTGAATGCGACTTTATGGATACTAGCGATTGTTGGTTTCGTCTTAAGTAAAGATTTACCGAGTGCAAAAAGTTGTATTCGAAAGAAAGGTGAGCGACGTTGACAATATATCAAACATTGTTAGGTGAAGACTTTAAGCGACTGCATCCTGAGCTTCAACAGCGTTATGCATTGCCAGTGGATGAGCCGTTTTTTGCAACGGGTGTGATGAAAAAGATTGAATCAGGTGCTGCGTGGATGCGTCCATTTTATACAGTCGCTACTCGGACAAAGTTTTTATTCCCGGAATCAGGTGAAAATATACCGTTTTCGATTCGCAATACTTGCAAAGTATTACCAACTGGTGAACTTGAAGTGTTTTGGGAACGAAGCTTTCACTTTGCTAAAAAAACAAGAAAATTTGATGCAAGAATGACGATTGATCCAGTGAAAAAAGTGGTTAAGGATTATTTAGGATCTCCATCACTTTTCTACTCGGATTTGCATTTTTCTGTAACAAAAGAGGGGAAATTACTAATTCGTTCGGGTATACAGCGTTTTGTATTATCGAAAATGGAGTTACCGATTCCAAAAGTTTTAGAGGGGCGTGTCATAGTAGAGGAAGGTTTTGATGAAATGCGACAAGTATTTACCATACATGTGTCAATCCATAATCCAATGTTTGGGAGGCTGATGATGTATGCTGGTGAATTTACGCCACAATCTATGTAGTCCAGTATTGATGTTTGGCATGATGCTCACTGTGATTTGTTACTTCTTTAGCCCACAACCCGACTATTTGTTAATGCTTACAGTTGCTCAGCTTGTCTTCGTGCCAGCAATGCTGAAGATGGTCGTCAGCCTAAATAAAGTAGGGGATATCATCCTTGTTGTCATGATGCTAGCGGTTACGATGCTTCACTGGTGGCCTGATGGTGGAATAGCTATTACACTTGCTCTTGTGTATGTTTGCTATACGGCATTTGTTGCGCTACAAGGAGTAAAGCGGTTTTTACAACGGGGCTTTACGAATATTGCTGAAATTGCAATTGATGTCGGACTTATTTATTTGTTTGTCGGAGGATTGTGGTTTTTCGCGTTTATAGCGAATATTGACACTGGTTTTACACCAATTATTACGTGGTTAACGGGTATCCACTTTCATTACTCTGCATTTTTGTTAGCCACATCAATTGGACTTTTGGGACGACTTCATCAAAGCAAGTGGTTCACTGCTGCGGTCGTTATTTTATTAGCAGGGCCAATGCTCGTAGCAATTGGTATTACATTTTCAACGATCCTAGAAATCGTATCGGTTGTGCTATATATTTTTGCAATATATAGTTTGTTTATTTTATCGATAAAAACAAAATTACCACGTATGCAAGGGTTACTTTTACGCATTTCTTATGGGGCTATATGTGTAACAATTTTATGGTCACTATTATATGCATTTGGTAACTTGATAGGAACATCAATCGTTGGTATACCTGATATGTTGAAATTCCACGGCTTCTTTAACTGTGCATTATTTGGAGGTTTTGGTGTTTTGGCTTGGGCGATAGCCGTTCCGAGGTCCACGCAACAACCGTATACGTTCCCGGTGAGTAAAATTCGTGGGAAGTTAACTGAAACCAATGGGGAACATCCTGGTTTAGTGGACGCATTAAGTGATTATGTAGATACGGTGAAACTGCCACAGGCCATATCGCATTTTTATGAACATACAAATGAGTATACACTTACTGCTTCAGTACAATGGCATACGTGGTTTAAGCCTTTTGCTTTCATTTACCAAGGAGTTAGTCGCTGGATGCAGCAATTGAATTTGCCACTTTCGAGAAAACCAATAGAAATGACAGGTAATATTTTGAAGGTAGATGAACAGTTAGATGGACGAATGACCCCGCGTGCCTGGATTCGTAAAATTGGCAAGCAAACGACATTCGTGGCAATTTATTCGCAACATACAACTGCACAAACGACATATATGAATATTGCACTACCGCTACCTTTTTCAACGATGATAGGTGTTTTGTATTTATATGAAGAAGATGGAAAACTGCATTTGACGAGTGCACACGATGGAGATGCGGGTACATTTTTAGCCATTCATCATTTTGTTTTCAAACTGCCATTTCATGAGCATTTCACACTTACTGCCTCAAGTGAGATGTCATTATCTGCAATTCACAAAATGCGTATTCTCGGGTTGCCATTCTTGAAAATTGATTATCATATTGAACATAATAAATAATTTTGTAATCGGAAAGGTAACCACCGCTTTTCTATTAAAGTTAATAATACTTTTCAATGAAATGACTGATTTAGCAGGGATATCAGTGTTTGCTAACGAAGAGAAGAATAATCGAATAGATAAGGGGTGGTTAGATGCGATTAACGAAAGGGATAACTGGATTGGATTCACAGCATTTACTACAACAGGATTTGCGAACATTTCAGTCAATGGTCTATCATCTTGTGACGAGTGAGCCACGTGCGAAAGTTTTTGCATTTGTTGATGATCCTCATCATGTCTATATGAGTGCAACTGTTCAGCTTGAAGATGAGCAGTTAATCATATTTCATCACCGATTAGCGCCCTATGTTGCCTTTGCCGTGGGTGAGGAGAATTTAGCGTTTGAATTTACAACCAAAATGGATCTGCATAAATATTTTCCTATGCGTAAATGTTTAGAAGCAGAAGTATTAAATACATCTCTCAAGAAGGATAAGCAACTGCATAATTTATCTGAGAGAGAATGGGAATTAGTCGATTATTTCCGCAGTGAGACGATTGGCGATGTTATGTTTAATTATTGGGATTAATTAATGCATATTTTAAAAACTTTTAATACAGAAGATATTCAAGTGAGAATCATAAATCCACGGCATTTAAGAAATATCGACTATTGACGCAAGATTGAGCAAACTTTTTCTATTAAGGTAAGAATGAAGGAAATGGTTATGCAGTTGTTGTTTGGAGAGCAGAGGAACGGAAATTGAATAGGATGGAATTGCATCTCAAAAAGAATCACTAGCTATTGGGCTAGTGATTCTTTTTGAGGAGTTAAAGACTTATGTAGTGTAATGAGTAGTTAATTGTACCTATTAGATATTGTAGTTGTATAGTAGAACGAAATAATTATTGAATTGCTGTAAAAAACAAAAAATTCTTGCGTTTATTTACTAATGTGAAGAGAAAATTTCAAACCTCTCTATTTTTGAGATAAAAATGGTAGATTACTAATATTGTGGAATTTTTTCTAGCTTTATTGGATGTGAAAGAAGATATATTCAAATGCGTAACAAATAATAAAGCAAATTGAAATTTCAAGCATTTTTTGCAGTAATAGATCCTGAAAAATGTAGTCAGTACTTGAGTAAAACTAGAAAAAATAGAGGAGAGATATAGTGTTTAAATTTAAGTCAATAAGTGCACGAATTGTTTTTGCTTTTAGTATTATTGTTGCGGTAATTGTATTATATATTGGTTTCAATATGTATACGAGCCTTCAAAATAGCCAGACAACAGATGCAATTGTAAATGAGGAATTACAATTACTGATTGCAGATTATGAACTTGCTTCGTCTATAGGGTTGCGTATTGCTGCTGCAAGAGGTTATGTTTTATCTGGTGAAGAAAAATATAAAGATATATATTTGCAAAATGTAAACCGTGCTAATAAAAACGAGAAAATTCGCTTAGCGCTTACAGAGTCAGGGGATTTCAATCGTTTTGCCAAAATGGCTACAGAATGGAGCAGCTATGTTCAAAAAGAAGTATTTGATGTATATGATCAAGGAAATAAAGAACTAGCCATACAAAATCTAGCGGCAATGGATGCCAAAGCTACTGAAGTTCGTGAAGGCTATGAGGGATTGGCAGAACAACGTAGACAATCCATAAATGCTGTGGGCGAAGATATGATGACTGCTAGTAAAAAAACGCAAGTTACAGGTATAATAGTTGGAATTGTGATTGTTTTGATCTCAATATTAATCGCATTGGCTAGTGCTAAATTAATTTCAAAACCAATAAAAGCTGTTACAAATCGTATGCAGCAAATTGCTCGAGGTGACTTAAGTGAGCCAGCTTTAGCGACAAATGGTAGAGACGAAGTAGGGCAACTTACGGATGCCACAAATAGTATGTCTGAAACGATGAATCACTTATTGAAGCATATTCAAACCGTATCAAATGATGTTGCATCACATAGTGAAGAATTGATGCAGTCTGCAACAGAGGTCAAAAGCGGCACTGAGCAAATTGTAGATACGATAACAGAAATTGCTAACGGTACAGAGTTACAAGCAAGTAATGCATCGAATGTTGCGACTACAATGACAGACTTTACAACGAAAGTGACAGACGTCAATACTAGTAGTAAAGACATCAATCAATATTCAAATGAAGTGATGAATTTAACTGAAGAAGGCAGAGGGCTAATGGAAGCCTCAACAAATCAAATGAAGACAATTGACCACATTGTTAAAGATGCGGTAATGCAAGTGGATGAGTTGAGTAAACAAACACAAGAAATTTCAACTTTAGTGTCAGTCATTCATAATATTGCTGATCAAACGAACTTATTGGCACTCAATGCTGCTATTGAAGCGGCACGTGCAGGTGAACATGGCAAAGGATTTGCAGTCGTTGCAGATGAAGTACGTAAATTAGCAGAGCAAGTTTCTTTATCTGTTGGTGATATAACAATCATCGTGCAAAAAATCCAAAAAGACTCTGTATTAGTAACAACTTCTCTAGAAAATGGATACGGTGAAGTAGAGAAAGGTACAACACAAATCGCTTCTACAAGTGCAACATTCACACATATTGCGGAGGCGGTTTACTCAATGTCAAACCGTATTGTAGATATGTCCAAAAAGTTAGAGGATGTTGTACAAAATACAATGATCATTGACAAATCTGTCGATGAAATTGCAGCTGTGTCAGAGGAATCTGCAGCAGGCATTCAACAAACATCTGCCACAGTCCAGCAAGCTGCAAGCTCAATGGATGAAATTACAAGCAGTGCTGTCAATTTAGCAGAGATGGCTGAAAATTTAAATGAAACCGTACGTAAATTTAAATTGTAGTTTACCAGAGGCCATTTTAAAAAGATTGATGCTATTGAACTAATGGCGCAGAGTGAAATATGCATAATAATTAAACAAAAGCCTGTATCTATGATTACTTGATAATCTAAGATACAGGCCTTTTATTTCAACTATAATCGTCATATATAGTAATGCTTGTTTTGGAGCGACGCGAATGAAGCGCCCCCGTCTGTAGTGGATTATGCTGTAAAAAATAAAATATTTTATAAAAATTGAACCTATTATGATTTGTTAATCGTCTAATAGCAGAATTTGAAGTAGGTTGAAAGGGAGGGTAGTAGATTGGACAGAGAAGAAAAAGATTACATATTAGAAAAAATAATGATCGAATACGGTAATGAATTAGTACGATTGGCCTTTTCTTATGTGAAGGATGCAGAGATTGCTAAGGATATGGTTCAAAACACTTTTATCAAATGCTACAAAAACCTCGATTCGTTCCGATTTGACGCACAAATAAAAACATGGCTCTATCGAATAACAATAAACGAATGTAAAGATTACTTAAAAAGCTGGAATTACAAAATGGTACATGTGAAAAGTTTTATCCATGAAACAGCAAAGTCAATATTACCATCAACAGAAAAAACAGTTATCGATAAATACAATAATGATGAAATAAAAGATACAATCTTCTCTCTTCCAAAAGTGTATCGGGAAGTGGTTTATCTATACTATTACGATTCATTAAAGACAGAGGAAATCGCCAAAGTTTTGGATATTCCAGTTAATACAGTGAAGACTCGATTAAGAAGAGCAAAACAAAGATTAGAGTCGATGATAAGGGAGGCAGAACTTAATGGAAGATAAGCAATTAAGAGATAGATTTTATAATGCGTCTGATCGAAAACTAAGATTTACGGAAGAAGATCGTAATGAAGTATTTGAAAAAATTCATAAGCTGGGGGAGAAGAATACTACACAAAAGAGTTTACTTGTTTCTTCTAAAAAGTTCGCTCCACTTACGGTTTCTTTATTGGTGGTAAGCTTGTGTATGTTTTTGTTTCTTCCGTTGATTTTTCCTGGAGGCTTTAATGAAGAATCTCATACAAGTGATGCAAGTGTATCAGTAGTTCAGGAAAATGAATTTTTAACCTCTTTAATTTCGGTGAAATCGAAAGAGATGGATAATCGAATATATCTAAATCTTTTACTGACATATAGTAAAGATAAAAAGATGATGAAGGTTGTATCGTTACCATATGATACGTATGCACCGGTAGCAGATAACAATGATGGGACTACTTTGTACGATAAATTGTTATTTTCTTATAGTTTTGGCGGCGCTGAAAATGTAAGCAAAACAGTTTCAAAACTAGTAGATTTACCAATTGATTATTATGCAGTCATCGATTTAGAAACCATTACTACGCTAATAGATTCTATGAATGGGATAGATTACGACTTGCAAGAAGATATTCGCGTAAGAGCGATATCACAAGTGGCATTTGAATTCGAAAAAGGAGCGCATCGCTTGAATGGAGAAGAAGTTGTGGCATTAATGATGGCTGCTACAGAGGGAATCAGCTTAGATGAAGAAGTCCTATTAAATCTAATGAATGCGGTAATGGATAAAGCGGAAAACGAAATTCCACAAATACAAATAAAAGAACTGTTTACTCAAATTGAAGCCAATGTATCGCTTGATTCGTTGTTAGAGAATCCAATGGAAATAAATACTATTAAATCGATTTCTTTAAGTGATGGAATGATATCTGACTCAATAATATTAAGTAGAACTGAGGGTAAACACATATATAAATTTGAGAAAGATTTCTTAAATTCTGTTTCAGAAGAGTTAACTACATTTAATTAAATATAAATTAGGAACATTTGGATAATATCTAATGAAGGCTGTTTGCGAAAAAGTTGAAGTTTTTCAGCTTGAAGCAGGATAATTGAATATGAATTCTGGTGTGTTGATTAGAGAATTATTGAAGAAACCCTTCTTGTACTGTGAAATTACACTGCGAGAAGGGTTTGGTGATTTTTCATTGAGCTGTTTTGGAAAGTTTGTTGCATTTTTTAATTAAACGGAGGGTTATAATGAGTAATGTTGAGTTAATAGATCCTTTTATAATGCAATTATTCATTGTTCCCTTGATAGTCATTAGACTAAGTGTTATAGCATCTGCCCTATTTAAAAAGGTATTTATTGCACCTTTAACGACATAGATTTTCTAGAAATTATGGTGTTACGCTAATAGGTAGACTCATTTCCCTTAGCGCTTTCCTAGCGATTATGATAGGGGAACGATAAATATAACGTATGGACAACTAAAAACGCGTTACGAAAAACATCCATTTTCGTAACGCGTTTTTATATGGGCATTTAGATTGATTGCCATTTTGTTTCTAGCCAAGAAAGGAAATTCTCGCCATGGTGGCCTTCATAGGCATCATATACATCTAGGCGCATACGTTTTAGCTTTTCCGCGAAATCTGAGATAGTGTGGTCAGCAGGTAAGCTTTTCTTTACACGTACAAACACTTTATCAGCACCTTTAATCAGTTCGAATTTACGGCGTACAGGTGGTTTTACATCTTCGCCAAAGGCAGTAAGCGCCTCAAATGCCGCTTGTTGTACAGCAAAAACCGTATCTGCTTTCACACGATTTTGTAGTAAATCAATTACTTTTTCATGCTTGTAGCTGCTTAGAGCTTGTACAGCGTCTAAACGATCACGCCAGCTAGATGTGTAATTGGCAGCTTTTTTTAAGTCTGCATAGTTTTCAGGTAACTCTGTTATAAATTTCATATGAACACTCCTTAGTTGCGATGGAGATGATTACTTCGACGAAATGTCTGTGGAATTTGTCTCTTCTTCATTGCTCATTATATAGAAATTACCGGGGATTGCAATAATTAACGACGTTTATTTGGTAGGAAAACTGTGTTTTATTAGGAATAAGGGAAATGGATTAGAGACTTAATAATTAATTATTCAGAAATATTTCATCCGAAGAAGTAGAAAAATTGCATATTCAGTTGTTCGTGGCTCATTTAACGGCAAATAAAGGAAATTGAAAAGAAATTGAAGATGAATATAATTGTCGCCCAGACAAGGCAGACTATATATTAGAACGTGTTGATATTCAAGTAAACTGGTTACGGGACATAGGCTTCAAACGTGCTGATTGTTATTTTAAATGGATGGAGCTAGCAGTATTTGGCGGGGTAAAATAGTTGCTTTTAGTGGGTGGGAATTGTTGAGAGGTGATCTTATTCAAAAATATAACTACCGATTTTTTATGTAAATCACATGAACAATATGACTTTGTATGATAAGGGGTTATTATGTATATATTATATTATGCGAAATAAAAATATATTTTACATTTATTTCAAGGTAAAAGTGTCATCACAAATTTCCAACTAATTTTGAGTCATTTATTAGACAAGATGGACAGAAAACGCTATAGTATCAAAGGAAAAGAATACGGTAGAGACTGAAAATGTACTTGGCAAATGACAAATGTCATGTTTACATATGGAAACTATTGTCGATATAATAATATTTAATGAAGTAAAAGGATGTGTCAACATGGGACGAATTCATATTGTAACTGACTCAACTTGTGATTTAACAAAAGAGGAAGTCGAAAAACATGGTATACATATCGTGCCGTTAACGATTCAAATTGATGGAAAAACGTATACGGACGGGGTTGATTTGAAGCCTCAATCATTTTTAGACTTAATGAAAGGTTCAAAAGAGCTACCAAAAAGTTCGCAACCTGCACCCGGTAAATTTAAAGAATTGTACGATGAACTTGGCAAAGATGGCGATCAAGTTCTTTCGATTCATATGACAGGTGGAATGAGCGGTACTGTAGAATCTGCTCGTCAGGCTGCACAAATGACAGATGTAGATGTTACAGTTGTAGATTCCCGTTTCATCGCATTTGGGCTTGCATTTCAATTACGCGAAGCTATTAAAATGCGTGATGCAGGGGCAAGCGTGGAAGAAATTGTTGCACGACTAGATGAGGTACGTGCTGGAACACATTTATATGTTATTGTCGATACACTTGAAAACCTAATTAAAGGTGGACGTATTGGTAAAGGTACTGGTTTTATCGGTTCACTTCTAAATATAAAAGTAATTGCGAATTTAGAAGGTGGCGTGTACAACCCTGTCACAAAAGTGCGCAGTCATAAGCAAGTCGTCAATTACTTATTTAAACAATTCCAGGCCGATACAGATGGGAAAACAGTGAAAGCTGTTGGTATTTCACATGCTGATGGTCTGACAACAATGGGTAATCCGTTGAAGGCGCTAATCGAAGAAACTGGATTTAAAGATGTGGAGATTGCCTTTACATCTCCAATAATTTCTACACATACAGGGCCAGGTGCGATTGGCTTTATTTATTTCGCCGAATAATTTAGATGAAAGCTAGTACAACTTTTGACGGGTGTACTAGCTTTTTTATGAAGCATTTTTTTGGGAAAGATGAAAACCTTGGAATTATTCTGTTACTTTAGAATAACAAGCTTTTCATACGTTAACGAACAATTTATAATATAGTTATCAGCAAATAGATGGAAGGTGGTCAAATGAACATTTGGCGAGGTTTCTTGTCATGTTTGATCGTCTTAGTACTAAGTGGTTGTACCATTTCAATTGATGAACCGGATCCGCAATCTGATCAAGTAGAAGAACAAACAGTATCTGAACAAGAAACGACAAATGATGTAGAACAGATGCAAGAAGAGGGAGAGCCATCTAAAAATGCTATAAAGAAATTTTTTGAGCATTTTTTCGATTCGTCAACAGAGGATTCACCGAGTGTAGATGTTGAAAAAACGAAGCAACTGCAATACTTGGCGCTAGGCGACTCTTTAACGGAAGGTGTCGGTGATGAGTATAGTCAAGACGGTTATGTAGGTAGATTAGCAAGTACACTGCAAACCTGGTCGTCAATTTCAGAAGTCGAAATTGATAATCGAGGTAAACGAGGTCGTCGCAGTGATCAACTACTAAAATTAATTAAAAAAGGACATTATGATGAAGAGTTGCAGCAAGCTCAGCTCATTTCGATGACGATGGGTGGCAATGATGTCATGAAGGTCGTTAAACAAGACTTATTCAACTTGAAGCGTGATGCCTTTGATGCAGAATTACTTGCTTATAAGGAGCGCTATAGTAAAATTATAGACGGTATTCGAGAAAAAAATTCAACAGTACCCTTGTTGCTTATAGGATTTTATAATCCATTCTCGATTGTGACAAGAGAGGCAAATGAATTCGATACGATTATTACCGAATGGAATCGAATTATCGAGGAAATTGCGAGTGAGGACTCCAATGCTTGCTACGTATCAGTCGAAGATTTATTTGAATCAAATGAAGAGCTGGTCTACCATACAGACTTCTTCCATCCAAATGCAAAAGGCTATGAAATGATGGCAGAACGCATTGTGGCAAGTATGGAATTATGTGGGTTGGAACAAAAAATTAAAAAGGAAATAGGCTTCGAGGAGTGACATGATGAATAAATGGAAAATCGCATTTTTTGCGTTAGCAGGCACGATACTTTTTGCGATCATCCTCGTCGTATATTTAGCTACGAAACCAGTAGATGATGTGAATTTAAAGAAGAGTCCAGAGAGTAATGCAACAGAAGGAAATGTTCTTGTTGTGCAAACTTCAACGAAGGAATTTGAGTCCATTTCGAAAAAGTTTTTAAAAGATGCAGCGGAGGGTTCACCATTACCAATTGATTTTACAGTTGGCGATGATATTCAACTAAAAAGTAAGTTAACGGTTTTTTATACGGAAATTCCAATTACAATGAATTTTGAGCCGATTGTTGATGAGAGTGGAAATATTACGTTGAAACAAACGGGGATGAATGTCGGTTTACTAAATATTCCACCGGAGACTACAATGAAAATTATGAAGGATACGGTGGAATTCCCGTCATGGATTACGGTGAATCCGAATAAGGCAGAAATTTATGTGGACTTGTCCCGCATAAACATTGCCTCGGGTTCTCGAATTCGTGCGAAAGAATTAGACTTACCGAACGATAAAATTTTACTTGAAGTAATTGTACCAGCTGAGTAGGGAGTGAAGATGAATGGCAACACAATACGCAACATTTGCGGGTGGCTGTTTTTGGTGTATGGTTAAGCCGTTTGATGAAACACCTGGTATAGAAGCGGTTATTTCTGGCTACACAGGTGGACATGAAGAAAACCCAACATATGAACAGGTTTGCTCGGAAACAACAGGGCATTTAGAAGCAGTACAAATTACGTTTGATGATGAAATTTATTCGTACAAGCAGTTACTGGCAACATTTTGGACATTAATCGACCCAACGGATGCCGGAGGGCAATTTTTTGATCGTGGAGAATCTTATACAACCGCTATTTTCTACCATGATGAAGAACAACGCATATTAGCTGAGCAGTCGAAAGCGGATTTAGCAGCTTCTGGCAAGTTTGATAAGCCGATAGCAGTGAAAATATTACCTGCGGACAAGTTCTATCCAGCAGAAACATATCATCAGTATTACTACAAAAAAAATCCGATGCATTATAATCGATATTCTGTTGGCTCGGGGCGTAAGGCATTTCAAGAAAAGCATTGGGGGCACAGTTAATGAAAAAAGAAGAGCGTTTAAAAGAATTAACGGAAATGCAGTATTATGTCACGCAAGAAAACGGGACAGAACCACCATTTCAAAATGAGTTTGATCAGCAATTTGCAGAGGGAATCTATGTAGATATCGTATCTGGGAAACCCCTTTTTAGCTCACTCGATAAATTCGATGCAGGCTGTGGCTGGCCAGCTTTTGCAAAACCGATTGTTAAAGAAGAAGTAGTAGAACATTTTGATACATCCCACGGTATGCGTCGTGTAGAAGTACGTAGTAAAGACGCTGATTCCCATTTAGGACATGTCTTCCCAGACGGACCAAGCGAGCTTGGTGGCTTACGTTACTGTATTAACTCTGCAGCACTACGCTTTATCCCAAAAGAAGATTTAGAAAAAGAAGGCTACAGTGAATACGTAGCGTTATTTAAATAATGGTATACCCCTAGAGTGTTTTGCTCTGGGGGTTTTTTACTTTGACTGTTTTCAGAAAGATTGTTGCTATTTAACAAGGTTAGTTGATTAAGGGGAGTTGTATTTTTTAGTAAAATCGAAACTTTCGTTGACTTTAAGCGTAATAAATTAAAGGGGTAGATTGGTTCCGTTGGAATAAAGGAGGTGGTGAAAATGAATATCTTTAAAAAAAAGGAAATAAAAATGTTTTTATGGCTGTTCATTATTGCTTTATTAGGAGTATCTTTTATGATACATACCTATAGTTATTTCAATGCTAAGGAAATAAATTTACTCATTGCTGGATGCTATGAAAATGATGGGGAAGTCATATTAGAAATCCATAATAATCTCACAAGTAATTATTCTTTTGAGTGTAGACCTAAATAGACTTAATTGTAAGTATTTAATGTATTGTGAGGAACTTAATTAAATTGAGTTCCTCCAATAATTGAAGAAAATAGCCATACCAGAAACAACAATCTTTGAGAAAACAGCCTTCATTTTTAACGAAAAGGTTCTATAACATTGGTTGGGGTAAACACGATTTTGGCTCTGAACTAAAATTGAGGTTGAAAATTTAATAAAGTGATTGTTGATTGATTTTGAGCCGGCGTGACCATTTGGGGATTAACGTCACGTTTTGTGCAATTTATCTGCGCGAAAGCAAAGCGACAGCAGTATACCTATAATTCAATTTCAATTCTGAAAGTAGGTTTTATTGGTATGGTGAGTCAAAAATTGCGTAAAATAGTAGAGGAGAATTTACTATTAGGTATTACTTCTTATGAGAATTCAACTTTTTTTTGTGACGGACACCCTTTTTTTTGATACACTAACGAAAAGTATATTGGTGATGAAGGGTGGCACTTTTCGTTTATGAAAAAGAGCTTTTATTTATTTGTTTTAACATTTCGAGGAGGGGATTGGTCAGATCTAAAAGTCCGTTTTGCAGAGGAAGTTTTCTATGAACATAATTTCCCTAAGCAATCCACGGATTTCAATGAACTTTCATCCTATATTGAGATGTATGCTACGGAAAATTTAACGATAGAAACATTTGATAATTTGTGGAGTTTATATGAAGAATATTTACAAAGGGCTTGAAAAGTACTAGCTTTTTTCTAAAGTTAGACGTCTATCGTTGCGAAAAAGACTGAAACAAAGTATCATTTACAGTGATAAATTATAGAGAAGAGGGATTGCAGTATGAGTATTCATATTAATGCAAAAAAAGGCGAAATTGCTGACACTATTTTACTTCCAGGAGATCCACTACGTGCGAAATACATCGCTGAGACGTTTTTAGAAGATGTTACTTGCTACAACGAAGTACGTAATATGTTCGGCTATACAGGTACGTATAAAGGAAAGCGAATTTCTGTACAAGGTACTGGTATGGGTGTACCATCAATTTCAATTTATACAACTGAACTTATGCAAGAATATGATGTACAAAAATTAATCCGTGTAGGTACTTGTGGGGCGATTCAAAAAGACGTAAAAGTACGTGATGTAATTTTAGCGCAATCAGCGTCATCTGATACACGTATTAATCAAGTAATTTGGGGCGGCAACATTGATTTCGCGCCAACTGCAAACTTTGATCTATTACACAAAGCATATAAGGCAGGACAAGCAGCAGATCTTAACTTAAAAGTAGGGAACATCTTCACAGCGGATATGTTCTACTCAGAAGAAAATCAATATGATAAGTTAGCAAAATACGGCGTACTTGCTGTCGAAATGGAAGCAGCAGCACTTTACACATTAGCAGCAAAATTTGGTCGTAAAGCGCTTGCAATTCTAACAGTAAGCGACCACATCATTACTGGAGAAGTAACTACTTCAGAAGAGCGCCAAACAACGTTTAATGACATGATTGTTGTTGCATTAGAAGCGGCTATTCAAGAGTAGTCATAATTTAAATTGATGATTTTTGTAAAAATCTAAGTGGAAAATACCCAATGAGTGACTAGATATCTAGAGCTTGTTGGGTTTTTTTGTTGATATTGATGCAAACAAGGAACGCGTTTACTTACTTCTTTCAGCCATTATCATTTTATATTTACGTAAGCCTAAACCGATAGTCCATATTAAAATATTCATTAAAACTAAAATTACGATAAAACGACCATTTGAAAAGGTGTCACTCATAGTAGCAGTGATTAAATCCATATGAAGTATTACTCATTCACCACCATTTTTTTCTGTCTCTTCTTATCAAGAATTTTTATTAAAAGGAACAGTAGACTACAAGAAAAAAATATCGACATTATACCTGTAATCGCACGCATTATAAATGTATCCATAGGGAAACCGATAATAATATGTCCCAAACAAACTATCCATGATATAACTATGAATAGGTTGAATAAATTACTTTTCATGAAAAATCCCTCCTTAAAAGAACTGCTCTTTTCCTTACTAATTGAAAATTTCACTTACAAAGAATCATAACATAGAAAAGTATGAGCTGGTAGATAAATGGGAATCGTTGGTACAATGGGTGATAATTCTCCATTATTCAGTGTGTTTTCATTAGTATTAAGCAGATAATGCTTACAGTTGCAATTACATACCATATTGTTTTAATGGGTCTCTCCAAGTGTCAAGCTTTGCTATAAAGATCACGATTAGTAATAGAACGTAAAATAAAAAACTTCGCATATGGTAACCCCTAAGAACAATACTCACACGCGTAATTCTAATCATACAAGCTATACCAATTAGTGTAATTAACTATTGTTTTTAATTCTCGTTAGCTTCGTCTACAAATGACCAATACATTTGATAAAATTCTTTCGTTTTCTGATCTTCTGATGGAGTGGCATCATACTGCCATTTCCCATTTGAACTTCTGAGTAATGTTTGCCCACCAGCTTTTACATCATAATCATACCCTCCAAATGAGTTGGCGATTGGACTAACCGTACCGCCGTTTGAGAGTAGCTTTACTTTGTCAGTATCTTTGATGAGGCCCTCCATTTTCATTAAAAAGTAGACGAGTGTTAGTTCTCCAAAAGGTGTTAGTTTTTCTTTTTTTTCAGATTCGAATTTTTCAATGGCATGCCTAGCCTCTTTATAAAGTGCTTTTCGGTCTGGTGATACGGAAGAAGTGTATCGTATCAGTAGTTTATTTATTTGCATATTATTGGGGTCAAGTTCTTCATAGGATGTGTGTTGTCCAGCTAAAGCTTTCAATTGTGTAATTAGTTCATCATTTGGTAGAATAGTCATACCTTTTGTCGGTATCAAATACCAATTAGGTGTAGACAAACTATTTAGTCTAGGCAAATTGCTATTAATATTTGAATTACTCACAACCTCATTTGGTGAGTAATTCCGTATACTCGCCATTCCTTGGCTGTCTGTACGCTTAGGAATATAGTTTTCTATTTTTGGGTCAATGGTTGATTGTGATTGTTCAAGGTTATTTGTAGTTACGAATGATTGAACCTTTGTAAAATGATTCTCTCGGATTTTCATACAACGTCCACCTTTCCTCTATGTATCCTTTGTATCGACCATAGTATGAGGTATTATTATAAAAAAAGAGAGAATATTGGATATTATATAAATGTTGTACTCGTTTAGATTGAGATGATGTGAAATTAATTGTAGGGGATGAGTGAATGGTGAAAACAATTTATAAAAGTGAAGAGGGTAGACTGCAAATAGTAGGGCATTATGAAAATTACTTAAAGTCTTTTCAATTTGAATTTGAACGAATTCGTGTAAACACATCTTTTGGGGAAACACATTTGCTTGTTGCTGGTCCATTAGAAGGAAAGCCATTGTTTATATTCCAAGGAGGAAATTGCATAAACCCTATGACATTGTCATGGTTTAAGCCTTTATTGGTACAATATAGAATTTATGCGCCGGATACGATTGGGCATCCAGGATACAGTGCTCAAAATAGAATTTCTGGTAAGGATGATAGTTTTGCTCGATGGACGACGGAGCTTATGGATTATTTTAGGATTGATAGATGTGCTTTTTTGGGTCCTTCTTTTGGTGCAGGAATAATTTTAAGATTGGCAGCGTTTATACCGAATAGGATAGAATGTGCTATTTTAGTTTCTCCAGCGGGATTAAAGCTAGGGTCAAAAGTAAAGATGATAAATGATATTTTAATACCTATGCTGCGATATAAAAATACTTTGTCAGAAAAACATCTTGAAAAACTAGCGAATAATATGTCAGCTACTAGTATGAAGGAAATAGATAAGATTATTATTGGGGATATTTTCCGTTATGTAAAACTTGAGCAAGAGATGCCTAAATTAACAACGAAAAAAGAATTGCGGCACTATCAGTCACCCACGCTAATTATTACTGGTGAACAAGATATTTTTTTTCCTGAAAGGGCAGTACAAAAGAAAGCGGAAGAAGTGATACCAAATTTGACGGTTTTTCAGTCATTCAATATGGGCCATTTCCCTTCAGAAGAGCATTTAACAAGAATAAATACGTTTATAAGTAGTTTTTTAAATGATTATTATTAAGGCTGTTTTCTCAAAGTTTGTTGCTATTTAAGCTTTAAAATAAAACAGAGTTTGATCTACAAATCTTGTAGAGTCAAACTCTATTTTATTTGAGGGTGTTTTCCTTTAGTTCTGAGATGCCTTTTTTTCTAACTTTGCAATGGCTTTAAGAACCACATCTCGATTTTTGGTGGATTTCATCCATAAAGGTAATCTACTTTCTATACTTAGATAATAGGGATGGTTTTCTCTTAGTTCGGCTTGAACATATTTTTTTAGATACTCTAAATGTTCAAGATTATATGCCCATAAAGTCTGGCCACTACAAGGCATTTGCAGATATAAGGGATATCCAAAGTACCAATCAAATACTCCTCCAATATTAATAAAGCCATCATTCCACTTACTACCATATGAAATTATTGATTGGTTAAAGCAGTTACTTTTGGGGACAAATTCTTTAGTCATTCCACAGTATAAACATATAAACCTTTTTGTAATTCTTGTTTCATAAGGGGAATGTTCGCCTAATGAAATAACCTTTGATTTACTATTACAGTTAGGACAAACTACAAGGAATTCATAGCCGAAACTTTCTAGCATTAGGTGCTGATTTTTAAAATTTTTTTTCATTTAGTATGACACACGCCTTATTTTAGATATATTGATAATTTTACAAAAGTAATAGGAGTAATTTAATATGTTGTTGTTCGATGTACAGTTAAAAATCCGGGGAAAGTGTAGCGGATTTTTACCATATAGAAAGCTAGTTGTAATGCTTTAAGGAATCTATTGAGAACCAATCATTTTTTTATAACATGATTATAAGTACTTTTCCTTGAACCTGTACTTTCGGGATATGTTGTTGTAAGAAAGAGATGATGAGAGGATCATCACTATATATTTGAAAGTCACACTGGACATATTGAGCATTTATTTCTTTGAGATAGTCAAGCATTAATGAATGGCTATTACCGTTCGACTCAACGTTCACAAAGAAGGGGAGTGTAATTTCCTTGGGGCAGTGAATGCCTCGTGTAAAATATATTTGATGTAATGGCAAATAGCGGATGGGTAACTGTCTATTGCAAGCTATAATACACTTCATCAAATCATCACCTTATTTCTGTTTTTGACTGTATTAGTATAACCTGCTCAAATTTGTTTATTAAATGACATGCATTTATTGCTTTACTTGTAAACCTAGCAATTTTGAGAAACCAATCGCTTGATCGGCTGAAACAACACAACCATTTAAACTTTCTGGCGTCACATTAAGTACTTCATATGTACATGTACTAAGATCTATTCCTTTAAGAGATGTATGATAAAAGTCAGCTTTGTTAAGCTCACAGTTGTCAAACTTTATCTTGTTAAATTGACAATCGTAGTAATTAGCACTTTGCAATGTTGTTTGATCGAAAATTACCTGTTTTAAACGTGCCTCTACAAAATTACTGAAGTTCGACATGCAATTTTCAAATGTAACATTACCCAGAGTAGCTACAGAGAAATCTACACCCATCAATTTGCAACCTTTAAACGTAACTCTGTGTATGATGCCTTCCTTAAAGCTCGTATTAGATAAATCACAGTTTTCAAAAACAATATCGACCATATCGATTTTTTCAAAACGACTATTGATAAATGTTGTATTTTTAAAAATGATTGTTGATAAAACAGCTTTATCAATCTCCACATTATCTATTTCTGCATTGGAAATTGTACAGTTCGATAAATAAGGATCGTCCTCAGTATAAATATCTTGGAAATTTCCATTTTGTAAATCAGTTTGGATTTTCGGACGTTCAATTTTAAAATTGCGTGTCAAAACTATCACCTATCGCCTTCTACATTAATTAAGAGTAATAAAAACTATTGTATGTTAGTTAAGCTCTTTTAACAAATCAAAGCCCACCATAAAAATCAGTCATTGAGATAAGCACAGTAAGAGAAGCTGAAGATGCATAATATAGAATTAACAACAAATTTCATAGTTGTTAAAAGATTTTTGTAAGTGTACGGTGGTGACGAAGGTTTCTCTGGAGGTTAATAGTAGTGCTTTGCCGATTACAGTTTTTGTAATCGGTTTTATTTATAATCAGTTCAACTACTCAATTGTTTTTTTAAAAATTTATAGAAAGGAGGAGTGGGAATGGTTTCAATTCGTCAAAAATTAGTATCCGTCACACAAGCTACAAAAGTGACGAATGGGAAAAATAATGCGAGAAAATATATAGTTGTCCATGAAACCGATAATACAAATACAGGGGCTGATGCAGACGCACATGCCCGGTTACAAATAAACGGGAATAGTAGGGATGCAAGTTGGCATTGGCAGGTAGATGAAAATGAAGCGGTACAATCATTCGAACATTTTTGGGCTTGTTGGGCCGCTGGAACTTTTACAGGTAATAACCAAGGCATTCACGTTGAGATTTGTGTGAATAGAGATGGAGATTTTAACAAAGCATTACAAAATACAGCGAGCCTCGTTGCTAAAATCATGAAAGAAGAAAACATCCCAATAAGCAAAGTTGTCCAGCATAACTACTTTAGTGGGAAAAATTGTCCGCGTAACATCCGTGCTGGGAAAGTATCTTGGGCGACTTTCTTACAAATGGTTTCGAATGCAAATTCTGTACAACCTGAAAAACCTATACCTGATTCTAAAAAATATCGTATTCAAACAGGCACATACAATGATCGGAAAGTGGCAGAAAGTGTGGTAGAAGTCTTAAAAACTCGTTTTGGCTGGATCGCTTACGTCGAGCAGAATGGCAACAATTTTCGCGTGAAAACGGGTACATTTGTAGGGATAACCGCAGCGCAAAATGCCGAAAATAAAATAAAAACCGCAAGATTAGCGCAAGTGACGTATATTCTTGAAGCATAAGGAATAAAAATTAATGATTTTATCGAACATTGTTTATAAAAGTTTGACTGTTGCTATTTAATGCGTACAATAGAATGGTAGTATACGTGCACACTAGACTTAAAAGGTATTTGGATAATAAAAAAGGCAGGACAATAATTACCTATGTCATAATATTTCTAGATTAGTTTTTCATAGTTAATTGAAAGAAGAAGACGGTCGTGAAATTTTGACAGTCTTTTTCTTTTCGTCTTCTCTATAACCTGTTAAGATGGTAGTAGTGTGACAACAAGTTAGTGTATATGAGAGTGGTGACAATCAAGATGGATGAACAGAAAAAAGATGGTTTAGAACAGCAAGAGCATACACCGCAGGAAGAAATAAAACCAGCGGGGAAATTTATTCAAATCAAACCGTTTAAATTTATTATGCTTATGTTTCTAACGATCTTAATTACCGCAGGCTTAACGATTTTTGCGTTAACTTTCGGTGAAAAGAAAGTAGTAGAGGTAAAAGTACCAATTGAACGTGCAGAGTTTGCAACATTATATGAAGCATTTGATGAGCTTAAAAGCAAATACTACAAAGATATTGATGATGAAAAAGTGGTTGAGGGTGCCATCAACGGTATGTTTGATGCACTAGACGATCCGTATTCTGATTTTATGGTGAAAAAGGAAGCGGATGATTTTAGTTCTGACTTATCATCTAGTTTTCAAGGAATCGGTGCTGAAATTCAAGATCGTAACGGCTTTATTACAGTCGTGTCACCAATTAAAAATTCACCTGCAGAAAAAGCAGGGTTATTACCAAAAGATATCATTTTAACGGTTGATGGCAAGAGTATTCAAGGATTTAGTGCATCTGAAGCAGTTGCGTTAATTCGTGGAGAAAAAGGGACGCCTGTAAAGTTGACTATAAAACGTGGAGAAACAGCAGAGCCTATCGCAATGACAATTGTGAGGGATGAGATTCCTGTAGAGACGGTTTATGGTGAAATGCTAGATGGTAATATTGCTCACATTCAAATTACGTCCTTTAATGAAAGTACGGCAAAAGAATTAACGACAATTTTAGCTGAGTACGAAGGGAAAGGGATGAAGGGCATTGTCTTAGACCTTCGCCAAAATCCTGGAGGTTATTTAGAACAAGCCGTTGAAATTGCCAATTTGTTTGTAGCTGAAGGAAAAACGATTGTACAGGTTGAAGAAAAAAACAAGAAGATAGATGTAAGAAATGCGGTTGGCGGTAAAAAATACAATTTACCGATGACAGTACTTATTGATGGTGGAAGTGCATCCGCTTCTGAAATTTTAGCAGCAGCACTAAGTGAATCCAAAGGTGTAAAAATCGTCGGAGAAACATCATTCGGTAAGGGAACAGTTCAGAATGTGAATAAATTCTTGAAAGATGGTTCTATCTTAAAATTTACAACAGGCAAATGGTTAACGCCAAATGGCAACTGGATTAATGAAAAAGGAATTAAACCAGATGTTGCAGTTCCATACCCAACTTATGCGTCTCTTCCTTATTTAGATTCTTCTATCGAAATGAAAGAAGGCTCAGTATCTGAAGCAGTGAAAGCTGCGGAGGAAATGCTCGAAGTTCTAGGCTACGAGCCAGGAAAAGTGGATGGCAATTTTGATAAGTATACTGTGCGTGCAGTGAAGAAATTGCAAGCGGCAAATGACCTAGAAGAGACTGGCGTGTTAACAGGCGTCACAACGTATGCTTTAATGGATGCATTACGTACAAAACTGAAAACTGACGATCCTCAAGTTGTTAAAGCTAAAGAACTATTAACAAGTACTGATAAAGTAGAAAAAACTGAGGAAACAACAAATTAACACTGTAGCTGTCGCAGCAGTCGTCTCGTACGGCACGCTCGCGGCAGCTTTTTGTGTAGGAGGATTTTAAATGAAAGACGTATATTTATTTAGTGGGTTTTTAGGTAGTGGAAAAACATCTATGTTAACAGATGTCATTCGCCAACTGAAGGAAAAGGGATTAAAACCAGCTGTCATTATGAATGAGCTTGGAAAGCTTCCTTTTGACTCTCAAGCAGTTGAAAAAGACGTTCCATTAAAAGAAATGTTAGAAGGCTGTATTTGTTGTACAGGTGCTGAAAAAACAGAGGCACAAATCCAATCACTTCTATTAGAAAGTGAATTTGATGTACTTATTATTGAAACAACTGGTGCTGCTCATCCGGTGGAAGCACTAGATGCGGTGTATTCTCCTTTATTCGCTGAGAAATTAGCGATTAAAGGGATCGTGACGGTAGCAGATAGTAAGCTATGGTTAAACCGTGATACGTTAACGCCACAAGTGCGTTCTTTATTTATGGAGCAAATCCGTCATGCACATTTACTGCTAGCAAATAAAATGGATTTACTTACTGAAGAAGAGCAGGGGAAAGTAGTCTACGAGCTACAAGGCTTTAATCCGGGAGCATTTATTTTACAAACGACAAATGGGCGTGTACCTCTGCATTTACTAGAAGGTTTAGTAGCAACTGCACCAGTGGATAAAGCGGATGTTGTGAAAGCGCCGATTTCTTCGATGCAATTAGGATCACGCTTAGTGGAATTTGAAAATTGCGTATTTACACAAGATCAGTTTGAAGATTGGGTGCGTCAATTACCAGATTCAGTGTATCGTATGAAGGGTTTTGTTCCAATTGAAGGTGTGAAAAATCCGATGCTGTTCCAATACGCATATGGCATGGTTCAGTGGATGCCTGAGTTTGTGAAGATGCCTGCTAAATTGGTCATAATCGGAGAAAATGTTGGCAGCGTGCAAGTAATTGGGATGTATTAAAAAGCGTAGCTAGAAATCGATAGTTGATTTCTAGCTCTTTAATTTGAAAGGCAGGTTTCAAGGGTTGAAGAAAGTTTTAACTAGTGTGTTAGGCGTACTAATTGTAATAGGTGGATGGTTGTTGTATCAATATTATTCTGATTCAGAGGCCATCAAAGAAAGTGTAATGGCTGGTGATGGTTATCGCTCTACTATAGGAGAAGAATATAGAGCTGTAAAATTTTTTGTGATGCCTAATTGGTACGACCTAGATACAACAAAACGTCAAAACGTAAATAAGGTCGTTGGACAAGTTGGGAATTCTCGAATCGTGCTAACAGAAGTAGCTGTACGCGAAGATGTAAATGATATTTATTTCACATTCGGCATAGAAAATAAACTATCGACAAAAAGTGGCTATTTTTTAACACAAAACGTAGCAAATAATCTAGCTGATCTACCAATGCCAACTATTGAATTACTGACTGTGGATGATAAGAAAATTCCACTTGGGCATTTTGGACAAGGGCCAGACGAGTATTTTAGCTTTGGGATCAATCTTGAAGATATAGATGAGATTAAGCATGGGTTTTCAGTTGTAGCAAATATCTATTTTGGTGTTCAATATTATAAAAACTAGTAAAAATTTTACAAGGTTAAGAGAAGTGTCAACCCTATTTCAAACGAAAGTATTTCATAGACTGGTCAAATCTTCAAAAAAACTAGCAAGTTAAAGGCTTTTCTAAAGGGAACCTCTGAGTTAAATGGTGATACAAGAAGATGTTGGGAGGATTTTTCGATGAATCTTCCTTTAGCATAGGTTGCAGAGAGGAGGAATTGCAAAATGAAAAAAACACTCATTGCAATTTGTGTAACATTTCTTTTAGCAGCTCCCATTCAAATGGCTTCTGCTGCAGCTTCAACATCTTCGGGGGATACAACAGTCAAACAGACTTCAACATATAAGCAGGGTCAAAATAAATGGTCGAGTAAAAAATGGCCTTCAAAAAAACCGACTACAAACAATTCTCAAAACAACAATTCATCAACAACACCATCACAACCGTCAACAAACGCTACTGATGTAAATGCTTTTGAACAAGAGGTTGTAAAATTAACGAATGCAGAACGTACAAAAGCTGGCTTAGCACCGTTTCAAACGGATTCAAAATTAATGGCAGCCGCTCGCGAGAAATCACAAGATATGCAATCAAAAAATTATTTCTCACATACGAGTCCAACATTCGGTTCACCTTTTGATCGTATGAAAGCACTTGGTATTTCATATAAAGCAGCAGGTGAAAATATTGCAAAAGGTCAACGTACACCGCAAGAAGTTGTACAAGCTTGGATGGATTCACCAGGTCACCGTGCCAATATTTTAAATACGAACTTTACACATATCGGTGTTGGCTATGTGAAAACAGGCAACTACTGGACACAACAATTTATTAAAAAATGATAAACAGAAGAGGATGTCTCTATAATTTGAGACATTCTCTTTTTTGATTTTACATTTTTTCATAATTTATTCGTTGATTTGAGGAATATTAGATTGTTATTTGTACTTATGAAGTTCTCATGTTCGTAAACTGTCAACCCCTTATTAAACGTAATAGTTTGTTAGATTGGTATAAATATCAAAAAATATTTACGAAGAATTGCAGTTTAATGAGAAATACCATGCCAGATGGTAAGGGTAACAAATTGTGGTGCGATTTTAATGAGATTCCTCAGTTACGATAGTTGGCAGAGAGGAGGAATTGCAAAATGAAAAAAATACTCATTGCAATTTGTGTAACATTTTTATTAGCAGCTCCAATTCAAATGGCTTCTGTAAAAAAATCAAATACTTCAGAAGAGACATTGGTCAAACCTAATTCAATCGAACAGGCTTTAAACAATTTACCATATAAGAATATGCTAATGTCTAATAAAGGGACTGCGGACAATAACGATTTAGAGGTGTTATCTAAACAGGATCAGGATGATGTGACGTCAACAAAAGCAACTCAAACAGAGGTTAAGGTGGCGCCAACTAAATCGCAAACAGAGGATAGAGTAGCAGTCGCGAAAATAACGCCACCTACACAAACAGAAAATAAGGTGACAGCAACAAAGTCAACGCCGCCTCAACAAACAGAAGAGAAGGTGACGGCAACAAAGCCAACGCCACCTCAACAAACAGAAGAGAAGGTGACGGCAACAAAGCCAACGACACCTCAACAAACAGAGGATAAAGAAACATCAACTCAACCTTCGACACCACCAGTTCAAACTCCACCCGTTCAAGCACCAACAACATCAACTTCTGATGTTAGTGCATTTGAAAAGCAAGTGGTTGAACTAACAAATGCAGAACGTACGAAAGCTGGTTTAGCACCACTTCAAGTAGATACAAAATTAATGGCCGCTGCTCGTGAAAAATCTCAAGATATGCAAACGAATAATTATTTCTCACATACGAGCCCGACATTTGGTTCACCATTCGATCGTTTGACTGCATTAGGTATTTCATATACAGCAGCAGGGGAAAATATTGCGCAAGGTCAACGTACACCGCAAGAAGTAGTACAAGGCTGGATGAATTCATCAGGACATCGTGCCAATATTCTAAGTGCAAACTTCACACATATCGGTGTAGGATATGTGAAAACAGGGAATTACTGGACGCAACAATTTATAAAAAAATAACGGTAAATATCACGCTGTCTATTAGGGCAGCGTGTTTTTTTTTGGTGCGCCCGGCATGCACATGAACTATAGGGTGTAAGTCCCGAACCCCGAAGACAGAAGTAGAGGTTAGCCAAGAGCAAGGGTGTCC
>NZ_JBIWEY010000032.1:0-54584 GCF_044762775.1 Lysinibacillus sp. NPDC096418
TAGTCCGTCCTTTAATCTTGAAAGTCTAGTATATAAAAAATACCGGCAGTTAGCACACTCTTTTTCAAGTGTCCTAACTACAGGTACCATATTATTTTGAGGTCTTCTTTTATTTAATACAGTAGCAACATTCTTTTAGAACATAACCTATTATTTAAATTTGTGGCGTGTGAATCATACAATATAGATGCGCATTTTTAGAATGCAGATGATAATAGTTTATTGAAATATTCATGAAGAGTCGGTAGTATGTATTGTTGAGAAACGACTTACATGTAGTGAAAATTACTTTAAGGAAGTGGAATTTATGGCGGAAATCAAATACGAAATCATCGAAACACTAGCAGTCTTATCTGAAAGTAGTAAAGGGTGGAAGAAAGAGCTGAATTTGATCAGTTGGAATGGGCGAGAGCCTAAATATGATTTGCGCGAGTGGTCGGAGGATCATACGAAAATGGGGAAGGGTGTTACGCTTACCCTTGCTGAGTTGCAGACGATGAAAGAATCATTGAATAAATTATAAGACGTCACTTAATAAGTGAATGAGCTGTTGACTGTAATTCATTTGTAAATCACCTTTTATTTTTTCTAAGAGGTGGTTTTTATTTTTGGCGCTGTTAATGCTTATTTACAGGTTAAAAGTTAGATGTGCTATTACATAAAGCACATCTAACGGATTTTATAAATATTGCGTTTTAACTAAACATGCATCAAATGCTCATTTGGTGAAGCTGTTTATCAGTCTATTCTACTAGTTTTCATCAGTAAAATTCAGTGTAACTACCTGAAAAACTGCTAATTCAGGGGTTTTAGATTGTGGACCACCCAAATCTTCTTGGATTTTACAGAGGAAGATATTTTACTGGGCATAACAGAAAATCTAATGATAATACATTTTAGTTGTTGTGATTATGGCCAAGGTAACTTAAAAACCTTGGATTTTCCCACAAAGAAATGAGAAAAAGAGAAGAATAACGAAAAACATGTGTCAATAATTTTAGTATGTGCTTGTATTTTACCAAGGGTGATGACGATCAATATTACGATTAACAACAACATTAAAGTTCATAAAAATAAACAGAATGAATAATTGACAAAAAATGAGAATGGTAGTAATCTAACGTAAAACATACGCTATCGTATTTTATTGGAGAGATGATATGCAATTAACGAGGGAAGATTGGATAAAAGCAGGATTACAACAATTAGCTGATGAAGGGATTCATAAAGTTCGCATTGAAGCACTTGCTCGATTGCTTAAAATAAGCAAAGGAAGCTTTTATCACTATTTTCGTGACCATCAAGAGCTTTTAGATTCTATGCTAGACTTTTGGGAAGTACATGCAACAAAGCTGATTGTTCAAAGTATGGAGCAACAGAATGCCTCTTTAGAACAGCTATTACAGATTAGTTTTAATCGAGATAAAAAAATTGAGAATGGTATTTATACTTGGGCTAAATATGATCCTGTTGTGGCAGCACGTTTAGTAGATGTGGAAGAACAGAGAATTTCTTGTGTTGCAAAATTGTATCAAAAAATGGGCACAGACGAAACTGAATCAATTGATCGAGCGAGACTTGCCTATTTAACGTATGTAGGATGGATGACAAGGTTTGAAGCAAATCCTAATTTTGATATTGATAAAATGGTTGAGCTTTTAACTTCTTTCAGCGGGTGTCCAAACATCCGCTGAAATAGATGAACTTAGGCTAAAAGCGCCGCGTCCTGCAGCAACGCCTAAGTAACCAACATCCTGTTGGCCCAAAGCCTCCGGCGGATGTCACGATAATAAATGTCCCTAATATGGTTATAAAACCAGATGGGACAAAATTTTTACTGCAGCATACGGAGGTGTATGTTTTATTTAATGTTACGAGATTGGAGGCGAATAAATGAAATTACTATTAATATTAGTAGCTGTAGGGCTTTTGTGGTTTATCAGTTTTTTGCATATTTATTGGGCTTTTGGTGGTCGATGGGGTTCTGCGGCTGTTCTCCCAGTAAAAGAGGGAGAACATAGGCCTGCTTTTACTCCGAGAATATGGGGAACATTATTCGTAGCCATTCTTATTCTACTGGCTAGTGTCATTATTATTGTTCAAGTAGGTTATTTGCAGGGGTTCCAACCAAATAGTTTATCTAAAATCGGAAGTATTGTCTGTGCTTTAGTCTTCATTATTAGGGCAATTGGTGATTTTAAGTTTGTTGGATTTTTTAAAAAAATTAAACATTCTATGTTTGCTAGATACGACACTTGGTTCTATAGTCCATTATGTTTATTCTTTGGCTTTGTCTATTTCATGTTGTTGTTTTAATAAGTATAATGAATGCCCTATAAAATAAATTTTATAAAGGAAGAAAACATCTCAAAATGGTGTGACTTTAAATTCTTTATATGCTTCTTATAATATGCACATCTAACTGCAACTTTAAAGCATTCATTAAATGATACTTCTATATTTGAAGTTATTTAAGTTTGATATATTTGGTAATTTTATAAGTATATTCAGGAAACTGCCACGATAATGCCTGCATTGAATCGTTCTTCTCACACTTTAAAAGCGAGTGCCTGTATCTATTACATGTGGATTCAGTTGAGGCAATTAAACAGGCAGTTGAAGAATATATTTACTTTTATAACTATTAACGCTTCCAAAAACGACTCAACCATCTGGCACCGATAGAATATCGACACCAGATGGCTGCTTAGTCTTTTATAGTTGTCTACTTGACAGGGGTAAGACCAATAGAGGGTTATTTATGTTGAACATTTTTAGTATAACATGAAGTGTTTTTTGATTTGAAATGTTTTCCTTGACATTCTATTAGCTAGTTTAGTTGAATAACAACAAACTTTGAGAAAACCGCCTCAAATAAAAATAATATGCTTTTACCAATCAATCTCATCCGGAAAATCAAAATTAAATTTAATTTCAGAAGGATGGCAGTAGTGTTCTTTGGCAGCGGCAGTAACATCTTCTTTGACAATCTCGTATTCGATGTCAGGTTGTGTTATTTTTTTTGCATAGATGCTTAAGTTTTTTAAACGTTTTTCACGCTTCATATCAAGCCATTCATGATTTAGAAGATCAATATATTGAGTGGCAAATCCCTTGAATTGTTTTGACGTTGGATTCATCGATTTTTTCAATGAACTAAATTGTCTAGGTGTTAACGTTTCCTCTAATAAATTAGCAATCAATGATTGGAATCTACGAACTGTCATAACATTCGCATCCCACGCATGTGCTTTTTCACGCTTTATATACAACGAAATAAAGTCTTCTAAAGCAAAAACGTTAAACAGTAGCTCTGGCCACAATGTTTCAAAAGATACATAAAGGTTTTGCTTGGAGCCTACTAATGACATGTAAGCCATTTGTTCATCCTCTAATCCATGAGGCTTAAAAAATGCATTTCTATTTCCCATACGAGCCTGCCGTATATTATAGCAAAGATTGAGAACACGAAGACGCGCTTCGTAATGATCATTCATTGTATCCTCAGTACCAACTATTTTATGTAGTGCATCATATAGATTCTCAAAATCCTCAGTGTCCCCTTTTATTAGTACACCAGTTAAATTGGGTGTGTTTTCTACACATAGCATAATAATTCCCCCCATAGTTGATTTTCTACATTGAATATAACATACAAATGTATACAATAATCAATCTAAACAGTGCCAAAAAATAAGACTAGCCCATTTTCCTTGATGGGCTAGTCTATTGTTTATTTCGTATTTAATTGTAGTGCAGGGCCGAAGAATTCGTAATTAATTTGACTGTTAGGGATATTACATTCATGTAAAGCGTTAATGGCTGCTTCAATAAATGGTGTTGGCCCGCAGATATATACTTGTGTATCTTTTGTTAAGATTGGACGAAGTATATTTGCATCAATGAACTCATTTTTGTCAGAGTATAACACTTTGTGATGTGGATTGCTGTCTTTTTTGAAAGCGCTGAACAATTTCTTTAAACCTGTTGGGCCGTTTAAAGCGTTCATTTTATTTTGGATAGCTTCGTGGAACGCAAGAACATTTTCATTGCGTGCACATTGGATGAATGTCACATTTTCTTTATTTTGTATAGATTGGAACATTGCATTTAACGGTGTTACACCAATCCCGCCACTAATGAATAGTACTGGTGCTTCTGTTGGTTCATATGTGAATACACCTGCTGGAGCACTCACATCAATTGTTGTGCCAATAGCAGCCTCGTGTAGGAAGTTTGATACTTTTCCTTTTGGATTATGCTCGCTTTCACGTTTCACGGAAATTCGGAATTCCTGTGAATTACTTGGTTGTGATAACGTATATTGGCGATTAAGCATGTATTTTTCGCCAGATGCAGTTACACGAATAGATACATATTGACCTGGTTTATACGCTGGTACGGTTGAGCCATCTACTGGTTTTAAATAGAATGATGTAACCTCATCACTTTCTTTTACAGTGCGATCAATTTTGAATTGTTTAAATGCACGCCAACCACCATTTTGTTCGGCAGCTTTATATAAATCTTCTTCTACTGAAATAAAGATATCTGCAATAACGCCATATGCTTTGCCCCATGCATCGATGATTTCGTCTGTTGCTGCATCGCCTAATACTTCTTTAATTGCCGCAAGTAGGTATTGTCCTACGATTGGGTAATGTTCTGGTAAAACGCCAAGACTTACGTGTTTATGTGCAATTTGCACTACTACAGGGACGATAGGTTCTAAGTTTTCAATGTGCTGAGCAGCAGCGTAAACTGTATTTGCTAAAGCGCCTTGTTGGCGACCTTTTGTTTGATTTGTTTGGTTGAAGATATTTAATAGGGATGGATTATCCTTGAATAGGTTGCTATAAAAAGTTTTTGTAATAGCAACTCCATGAACTTCTAATACCGGTACTGTTGATTTAATGACGTTAATTGTGTGTTGATCTAACATGATGGACACGTCCTTTCGTTGTTTTAAATACTATTCCTATATACTAATTAAAACAATATATAAAATACATATTTAACAAAATGGACACAAACATGCATATTAAATACTTCTTTCAGTTAGATACGTATTAGCGTGTTCGTTTAAAAACGTATGTATCACTTGAAAATATGTACTAGAGTGGGAAGCAGTAATGCTAGAAAAAGTGGGGGATTTTCAAAAATGTAGCGAAATATTGTTGCAACAATTGACGTTTAGGGGACAGTGAGAAAATTCTACAGAAGTATATGATCACGTCTTCCCAGTAGAATGTATGGGTATTGATTTAGATGATGAACCGAAAAATGGTGGGGATACTAATATGGTAAAATAAGTAATAAGTTAAATAATTTTGTAATTTACCCGATATATATAAAGATCACAAAGACTACTCGCAGTAAACAAAGGGGGAATATTATGAAAGTGGGTTTGAATGGTCCATCTGTTGCTAGCAGAATACAATTAAACACTATCGACATGTTGAACAAAATCAATAAAGACGCTATTAAAGCAAATGCAGGCGAAAAAAATAGTGCTGGGGTTATTTTTAGCAGTTCACCTTTAAAAAAGAACGTGTCAGACGAGACATTAAAAGATTTTACGAATGATTTAGCTCGATTAAAGTTAAGTCTACAAAATAGTTCCGATCGCAATGCTGACAGTAAATTAATAGACGAGTTTATGGCGAAATATAATGACTTCAAAGAAAAAGGCATATTTGGCGGACAGGCAGACGGTCAAAATGCCAACCAAATTTTTCAGAACAGCTTTTTAGATTTGGTTGATGAAGTTAATGTTAAACTCGTAAATGAGCATTTCCAAAACAATTTTAAGGAAATGAAGGCAAGAGGCGATATGGTAATGTTTCTTGTCAATGCTTTAGACATAAGAAGTGGGGAGGTTCATCATTCTGAGGAGGGCGTTTCCCGAATGATGGCATTATACGAGGAAAAGTTAAAAGCCGGTACGTTAAAATCTGATTATGTTGAAATCCTCGATTTGGACGATTTTAATGTCTATCGCGAAAAAACTAAAAAGGTTATTGAAGAAGCCATCAACGAGCGTGACGCATACGGCGTATTGTTGCAAAAACTTGCCTTATTTAAAAATTCTGTAGTCCAGGATTTCAAAGGGAAATAACACACTGCAATCGATAATCCCAAACATTTGAGAAGTTTTTAAGCTCAAATAGTTTGGGGTTTTTGAATTTGTTATGAAATTTTAAGTCTGTATGTCGATGGAAAGTATCTAGTTTTTACCATTAAAATTATTTTTTAGAAAAATCAACACGTCAAATTAAAAAGATGCTAGAAAATCACTACTGGATTACGTACAGGCTAGAAACGTATTCGCTACAGGTTAAAAAAATACCAGATCATCTGCCCGATTTGGAAAGTTAAAAAGGTAGCAATTTTTCATCAAATAACCAAATGCAGTGCTATGTCTATTTCATTGCTTCTAATAAGAATATTATAAAAATGGAGGAGGTGATCTAATGAAATATAATTACTTTCAAAGAGGGCTAAACGGAGAAACAGGTGCTACAGGAGTAACCAGTTTAACAAATCTCCAAGGACTAGCAGGAGCAGTAGGTTCAACCGGCTTACAAATAATAGACCTGCAAGGAATAACAGGGGCAACGGGTCCAACTGGCCTGCAAGGAATAACAGGGTCAGTGGGTCCAACTGGCTTGCAAGGAATTGCTGGGGTGACAGGTTCAACTGGCCTGCAAGGAGTAGCTGGGGTGACGGGTCCAACCGGTCTGCAAGGAATAACAGGAG
This sequence comes from Lysinibacillus sp. NPDC096418, assembly GCF_044762775.1. Taxonomy (NCBI): domain Bacteria; kingdom Bacillati; phylum Bacillota; class Bacilli; order Caryophanales; family Bacillaceae; genus Lysinibacillus; species Lysinibacillus sp. NPDC096418. Next base: position 6,760 of record NZ_JBIWEY010000032.1, read on the forward strand.
TAACGGGCCCAACAGGTCTGCGGGGAATAACGGGAGCAACGGGTCTAACCGGTCTGCAAGGAATAACGGGAGTAACCGGTTCAACAGGTCTGCAAGGAATAACAGGAGTAACGGGCCCAACAGGTCTGCAAGGAATAACAGGAGTAACGGGTCCAACAGGTCTGCAAGGAATAACGGGAGTAACGGGTCCAACCGGTCTGCAGGGAATAACAGGAGCAACAGGTATATCTGGTGCTAAATCAATGGAAATTTATTTTAGTACAGATCAGTCCGTAGGAGACAATGACTTTCTGGGGGTAGGAACTTCAACAGCATCCTTCATTAAAAATACAATAGTAGTGCCCCAAAATGCAGTTATTACAAGTTTTACTTTCAATATACGTAATCATGCCCTAAGTGCAGGCACAACAGCATCAGCACAAATATTTATAAGCACAAATTGTGGTTTTACTGCTCCTATAGCTACTGGAATTATTGCAACTATAATTGGACCAAATTCATCTACAACCCCAAATTGTTGCGCAACAACAACAACAAACTTCTCAGTAAATAGCTATACTCTTCTAGCTGTAAAAATCACAACAACTGGAGGTGCCTTTGCGGATGGAGTATCAGCAACTATTCAATTTATTGTTCATTAAATATAATTACTGAATAAATTGAACATATTGTGCAGTAAAAAAGCCAATTGGCTTATATTCCAATCAGCGTCTGTTTCTTAGTTTTTTTTCCGTTTCAATACCTACACCGAAAACAGCGAATATCATACCAATAAAAAATAGGATTTGAACGAATCTGTCTGCTGTCCAATGCCCCAAAAAGTTCATGAAGACGAAGATGATAGCTAAAATTGTTGAAACAACTTGGGTAATAAAACGTAAATTTCCAGGCATTTGTGTACCTCCAATTTATGTAAATTAAATCGTGCTTTAAGGTTAACATAAACTGGGTGTTAAAACCACTTTTTACTGAACATTTTGAGAAAGTAACGATCATCAGCTATTGCAGTTATACCTTTTTCAGTAAAAATAAAAAAACCGCAGCATACGAGTCGCAGTAAATTCGATCTTGAAAAATTCCCGAAGCAAATACTTAGAGAAATACATGTGGCTTTTGGAACTACGCTTTATTTCATTACGCGCTTGATTTGTTTTAACTCATTTATTAAATAGTCAATCTGCTTCTCCATGTTTTCTGTCTGTTTTGATTGTCCATTCGAGTTTTGAGCACTTTGGTTATTTGATTTTTCTAAAGCCTCTAGTGCAAGACCAGCAGCAACCATTTGTATACCATCACCTAATGTAGAAATTGAAGTGCCGATAAATGCAAGTCTAGCAATATAAATATCTTGTAAGTCGGCGGATTGATTTGAATTTTTTTTACTGTCATTCATTTTTAAGCCCCTCCTTACCAAAAGTAAATGCTCTTAACTGCATAATATGCATTTTTTTACTAAAGGTGATGGCATTATTAGAAATTGAAATTTTTAAAATCAAATGAAAAACCGCAGTATCTATTGCCACTACAGCTTCTAACAGCAAAGGTTTTATCGCATAACCAAGGGGATTTATTCAGTTACCTCTATTTTTAAATGAGTTATTGCGTTACTTTATGCAGAGGTTGCCTCACTTAAAATAAAAAGTACTTGAAATTAAATTAAGCAAAAACATAAGAAAGGGTATCCTCATACTTTAGCTATTAAAAGTGGCTATTCCATTTCTCGTTTTCATACAAAATAATTACAAACGCATGCTTAACATTCAATTCATTTTGTAAATAATTAATAAAAGATTGAAGCATTTCTTCATGGATGTCTTCTTTTTTTAATTAAACGAATACTAATCCTTGAATAACTATCTATTTCGTTTGGAAGGGGAACGATTAAATCTTGTATGCCCTAATTGCAGCCAGTAATATCGGTAGGGCAACAATTAAAGATAAAACTGTTACAGTTAATATAACAATGAATATACTACAACCTTTTACTACTTTATCATTCATCTCTTTCACCCTCAGGAGTGTGATAAATTAATGAGGATAAAGTTGACGGGTATGTGGAGGTCTATGAAAATGAAAAACGAAGAAAATAATACAAATAAATACGTGCCAAAAATAAACTACGATGATACAACTGACTGCGAACATGACATTGAATCTGTTATAGTAGTTGGAAATTCACCTTGCCCTTGCTGCGAATTTATTACAATTCCGAATAATGGCGAAGCCCCTGCTTACATTTGCCCCATATGTTTTTGGGAGATAGATTTGTTTATTCAAAGTAATGTTGAGGCAAGTGACCAAAACCATGGCTTAACATTGACTGAAGCAAGGAAGAATTATCAAAGTTTTGGGGCAGTAATGCCGATGTTAAAGAAGTATTGCAGGGAGCCAAAAGAATATGAATATCCGACTAAATGAGGAAGTAGCTTCTAAGTTAAATGGAGTGGCAGATGGCGGGAGGATCGGCGGGACAGGTGAATCAACCAACGGAAGCGAAGCAAACGAGTTGGTTCACCGCACGCCTCCGGAACGCGTCCGTCTGGAACGGAAATCAATGGTTTTACTCTGTTCAAGAATCGGGCGCAATTGTGGAACAAGCGCTTCTTTTCTTATTGAACTAACAGAGCAGGTTAATTGAATAACAACAATCTTTTCGGAAAAAGCCTTTATCTGAAGGTTGAAATAAATATGATTGAGGGGGAACAAAAGCTAATGAAATTCGAATGGAGAAAGCAAGAGAAGGGATTATATATCCCAAAACAAAAGCCTGAACTTATAACGGTTCCAGAGCAGAAATTTTTTATAATCAAGGGAAAGGGTAATCCAAATGATGCCGAATTCGCTGAAAAGATAGGTGTGCTTTATTCATTAGCCTACGCGGTCAGAATGATGCCGAAGCAAGGCTATACGCCGGAAGGTTATTATGAATATACTGTCTATCCATTAGAAGGGATTTGGGATTTAACAGAAGAGGGAAGGAAATTAAATACATTAAATAAAGATGAATTAGTCTATACAATTATGATCAGACAACCAGATTTTGTAACAAAGGAAGTCGTGGAAAGAGCGTTCGAACATGTAGAAAAAAAGAAACCACATCCATTCTTAAATGATGTAACATTCGGCACGGTGCAAGATGGTTTGTGTGTACAAATACTGCATGTAGGTCCATATGATGATGAACCACAAAGTTTTGGATTAATGAATGAATTTATTACAAATAATAATCTTGAAAGAACGTCATTACGACATCGAGAAATATATCTTTCAGATTTTAGAAAAGTTGAACCAGCAAAATTAAAAACTGTTTTGAGATGTAAGGTAAAGTCAACGGAATAGCGTCAACTCATCCTTTCAATAGAGGATTGAGGTATGGTTGCTTTTATAGACATGACGGGTGCTGTGTGTATGCAGCTGCAATTCTACTTATCGTTACGATTTTATTAAATACAATTACTGTGCTTGTATATAGGAGCAGAACAGCAAAGTATGCTTGTGCTACCGTCGAAGGTAAACTGAAAATAATAAACGTTTAGGAGGTTTCAATGCTTAGACAAAAAATAAATCAAATTTTAGATGAATTACCGGAACAAGAATTAGAAATAGTTTATTCCACTATCGTGTGGATTCAAGAGGAATATGAATACAAGCAAAATTTAATGAACAAGGGTGTTATTCTGGATGATTTTTTTGAAGGGGCGGAAGATATCGTTGAGCTTTGGGAAAATGCATTTGTATCGTCTGTAAATGAGGAAACGAAATTAGAAATCCATTATGAGCAGTTCAAGTGGCATTTGTTTAGCTTTGGCAAACTACCGTGCTTGAAAGAGGAAGCGGCGAGAAACGCTTTTAATCATCAATTAAAAAATGATTTGTATATATTCTATCAGAATGCACCATTCACTTTTATATGTAAAAAAGCAGAATGTGTTGTGGCCAGTGACTTTGATTCGCAACAAGATATTTATATTTGTGACACTAGCTTTACTTGGACATATGTACATACTCATGAAGATATGTGTGGCCCTTATTTTTATACAAGTGAAATGGCCTGTAAATAACCGCTTATGTATAAAAGGGAGACAATAGCCTCCCTTTTAACTCGCAAATGTATCACAGGCGCCCATCACGAAACCGGTTTTATTTTGCACTAAGACTTCTTCCGCCATCATTTTCCCAGCGGTCAATGTCCCATCTATCGGGCATTTCTCCGCCATTAGGTACAGTACCAGTGCTTGCTACAGAAATATTCATAATTCCATCAATGACATGTTATACATCATCCTTTTTAAAATATTTCATTATTATAATATGTATTGTTGTACGTTTTAGTTCATATCGAAAAAAGGCCATTTGATTTAAATGAAGGAAGTTTCTTAATAAGCTAGTAGGGGGAATATGCAAGATAAGTATAGTATTAGAAAGTAATAAGGAGGCAGTATCGTTGTGATTGCGAAATGTGTTAGATTCTCTGAATTTGGTAGTCCAAGTAAAGTATTAAAAGTTGAAAATAAAGGGATAGAACCACCAAAAGATAATGAAGTAATTGTTCGAATGTTAGCTCGACCTATAAATCCATCTGATTTAATCCCAATTAGAGGGGCATATTCGCACCGTATTTCTTTACCGAATATTCCGGGGTATGAAGGAGTAGGTATTGTAGAAGACGTAGGGCCTTTCGTTTCTAAAAAGCTTATAGGAAAACGTGTATTGCCATTACGGGGGGGAGGCACTTGGCAAGAATATGTTAAGACATCTGCGGAGTTTGCCATACCTATACCAGATACTATTGATGATTACACGGCAGCACAAATGTACATCAATCCAATTACAGCGTGGGTGACTTGTACGGAGGTTTTAAAGTTAAGACCGAATGATGTGTTGTTAGTGAATGCGTGTGGTTCTTCTATCGGGCATATTTTTGCTCAATTATCGAGGATACTAGGTTTCCGATTAATTGCTGTCACTAGAAATAATAAATATACAGAAGATTTACTTCAACTTGGCGCATCCTATGTAATAGATACTTCTACTGTACCACTCAATGAAACCGTTATGAAATTAACAGATGGCGCTGGTGCAGATGCTGCTATTGATTCTATTGGTGGTGCAGCAGGAAATGACTTAGCTTTTTGTGTGCGCCCAAATGGCAACTTTTTAACAATCGGCCTTTTGTCAGGAATACAAGTAAATTGGGCAGATATTGTGAAAAGGGCTAAAGTGAATGCAAATATGTTTCATTTGAGACATTGGAATAAAACGGTCTCAGCACAAAAATGGCAAGAAACATTCAATCATTTGATCACCCTAGTAGAAGACAAACAATTAAAGTTAATGACGGTAGCTTCTCAATATGACTTATTAAACGTAAAAGAAGCAGTTGTCGATGTCGAATCTTCAAGAGAGAGCAAAGGGAAAGTATTTTTAACAAGCTACTGAGTTAACGTATGTTTAACTAATGGCGTTTGGATGAATAACAAGTTTGTTGTGCTGTTTAACAATACTGATAAAGGGTTAAAGAAATGAGCAGTGCTACAAGTAAAATATCAGTTTTTATGACCCGTATCCTAAATAAGGGATGTTTTCTCAAAAAGGAGTTAAGTAATCTACACTTAACTCCTTTATTTCTGTCGAGAATCTATATATTTTTTACCCCAATCTTGCATAACAGCTATCACAGGAAGAATTTGTTCACCTAAAGCAGTTAATGTGTACTCTACTTTGAAAGGTAATTCATCAAAAATTTCTTTTTGGATTAAACCATCATCTTCTAATTCTTTTAATTGTTTGGCGAGAATCCCTTTTGAGATTCCAGGAAGAAGCCGTGTTAATTCACCAAATCTTTGTGGTTGAAGTGAAATATACCAGATTAAAAGCGGCTTCCACCTACCTTGAAGTACATTTTGGGTAATGGTCAAAGAACAAATCTCTTCTCGGATTTCTGATGGGGGAAGATTGTCTAGGTTGAAATTGAATTTAGCTATTTTGTTCACCTCGGAATAAATAGTATAAGCTGGTCACAAAAAAGTGACTACTGTTTTTCTAATAGTAATCCCTCTATTATAGACATCATCAATAAAAAAACACATGAAAAGCATTTGTTGGTTAGAGGAGAGATAATATGAAAACAATATTAATTACTGGTGGTACAGATGGAATGGGGAAAGCTTTGGCAATAACACAATTAAAAAATGGACATCGTGTGATTATTGTCGGACGTTCGAAAGATAAAGGTGCCCAATTTATAAATGAAGCGAAGCAATTAAATGCTTCGAATCGCGCTGTTTTTCTTGAAGCCGATTTAAGCCTAATTAGTGAAAATAAAAGAATAATCGAATTTATGGAACAAGAAATGAAAGCATTAGACACGTTAATTTTAACAGCAGCGGATCAATCGTTTCGTCCAAATAAACGAGAAACCAAAGAAGGTTTTGAGTTTACATTTGCTTTATATTATTTAAGTCGTCATGTATTAAGTTATGGTCTAAAAACATTAATGGAAAAATCAAAGGAACCAATTATTATTAACATAAGTGCTCCAGGGTTAAAAGGTGAAGTGAATTGGGATGATATTCAAATGAGCCAAAACTTTGATAGTACTAAAGCGCAGCGGCACGGAAGCCGGTTGAATGATTTGTTAGCTGTTTCATTTGAAGAAAAAAATGAAGCGAAGCATATTAAATACATTTTATTTAACCCGTGGGCTGTTCGAACAACGGGTGCAAATGCTTCAGCAAAAAATAAAATGCAGCAACGAATCAATGCTTTCATTTATAAATTAATTGGGAAATCTCCTGCAGAAGCAATTCTTCCAGTAATTGATTTATTAGATGCCCCACCCAAGGCAACATTAAGTGCATATCTTCAAAGAAAAGAAGTGAATCTGTCGATGCCAACATTTGAAAAGAATAAAGCCGAGCGTTTATTTAATGAAACAAATAGATTAATTTAGTAAAAAAAGGAATGATCAAGTTGTCCGTGGGTTTCCTTCATTATAGGTGTTCATTTCTTTGCCTTAAAAAGTGTATTTAATGATTTTAGCTTATATATCTTAGGGGCTCTACTGATTGGAATTGCAAATATGTCATTATTTTAGTACTTCTAGATTTAAAATGAGTGCCTTTACATTTTTTAATGAAACTTTCTCCAAAATCTACAGATTCTTATTTGTACTCAATACAATGAAACCAAGACCAACGCTACTATAGAGATACATTTCAATTATAGTAAAGAATATTCAAATAGAATAATGACTTAATTTATGATTATTTCTGTTAGTAGAAGTAATACAAATCCTTTTGAGTTGGCTTATTTCTCTACTTTTTATAAAGGATGCTGTCGGTAATATAGTGGGATTAGAAGCACTATACTACCGACAAATCTGATTCATCAAATCCGTACCTCTTCTAGAGCACTTTTGTATCACTATTACGATTATGATGAATTCATGGATACGATGACTGTAACTGTCACACAAGCTAATGAATTGTATACATATTACCTGGGAAATTGGATATGATGTAGATCTACCTTAAGATAAAGTCTTTGCTTTTGTAAAAGAATTTATTTTGCTAAATGCGGTTTGAATATTTGTTTAAATACCAAAGAGGCTTGTTTTGTTGGCAAGCCTTTTTATATTGAATATCTTTCAAACCGTTCTAAGGATGATTACTACTGTTTGTCTGTTCAAGGATTTTTTCTTTCATTTTCTTAACTTCTGATTGGCTATATAGATAAAATAACAGCCAAACTAGTGCGAAAATTACTATATTGACTAGCAGTAATAGGCTTGTTAGTTTTATCGAAAATGTTGGAAGCCATTTTAAAGAAAAGGCGACAGCTATAAAGGTACCTATAGCGATAACAAAGTGGCAAGCACTTTGTTGTAAAAATGTTAAACGCTCTGCTTTATAGATGTATGAAGGAAGTATACAAGCAATGCCAACAATAATTGATTCGAAAACTTGTTGTGGGAAATTAGACATAACAGCTTCTAAAAATAAATCCCCTTTCAACCAATATCCAATTAGATTTACAAAAACAAAAACCGCACATCCCATACTAATACCAAACCATAAATTCTTAAAAAAGTTCATGTATCTATACCCCCAACCGCTCTTTAAATGACTTTTTATGATTCCGAGATATGACTTCTTTTATGCCTAAAGTAAGCTCAATTTCCATTGTGCCATTAAAGGAAGCTTCGATATTTTTTATTTTTCTAGGATTTATGATGGCAGATTTAGAAATTCGGATGAAAGTATCACCTAGTTGCTGTTCTAGCTCGTACAAAGGTTTATTCATAAGTACACGATTACCATCATCGCTGTATAGAACTAATTCTTTGCCTTCCGTCCTAATCACAATTACAGAACTTGGATCGATTATATGTACTTTATTGTTTGCAGTCCCTGTTAAAACCTGTTGTTCTTCTTGTTATAAGAGTGAGATTACAGCTTGAATAGTTGGTGTTAATTTGGATGCGCAGATTGTTATGTAGGGTTCGTCGATTTGTGGATCAATTTTTATGTCTATCTTCACCTTTATCACCTCTCCTTAAAAATATAGCATACATTACCAATTGAATAATGCAGGTTGTCCGTGATAATAGGCTTTTCACCTTTCAATAAAGACATGTTATGGGTAATGTATTGTTGCTAAACTTTGATGTCGTTATATTAGTCCTTATCAAAAGTAAGGAGGCAGTTATTATGAACGAGATTACCACACTAAAAGAGCGAAGAAAGGCAGGATGGATATTAGCAAGCATATCAAGTATGCTTTCAATAAGTGTTATTTTTTGGTATGTAAATAATCCTAAGAAATTTATTGAGAATGGATTGGGCTATTCACAGGATATGTACCTTAACTTTCCTATGTGGTTTTTTACTGCATTCATCGTAATCGGATATATTTCCTATACAATGGTCGCAATTCCTTTCGTGAAAAGCAATTTGTTAACATTTTCTTGGCTTAAATTGATTGGTATTTGGGCTGCTATTGTAAGCGGTATTGTAGAAGAAGTTGTATTTAGACATTTGCTCATGGATTATGTATTATCTATTGGATTTTCAGACTTTTCACAAGTTTTGATCTCAGGATTTGCGTTTGGAATAGTCCATGGCGCATGGGTGTTATTGCGAGGAGAGATAAAAATCGCGCTTCCAGCAATTCTTTCAACGGCAATCTTAGGTTGTCTGCTTGCGATGCTCTATATTTTTACAGGAAGGAGCACTTTTGCACCGATAATTGCGCATATTCTCATCAATATGGTAATAGAGCCATGGCTGATGTTAGCTGCCATATCTGGAAAATGGGTGGCAGATAAAAGTTGAAACTATCTTGGATAAAATTCTTTATTTTTGGGTTTATTTCATTTTTTTAATAAAGATAACCTCAACAAAAAAGATTTGCATAACGACTACTATTGATTGAGAAAGAATATAACAAGGGGGCTAGGTAATGTCAGATATTGTTGTATATGATAAAGCGAAATATCATTACCAAGGTGAATTTCCTAATGATATCTCAACTAATCAAGCGTTTGTGCACACAGGTATGTTCTTAGGTTGGATAATTGATAAAAATTTATTTAGTGAAGAGTTTGAGGAAGAAACACAAACTGAAATAAACAAATTTAAACAACGGGACATTTCTGGAACAGAAATATATAAGCTATGGGATGGCGTCTTAGCAGATGATATGTTAAACGATGAAGGGAATAAATTCGCCACGTGTTACTTCGATTTTGAAACAGGACTCTATTTGAAAGATTATGAAGAAACTTTTCAAAATATAGCCACTCTTTACCATGTAAATGACAACTGGGAAAACTATTTTAAAATAAAAGAGGTTATAGATAGGAGATATAAAGAGTACAAAAACAAATAAAATAAGTATGATGCGGCACGGCACGGAGAATTAATACTTTACGAACGTATTATTCGAATACTGCTCGTTATGGCATAAAGATTATAATCAAATTAGAAACCTTTACCAATCATTTCCGTCTAATTTAGTGATAATGCCATTCGTTATTTTTACAATACAGAGGGGATAGTACGGCTTGGCTACGTTCAGTTTTTTGCGTAAATCATTGTTAGAAAAAATGGGCTATTTCATTTAAAATTCTTAGTACCTAGAAGGGGGAAGTGGGATGGAGAGTTTGAAGAAGAGAAGACTTTTTGTTTATTCAATAGTGGCTACAGCTTTATTGTTAGTTGGAGCCATTACATATGCTATTGTACGGGACGACGATCCATATAAGTATTTCACAGGTATGGGCGAGCAATTTGAAATTTCACCTGACGATAAACAATTTCTTTTTTCCTATTACGTGGATGGTAAAAAGGGAATCTATAGTGCGAATGTGGACGGCTCAGATGTTAAGCAAATTACTAGTTCTGACACGGAAAGACATAATGCTCCGAAATATTCCAGTGATGGAACTAAAATATTATTTTTGTCCGAAAATTCAGGTAGGGTAAACTCGCTTTATGTAGCAAATGCAGATGGAAGTCAGCAGAAACCACTAACCTCAAACAACGTTCATGTTTCTGAAGCGGTTTTCTCATCTACAGGAGAAACCATCTATTATATAGGTGAGCCCGCGGAGAATTTAAAAAAATCAGAGGGTGAAATGACAGAGGGGTCTTATTTGTATAGCATTAATATCAATGGTGAAAATAGTGAGAAATTGACTTCAAAAGATTATTTTTACATGAATTCACTTTCGATTTCAGCTGATGGAAAAACATTATATTATAGCTTGTTCGATGGTCATAAAGACAAAGTTACTTCGTTTTCACTTGAAAACAGTGAGGAAAAACAAGCGTCAATAACGGATGTGCTCCCAAAGGATAGCTACAATTATCAACTATCACCAAATGAGGATAAATTGGCTTACACCGCAGTTTCAGAAGAATCACAAGATACCTCTCTTTTTAAATATGAGTTATTTGTTATGGATATCGAACAGCGGCAACCGAAAAGATTGACACATTTTAATTCATCTGTAGATTCACCGAGATTTTTCAATGATGCAAATCAAATAGCATTTTTAGAACATACGAATTGGCCAACTGACCCTGCTAAAAATGATCTATATGTATTAGACCTTGGCACTGAAGATATACATCCTGTTGAATTAGGGTTGTCAAAACAAGTTTCTAGTCATTGGTTTATAGCAGGAATTAACAAGCTCGTAAACGGGTATACAATTGCGGCTTTATATATAATCATGATGGGTTTATTAATTACCTATCTACAGCAATATCATTCTAAAAGAAAAAGTTATATGCCCGCTATTGCCAGTCTATTTCTTACAGTTCTCGTATTTATCATTAGTATTATTGGGGTCGTTATGGTGGATCCTTGGCTCGGAATTGGGCTTGGAATGCTAGCGATAGCTTTATTGGGATGTACGGCCATAGTTTTTGGTTATGCACTTGTTTTAAACTTTGTCATAAAAAGAAATTAATATATTTATTTATTGAATACGAGGATGTATTGTGATGAAAATAAGAATGTTCTCAGTCCTTGCAGGGGTGCTGCTTGTAGCCGCTTGTGGTCAAGAAGCACTTTTATCAAACAGAGGGTAGGGGATTAATGAGTCTATCGGAGTAGAAGTCTATGTATTAGATATTCCTAATGAATTGCTGAATAGGTTAATACTTAAGTAAATCGCTCATGGTAGCTTATAGAACGCTCGGGTAAGTAATGTAGTCGCTCAAGTCCGCCTATAGAACGCTTGGGTAAGTCATGAAATCGCTCATGGTAGCTTATAGAACGCTCGGGTAAGTAATGTAGTCGCTTAAGTCCGCCTATAGAACGCTCGGGTAAGTAATGTAGTCGCTCAAGTCCGCCTATAGAACGCTCGGGTAAGTAATGTAGTCGCTCAAGTTCGCCTATAGAACGCTCGGGTAAGTAATGTACTCGCTCATGTCAGCCTAGCGAACGCTCGGGTAAGTAATGTACTCGCTCAAGTCTGCCTATAGAACGCTCGAGTGAGTCATGTACTCGCTCGGCATCTTCCAAGGGAATTGCGATATTGTCTGATACAGTTGTGTTAGGGGAAGTGAAAATTTCTCCAGTTGACCGGGAAGCGTTCATTCAAGAACTTGAAAGACGTATAAAACAAAGCAAAAACTAGTGCAAAATAAATAGCCGTATATTTCGATTTTTTAATCGGATATGCGGCTTTTTCATTTGATTGTTTATTATACGGGAATACTATGTCTCAACCAGCCTGTTAACGGGAAGAGAGTATAAATAAGTGATGGAAAGTATGATAACAAAAAATAGTGAACCTGTCATAAAACTAACAGGTTCACTATCGTTGGAACAAGTCTTGTTATACCCAACATGTATGTGATCGTGGATATACAATTTAGGCAAAGGTATTCTTTTATAAGAAATTACTTGATTTGTAATTCTACAGCAGAGGGGTTTTTACTGTTTTTTGAAATTTTGATACCTGAGCTGCCATTTTTTTGAGTAATCTCAAAAATAACCTGACCTTTTACATTTGATACGTCTATTCTATAGACTTTCTCTGTTTCAGGCTCCAGTGTATCTATTTTTGTAAGTTGGTTATCTACATAAACAGGCAATGATTCTTTTGTTGAGGAATTTTTACTGTATGCATTTATAGTGATTTGTCGACTAAGTTTTTGGTTTTTATTTTTAACTTTCACATATAGACTATCGCTATCTTCCTGCGTGGGAATCGTACAGCGTGAGACACTTGTGTTAGACATGTAGTCTCCTCCAATTCTTTTGTTTTTTAATCTTTTTTGAGAGATTTAATAGCATCTAGGATAGCTTTACGATTACTATTTTCTCCTTTTAATAATTCATTCATCATATTAGTGAATTTTGAAACTAGGGGTTCTACATTTTCTGAATTCTTGTTACCCATTAAGCTTTCCATCATAATAAGTGTAGATAGAGTCATAGCCATATACCCAGCACTGTTATCGGATACGTTGATGACAGTATTGTTTCCGTTTGTAAAAGTATTGTGTCCAGAGTCAGCAGTAGAGTCAGTGTCAGCAGTAGCAGTAGAATCGGCATCAGCAGTAGAATCGGCATCGGCAGTAGAGTCAGCATCGGCAGTAGAGTCAGCATCGGCAGTAGAGTCAGCATCAGCAGTAGAGTCAGCGTCGGCAGTAGAGTCAGCATCAGCAGTAGAGTCAGCGTCGGCAGTAGAGTCAGCATCGGCAGTAGAGTCAGCGTCGGCAGTAGCATCAGCATCAGCAGTAGAATCAGCGTCAGCAGTAGAGTCAGCGTCGGCAGTAGAGTCAGCATCAGCAGTAGAGTCAGCGTCGGCAGTAGCATCAGCATCAGCAGTAGCATCAGCGTCGGCAGTAGCATCAGCGTCGGCAGTAGCATCTGCATCAGCAGTAGAGTCAGCGTCGGCAGTAGAGTCAGCATCAGCAGTAGAGTCAGCGTCGGCAGTAGAGTCAGCATCGGCAGTAGAGTCAGCATCGGCAGTAGAGTCAGCGTCGGCAGTAGCATCAGCATCAGCAGTAGAGTCAGCGTCGGCAGTAGAATCAGCGTCAGCAGTAGAGTCAGCGTCGGCAGTAGCGTCTGCATCAGCAGTAGAGTCAGCGTCGGCAGTAGCGTCGGCATCGGCAGTAGCATCTGCGTCAGCAGTAGAGTCAGCGTCAGCAGTAGAGTCGGCATCGGCAGTAGAGTCAGCGTCAGCAGTAGAATCGGCATCGGCAGTAGAGTCAGCATCAGCAGTAGAATCGGCATCGGCAGTAGAGTCAGCATCAGCAGTAGAGTCAGCATCGGCAGTAGAGTCAGCATCGGCAGTAGAGTCAGCATCGGCAGTAGAGTCAGCATCGGCAGTAGAGTCAGCGTCGGCAGTAGAGTCAGCATCAGCAGTAGAGTCAGCGTCGGCAGTAGAGTCAGCATCAGCAGTAGAGTCAGCGTCGGCAGTAGAGTCAGCATCAGCAGTAGAGTCAGCATCAGCAGTAGAATCCGCATCGGCAGTAGAATCCGCGTCGGCAGTAGCATCAGCATCAGCAGTAGAGTCAGCGTCGGCAGTAGCGTCCGCATCGGCAGTAGAGTCAGCGTCGGCAGTAGCGTCCGCATCGGCAGTAGAGTCAGCGTCGGCAGTAGCGTCCGCATCGGCAGTAGAGTCAGCGTCGGCAGTAGCGTCTGCATCGGCAGTAGAGTCAGCGTCGGCAGTAGCGTCCGCATCAGCAGTAGAGTCAGCGTCGGCAGTAGAGTCCGCATCAGCAGTAGAGTCAGCGTCGGCAGTAGCATCGGCATCAGCAGTAGAGTCAGCATCAGCAGTAGAATCCGCGTCGGCAGTAGCATCGGCATCAGCAGTAGAGTCAGCGTCGGCAGTAGCATCAGCATCAGCAGTAGAGTCAGCGTCGGCAGTAGAGTCAGTGTCAGCAGTAGCAGTAGAATCCGCATCAGCAGTAGAGTCAGCGTCAGCAGTAGCGTCCGCATCGGCAGTAGAGTCAGTGTCAGCAGTAGCAGTAGAATCCGCATCAGCAGTAGAGTCAGCGTCGGCAGTAGCGTCAGCATCAGCAGTGGAGTCAGCGTCAGCAGTAGAATCCGCATCAGCAGTAGAGTCAGCGTCGGCAGTAGCGTCCGCATCAGCAGTAGAGTCAGCGTCGGCAGTAGCGTCAGCATCGGCAGTAGAGTCAGCGTCAGCAGTAGCGTCAGCATCGGCAGTAGAGTCAGTGTCAGCAGTAGCAGTAGAATCCGCATCAGCAGTAGAGTCGGCGTCGGCAGTAGCGTCCGCATCGGCAGTAGAGTCAGTGTCAGCAGTAGCAGTAGAATCCGCATCAGCAGTAGAGTCAGCGTCGGCAGTAGCGTCCGCATCGGCAGTAGAGTCAGAGTCAGCAGTAGCGTCCGCATCGGCAGTAGAGTCAGTGTCAGCAGTAGCAGTAGAATCCGCATCAGCAGTAGAGTCGGCGTCGGCAGTAGCGTCCGCATCTGCAGTAGAGTCAGTGTCAGCAGTAGCAGTAGCATCAGCATCAGCAGTAGAGTCAGCGTCGGCAGTAGCGTCCGCATCGGCAGTAGAGTCAGCGTCAGCAGTAGCGTCCGCATCGGCAGTAGAGTCAGTGTCAGCAGTAGCAGTAGCATCAGCATCAGCAGTAGAGTCAGCGTCGGCAGTAGCGTCCGCATCAGCAGTGGAGTCAGCGTCAGCAGTAGCGTCTGCATCAGCAGTGGAGTCAGCGTCAGCAGTAGCATCAGCATCAGCATCAGCAGTAGAGTCAGCGTCGGCAGTAGCGTCCGCATCAGCAGTAGAGTCAGCATCAGCAGTAGAGTCAGCGTCGGCAGTAGCGTCCGCATCGGCAGTAGAGTCAGCGTCAGCAGTAGCGTCCGCATCGGCAGTAGAATCCGCATCAGCAGTAGAGTCCGCATCGGCAGTAGAGTCAGCGTCAGCAGTAGCGTCCGCATCGGCAGTAGAGTCAGTGTCAGCAGTAGCAGTAGAATCCGCATCAGCAGTAGAGTCAGCATCGGCAGTAGCGTCCGCATCGGCAGTAGAGTCAGCGTCAGCAGTAGCGTCCGCATCGGCAGTAGAGTCAGTGTCAGCAGTAGCAGTAGAATCCGCATCAGCAGTAGAGTCAGTGTCAGCAGTAGCAGTAGAATCCGCATCAGCAGTAGAGTCAGCGTCGGCAGTAGCGTCCGCATCAGCAGTGGAGTCAGCGTCAGCAGTAGCGTCTGCATCAGCAGTGGAGTCAGCGTCAGCAGTAGCATCAGCATCAGCATCAGCAGTAGAGTCAGCGTCGGCAGTAGCGTCCGCATCAGCAGTAGAGTCAGCGTCGGCAGTAGCGTCCGCATCGGCAGTAGAGTCCGCATCGGCAGTAGAGTCAGAGTCAGCAGTAGCGTCCGCATCGGCAGTAGAATCCGCATCAGCAGTAGAGTCAGTGTCAGCCGTAGCAGTAGAATCCGCATCAGCAGTAGAGTCAGCGTCAGCAGTAGCATCTGCATCAGCAGTAGAGTCAGCGTCAGCAGTAGCATCAGCATCAGCAGTAGAGTCAGCGTCAGCAGTAGCGTCCGCATCGGCAGTAGCGTCCGCATCAGCAGTAGAATCCGCGTCGGCAGTAGCGTCGGCATCAGCCGTAGAGTCAGTGTCAGCCGTAGCAGTAGAATCCGCATCAGCAGTAGAGTCAGCGTCAGCAGTAGAGTCAGCGTCAGCAGTAGCATCAGCATCAGCAGTAGCATCAGCATCAGCAGTAGAGTCAGCGTCGGCAGTAGAGTCAGCGTCGGCAGTAGCGTCCGCATCGGCAGTAGAATCAGCATCAGCAGTAGAGTCAGTGTCAGCCGTAGCAGTAGAATCCGCATCAGCAGTAGAGTCAGCGTCAGCAGTAGCATCAGCATCAGCAGTAGAGTCAGCGTCGGCAGTAGCGTCAGCATCAGCAGTAGAATCCGCGTCGGCAGTAGCGTCGGCATCAGCAGTAGAGTCAGTGTCAGCCGTAGCAGTAGAATCCGCATCAGCAGTAGAGTCAGCGTCAGCAGTAGAATCCGCATCAGCAGTAGAGTCAGCGTCGGCAGTAGCGTCAGCATCAGCAGTAGAATCAGCGTCGGCAGTAGCGTCGGCATCAGCAGTAGAGTCAGTGTCAGCCGTAGCAGTAGAATCCGCATCAGCAGTAGAGTCAGCGTCAGCAGTAGCATCTGCATCAGCAGTAGAGTCAGCGTCGGCAGTAGCGTCAGCATCAGCAGTAGAGTCAGTGTCAGCCGTAGCAGTAGAATCGGCATCAGCAGTAGAGTCAGCGTCAGCAGTAGAGTCAGCGTCAGCAGTAGAGTCAGCGTCGGCAGTAGCGTCAGCATCAGCAGTAGAATCAGCGTCGGCAGTAGCGTCGGCATCGGCAGTAGCAGTAGAATCCGCATCAGCAGTAGAGTCAGCGTCAGCAGTAGCATCAGCATCAGCAGTAGAGTCAGTGTCAGCCGTAGCAGTAGAATCTGCATCAGCAGTAGAGTCAGCGTCAGCAGTAGAGTCAGCGTCGGCAGTAGAGTCAGCGTCGGCAGTAGCGTCAGCATCAGCAGTAGAATCAGCGTCGGCAGTAGCGTCAGCAGTAGCGTCAGCAGTAGCGTCCGCGTCGGCAGTAGCGTCCGCGTCGGCAGTAGCGTCCGCGTCAGCAGTAGAATCAGCTGTAGCAGTAGCGTCAGCATCTATAGTAGAGCGAACTTCAGAAGTAGAATCGGCATCAGCACAAGCCTGAGCATCAGATGATGTTTTTAGGTTTAATTCCTCCTCATCCTCCTTGATCCACGGATTCCAAGCATTGCATCGCTTACATTTTTTACTATTATCTTTACTTCTGGTCTTACAATATCTACATTTCCAATTACTCATTTAGTAGTTTCTCCTTTCTAAATTAATGGTCAAGATGAAATTATATATCTTGCCTCTATAGCATATGAGTTTGTAAATTATTGTTCTAGTTAGTTTGACTACATCAATAATTTAATTGTTTATAGTACAAACGCTTGTTT
Organism: Lysinibacillus sp. NPDC096418; assembly: GCF_044762775.1. NCBI lineage: Bacteria > Bacillati > Bacillota > Bacilli > Caryophanales > Bacillaceae > Lysinibacillus > Lysinibacillus sp. NPDC096418. Next base: position 24,226 of record NZ_JBIWEY010000032.1, read on the forward strand.
TTAGGTGTATAAGCCTGTTACGATCGGCTTTGAAATTGTAATGGTGACGAATGGTCAGTAGTAATTTTATTCAACAAATCTGTCAGTTAGTTGAACAAGAAATTGGATTTGCTCCATGAGATATCAATCTTGCGATAGTTAAAGTTTTCTCTACCGCCGCAGCATTATAAATAGCTACATTTACTGAGTATCCCACGATAAAACCTCCTTTCCACACCCCATAATATGCATTGTTGTGGAAAGGAGAGGTGTTATCTATCCAATCAATAGTTGCTTTTATTTAGAAAATATAAAAATTTATCAATCCACATTTGCACAGTTAATGGTTGTAGAAAAGATTTAAATATAAAAAAGTTAAAAAATAGGTATACGACAGGAACATAAAGATAGGTTTTACATATGTATGAATGATTTAAGGATTATCGTAAAATCGGGGTACAAATAACTTACCTCGGCCACTATCAATCTATAAATTGAATAATAAAATAGCCAGCCAGATTTCTGGCTGACCTTATAATATGAACGAAGGGTATTTGTTGAACAGGGAACTGACATAGGTAAGTGATTTTTTATTTATTGAAGTTACTTATCGTTGTAAATCCGCATTTTTCTGATGCTATTCTTAAATAAACTGCCTTAAAAAAAGCTCATTTTTATCGATGAAGCCTTTTTAGGTTTTCATAGACTGTATACAATGTCAAACTTCTATTCCAGCAATCCCGAATCCGCCAGGGCCAGAGTGAGTAGAAATCATAGCACCGGCTTGAATCCACGTTATATTGTCGAATCCAGTTTCATTTGCAATTTCATTTATTCGTTGCTTGATCATTTCACTGAGTCCGATTGAGTAGATAAGATAAATTTGTTGTTTATCAATGTCATATTGATTTAAATAATCACGCATTAATTTTTCAGCAACAGTGCTCATATTTCCACGATATTTTCTAGTTGAAACAAGCTTTCCTTCTACTAATTCAATACATGGTTTTATTTTCAACAAAGCACCACCGAGATAAGCAAGATTACTTACTCGTCCACCGGCTCTTAAAAAATCTAAGCTGCCAGGAATGAAAGCAAGCCTAGATTTGGGAATCTTTGCTTCGATTTTTTCTATTAAATGAACAGGATCAATCAAAGGCTCTTTTTCTAGCAAAGTAACGGCATACATCACAACTGCAGTTAACCCACCTGTAACGTTTAAAGCATCAATTAAAAAAAGATCCGTAAAATCTTCCGCAGCAATTAACGCATTTTGAAAGGAAGCAGATGCCTTTGACGTATAACCAATATGTATAATGATGCTATCAGGAAAATCTGTTCTAATTTTCTTAAAGAGCTCATGATACTCATGGACATTAGTGGCAGAAGTAGATGGTATCTTTTTAGTGCGATCATAAAAATCATAAATTTCATTTACAGATAGATGACCATCTAAATAATCCTGACCATCCATGATTACGTGCATCGGTACCACTTGTACATTATGTTTGTCCGCTAAAACTTCTGGCAAATCTGCACCACTCTCAGTCGAAAAAATAATTCTTCTCAATATAAATCTCCTCCAGCCTACATTTTATTAGTGCTTAGCTTTTAAAATTCACTTTAACTATACATTAAAATTGTGGTTTATATGTTGGTAATTATATAATTTGTAAAGTAATGGCTCTAATTGCTCGCAGCGTCAGATAGTATAAGTAACCTACATTATATTAATCTAATTTGGGGATAACTGTAACTTCCCTGAAAATGGATACGTCTAATTGGAAAATGGGAGGGGTTTACTTGAAAAAACTAGTATTGTTAGGGTTGATGATCCTCATTTTAGCTGGTTGTAGTACGACTCTAAAAGACAATGCAACAGCACTAAATACGCCAACAATTGAGGGATATATAACAGCAGCAGAACTGGGAAGATACCTAGTCGTCAGCAATGAACCGATTCATTTAAATGATTCGCATCCTCAGTTTGTGGATGCATTATGGGTAACGACAAAAGAAGTTTTGGAAGTTGGGGATTATGTGAAGGTATGGGCAGGTGCAATTCTAACGTCTTACCCTGGTCAAGCAGGTGCAGATAAAATTGAAATTATACCCCAAAACGTTAATACCATTCTATCTACAAAAGAGATCATTGACAGTGTAGCAAAGAAGTTTGACCATAATCCAATCATTACGAATGTGAATTATGATCGCCAAAAGCAAGCATGGACATTACGATATCAAGTAGATGCAGGGGGCAGAGATATGCTTGTCGGAATGGTCATACCGGACCAACAACCAATCTCACTTGAGCAACCGATTTATGAGCAACCACCTAATGTAGCATTTGCAGTGAATCAGGAGGATCATTTATCCTTATATGTCCAACGGTATGAATGGACGTATACTGATCTCACAACAGACGAGGAAAAGCACATCGAACACGAATTACCGTCGTCCAATATACAAGCATCCTTTAATGAAGCGACCACACTTAAAAAGCCGGAACAGGTTAAACTGATAGTGGATGGATTAGACATACTGCACAGTGAAATCTCGTTTTTTGACGAGCAAATGAATGAGGTAGCCAAGATTATTAATGAAGATGGTACATTTCTAATAGGTACATATTACATGCAAGTAAAAGTCCAATTTGAACAAGGATTAGCTGTCTATGTTGATACAGTTAGATTTCAGTAGTTGAATAAAAATTTATAACATTCCATATTGGGGGTGGAGTTTTGAAAAGATTGCTATTCATTATTTTATTGTTAGGTTTATCTGGATGTACGGCTGCAAAAATCCAATCTTTAGAACAATTTTATAAGAATGCAAAAATTGAAGCTGTAGATAAAGTCGTTATACAGGATGGTTCAACTGGTGCTTCAAAAACGATTCTTGAACAAGAGCAAATTAGTGAATTTTTATCGCTTATTAAAGATATAGAATTTACTCCACAGGATCATCAGGAACAACGGGTGGGATGGCGATACGGTATCACTCTATTGGATGGCGAAAAAGAATTTAAATTCACATTAAATGAAATTGATGATATCTATTACGATTCAAACCCAGATATTCATCCAATTGTAGATGAATACTACAAACAGTTGGCTATAGAAGAAAAATAGGACATGCCAATTATTAAAACTCGAAACAGTTAGTATCTATGAATTAGATTCAATTATAAGGGAGATAACATGAAAATAGTATCAAGATTAACGTGTATTTTATTGATTGTTTTTTTAGCGGGATGTTCAAGTTTATATGAACCATCTCTTAAGGTAAAGGATGCAACGGTTAACATTCGTACAGTTGAAAAAGACATATCTGTACATTCAAGTGACGGTCAAGAAGAAAGTTATTCATCTGTCTATCTAAGTTATCATTTTGGCATAAAAAATACAGGATTCAAAGCTGTTGAAGAAATAGAAGTTACAATCGAACCTGGTCCTGAATTAGCTGAGTTATCTACTAAAACGTTTGGCATAAACGTATTTGATAAATTTGAAAGAGAAAGAGCAGGTTTTGGAATAGCCTTTTCCGGAGCAACGAAATTAACAAGGAAGGAAGAGGGGGTCTATCAGTTAGATTACAATTTAGGTGTGTTAGAACAATCGAATCGCTTCCTAGTTGCACCATCTACAGTAGAACTAGAATATTTATTGGCAAGTGCGTCAGATGCAACACTAATTGTCACTGTTAAAGATAAAGAACTAGGAAGAGTTAAACTAGATGAGCGCAATTAAGTAATTGAATTTATCGTGCAAATATATTTAATTTATTCAAAAACATCAAAAGTAAAAGAGCCTTACTACGAAAAAATGTAGCAAGGCTCTTATGTTTTTATCTCAACATTTTATCGGATTACATAATAGGTCAACTGTCAAAAAACACGTGGTAAAAAATGGTTTTAGTTAAGAGTTTGTTGTGCTAGTATAAAATTCAAAGAAAAATAAGGAGATAAAGGAATGTGAATTGATGGAAATAGAAACTGGAGGAAGGGTTGCTTTGTGTTTAAAAATTCAAGACATACTATTAATATGAGAACGTTAAAAGAAGATTTGTCAGTATCAGCTGTTGTTGTCGGTTTAATCGCTACAATGGTATCGTATGCTGGACCTTTAGTAATTGTTTTCCAAGCTGCTAAGGTAGCACATTTAAGTGATTCTCATTTGTCCTCTTGGATATGGGCGATCTCGATCGGTAGCGGGATAACCTGTATTTTGTTGAGTATTTGGTTTAAAGCGCCAATTATAACAGCTTGGTCTACACCAGGAGTGGTTTTACTAGTTTCAAGCTGGTCAATTTATTCTTATACAGATGCGATAGGAGCGTTCATACTTTCAGCAGCCATTATTACTTTATTAGGTTGGACAGGATTATTTGAGAAAATCATGAATCGAATACCTTATTCAATCACAACTGCTATGCTTGCCGGAATTCTTTTAAACTTTGGCGTTGAAGTTTTTACATCTTTAAAAGACCTACCTGAATTGGTTTTCCCAATGATACTGTGCTATTTAATTTTTAAAAGGTTTTCGCCACGATACACAGTTGTAATTACATTATTTTTAGGGTTACTGATTACGTACTTTACTGGAAATTTAAAGGCTGAAAGTATTGAACTATCTTTCGTGAATCCTATTTTTACAATTCCTACATTTTCGGTAGATGCGTTGATTGGAATTGGTATTCCATTATGTATTGTAACGATGGCTTCTCAAAATGCTCCCGGCATAGGGGTACTAAGAGCAGATGGATACAATGTTCCTATAAGTCCATTAGTTACAACGACGGGCATTTTTTCTATTTTACTTGCACCATTTGGTTCCCATGCTATTAATTTAGCGGCAATTACTGCAGCAATTTGTACTGGAAAAGAGGCCCATGAAGATAAAAACAAACGATATATTGCAGGGATTTCATGCGGAGTATTTTATTTAATCTTTGGTATGTTTGGTGCGGCAATTGCATCAATTTTTCAAGTACTCCCTAGTGAGTTTATAGCAGTTATTGCTGGTTTGGCGCTGTTTGCTTCACTTAGCGCGAGCCTAACTTCAGCGATGGAAGGTACTCAAAAGGAAAGCGCATTAATTACTTTTCTAGTGACGATTTCAGGTATCTCCTTTTTCGGTATTGGTGCTGCCTTTTGGGGATTAATCGCTGGCATTCTAACAAATTCAATTTTTCAAACGAAGTTTAATATGTTCCGTAAAAAACAAAAGAGTGGACTATAGAAACTAGTAGTTAACAAACTTTAACTGACCATATAATACGAACTGCGTCATATGAAAGAAAGTATCGATATTTACTAATAAATGCATGTGCTAACGATTGTTTTACTTGAATAAACAGTTAACGCTAGAGAACACTATAGTGAGGTGTTTTCTTATGAAAAAAGTTATTATTTTAGTTTTTGTAATTTCTCTTTTTCTTTTTTTAACTAAAGCAAATGCAATCATTACTGAATATGATGAAATTGCAAAATCAGACACAGCAGATGTTTCCCTTTTGGCCAAAAAGATAAATGGCGTATATACAGATTTTAAAGTTGATTTTCAAGGTAGCGTCTTTTCTAGACCTTTTTGGATCAACACAACAGAACCAGCTTGGTCTCCTCAAATTATATATAAGGATATCAATCAAGATGGAAAAAGTGAGCTAATCATAATTTTGACCAAGGGTACTGGTACTGGAATAATAGAACGAGAAGTGCATGTTTTTCATATCCAAACGCAAAGAATAAATAAAAAGCTTGTTGAAGTACCAGTTGAAATACTTGTTGATGATCCGATTGCCATCGTGTTAAAAAATGTAAAAACTGAGTTATTGACTAACAAAGCAATCATTTGTATTGCTAACAAGAAATATACAATTGATACAACCCCTTTAAATATTGACCCTGAACACTCATTTCAAGATATATATTTCGGCAATCTTATCAACTTTGAAATAAACGGCAATCATCTTATTGCGAAAATTGGAGGTCAAATTTCGCTAGCAGGTGGAAGAATTGGTGATATTCAAATTACCTATAAGTTTAAGGATAAGATGTATCAAGCAAAATCAATTGAATTTAAATTACCTGAATAATATTTTATTAGACTAATGACGTGCGTTGATCTAGAAGGATTAACGCTTTTTTGATGAACTTTTGTTCTAACAACGCAGTGTGTCTAGATGGGAAGAAATGTAGTGAGAAATTTTATTTCTGTTTTCATAATAATTGTTGTAGTCGTCTTAGTAATTAATATAGACATCGACAAAAATGATAGTTTCTCTTCTAATAATGATGATGATGATGAGAAACAAGGAGGCCGTATTGCATCTGTACTTGATAATGTGTGGGATGAATTTGGATTATTTAGTTTTCAAATAGGTGATACAGACCCGATAATCTGGATTGTAATGGATGAAACTAAAAGTGAAGTACAACTGAAAAAGTATTTAGAGGAAAATGTAAATAAAACAGATTTGAGCCACTATAACATCGAAATTACTAAAAGAAGCTTACAAGAAGTTGAGACAGAGTGGTTTATGAGGGGAGTTTCAGATCTTGTATCTGATTATATACAAGAAAAAAATTATAACGATGTGGAACTTTATCATCCTTCAATTGAACCTGAACCAATACTAAAAATAACTATTCCTGAGTACAGTGAATTATCTAGCGAAAGCTTGAAAATGGAATTAGAAGATTTATTAGTTTCCAAGAACTCTGAACTACCAAAAAAGATATTTCCTATAAAATACAGGTTATAAAGAGTACTGATAAAATTCCTATTGAATCAGATGCCGAAATAAGCGATGATGTTGAAGATTTTCAAGGAACAGCAAACCATTTAATTATTTCTGATACAGATATTTTTAAAGGTAATGGTATCTATAAAATGACTTGGGCGCAACCATCAGATTCGAAGGACTATAAATTTCATGTTACAAACAATACAGGGACAAATGTAACCGTTCAAATTCAACAGGGTAGTTACACTCAAACTTATAATTTAGTGGCTAATGGTTCTACTACATGGGTTCAATCAGCTGCTTCTTCTGGTGACCATACAATAGTGGTAACAACATCTGATGGAAGAGTTTTTAAAGGGGATGTTTTTGTTAGCATATCTGATGCACCTGCTTTGTAGAGAGCAAGCAGGTCGATATCTATAATAGTAATTATGACTTTAGGTTATGAAGAATTGTACATAAACAGAGAGAGCTAGATAAATACTCGATTCACGAAATATTAAAACATAAAGACAGAGTTCGTTCTACACATATTGTAGATGAATTCTGTCTTTATGTTTTAACAGCAATTATCACTACGAAAACAGCCAGTATTGAAGTAGGGTACTTTCACTACTCTTTTCTATTTATATGTCATTTTTAACTAGAAATTGAAATATAAAACAATATGATCTTGTACTTCTTAACAATGTGTATCAGTGGAAAAGTGTACAAACAAAAAATAATAATTTGAGTAAATTATTATTAAATAAGAAAAAAGGAGATGCTTTTTTGAGTTCGGGTAAAAAAAATTATTCAAGCTGCCGTTGTAAAAGTCGTTTGAAACCATGTGATGTTGTACCTGTTTCAAAAGTACTAAAAGCAATAGATGTATGCGAAATACCTAAATGTGATTGTTCAGGTAGTGTAAATCTTCAAACTGCGGATAGTAAGGTTATCGTAAATATTTGCCCAAACTGTATACTTCAAGATAGTTTGGTTTCAATCGGATTTTTGAACACAACATTTAACTCAACAGTGGTTAATCTCCCTCAGTGTATATCTACCGATGCAGGAACTATTTTACAAGTCACGGGGTTTGGTATAATAACATTTGACCTACTAGTAGCTCAGGGTGCTTTTATGCTTCAGCTACTGGAAAACTTTGTGGGTGACGATCAGCTGCTCTTTTCAGCATCCGGTTTTGATCAAGGTGGAAATTCTATTACTATTTCTAGCTCTCAAACAGTACCGGATGAAGCCCTTTTGGTTAGTTTTTGTACTTCTGGTTGTTCGCCTTGTCAAGGTATCAAGAATAAAACTTCAAAACCATTTAAACTTGGGAAAGAAATAAATAAAGGTTCACTTGTGATTATCAAAAACGGAGAAATCGAAGTTAAAGAACTGTAATCGTTGCCTTGAAAACGAAAAAATTGCATTGAAGCAATTCGGTTTGTAAGAACGGCAGAGAGAGATAATGGTATAATTTTTTATTTATACAGAACTTTTAAAATAATCCGTTAATATATATCACCCGAAATAGGCAGTAACATAAAGGGCCAAACCCCTGATGTTGTTGCCTTTTTATTTTGGAATTAGAGAAACAAAGTTTGTTATGCGAAGAAAAGTCTAGAAGTAGTGAGCAATTAGAAAGACAACGCTTTTACGAAGGAATGGCGGTTGCTTAAACAAATATTGCGGTAAGGTTAAAAGGTGATTTCGATTATGATAAACCAGAAGTGTTCGATGAACTGTACAATGGCTTAGAGAAGACTTCAAACGAAAAAAATATAAGCAATTCAGAAAAAGGCTCGACTTGTTCATTTTGCCGAAGAACGAAAGAAGAAGTAGGCGAATTAGTAAATGGGCCAGGAGTGACGATATGCAAGAGTTGTTTGGAATTTGGTGCAGAAATTATTAAATCGCTTTCATTAGGGTTCTGATATTAATTTCAGTTAAAATACTGGTTAAATAAAAATGATTAAAAATATAGCAACCCTCTTAAGAGACGAATCTTAGGAGGGTTTATTTTTGCTAAGAAGGACAGTCAAAAAGTGGGTTTAAAATGTCAAAAGTATTTGACATAAAAATAAAGTTGAATTACACTTTAAATGTCAAAAGGTTTTTACATTTTAGTGTTTGGGGTGAATGAAATGAATATTGTTGTTGTTATCTTTTTAAGTTTAATTGCAGTTTCAATTGGCATTATTATTTTCACTTTGTATTCTATCGCAAAACGACAAGATGAACGCCAGGATTATATAAAATCTAAAGCAATGTCGTATACGTTCAGTGTTATTATTGGTTTATTAGTCATTGAAGTAGGTGTAGATATTTATCGCAGTAGTACAGAACAATCGATCAATCTCGGAATGAGTTCCTATGTTCTTTTATTTACAATTTGTATTGTTTATCTTGCTTCACTTTTATTTTTTTCAAGAAAGTATGCCTAATGAAAAATAATATTAGAGAAGTCCGTAAACAATTAAAACTTTCTCAAGATGAGCTGGCAAAACATTGTGGTGTTTCAAGACAAACTGTTAATGCTATTGAAAATGCAAAGTATGATCCAACTTTGCATTTAGCTTTTAAATTGGCATCAGTCTTACAGGTTACAGTCAATGAGCTATTTATTTTTGAAGATCATTAAACTAGCATTTATACAAAACGTGTATTTTGAAAAAGAAAATTTCCAAATATACGTTTTTTTCACAAACAAGGCAGGGTAGCGCAATTAAAACTTAAGAATTCTTAAGGATTTTCGTCACTTCCTCTTAAGGTTTGAATCCTAAAATATAATTAGCAATTCAAACCAATGAGGTGTTTAAATATGATAAAAATATCATTCTTACTTCAATTTCTTATTAATCCAAAAACAGTAGGGGCTGTTCTTCCTAGTTCAAATTTTCTTGGTGATAGAATGATTGAAAAAATCGATTTTAAGGAAGCAAAATATATTGTTGAATATGGCCCAGGTACAGGGGTGTTCACAGAAAAATTAATTAAAAAAAGAAATCCTAAGACGGTGCTAGTATTAGTGGAGAATAATAAAGAATTCTATTCAACGTTGAAAGAAAAATATAAAGAGGAAAATAATTTATTTATTGTACATGAATCTGCCGAAAAAATTGAACGATATTTGAGGGAGTACGGAATCCCTTATGTGGATTATGTTATTTCGGGTCTTCCTTTTGCGAGTTTACCCAAAAAGGTTTCAAATGAAATTTTATTAAATACCACAAAAATTTTAAAAGAGGATGGGCAATTCATTACGTTCCAATATACAAAAATAAAAAAGGCATTCTTTAATCAATTTTTCACCAAAATTGATGTGAAAAGAGAATATAGAAATTTTCCACCTGCCTACATCTTTAGTTGTACTAGGTTAACAAATCATACGGAGGAGTTTTACAATGTCAAGAATACTAATTGTGGATGACGATAAAGCGATCAGAAATCTTATTGCAGTTTATTTGGAAAATGAAGGTATGCAAACTCAAAAGGCTGAAGATGCTATTGAAGCATTGAAAATGTTAGAAGAACGTGTATTTGACCTAATTATTTTAGACATTATGATGCCGAAAATGGATGGTATTCAAGCATGCATGAAGATTAGGGAAGAACGCAGCATGCCGATCATTATGCTTTCTGCAAAATCAGAAGATCTAGATAAAATCAAAGGCCTTGCTTCTGGTGCCGATGATTATTTATCTAAACCATTTAACCCATTGGAATTAATCGCTAGGGTGAAATCCCAATTAAGAAGATATAAAAAGTACAATAATGAGTCATCTTTCGACAAAAGCGTTATTGAGATTGACGATTTAACGATAAATACAGATACACGTCAGGTTTGGGTACAAGGGAAAGAAATTAGGTTGACGCCGAAAGAATTTGATATTTTAGAACTTCTTGCTCGAAACAAGGGGATTGTCTTAAGTATAGAAAAAATTTATGAGGCAGTTTGGAAGGATGATTTTTATAAATCGGATAATACAGTGATGGTACACATTACAAAAATTAGAAATAAAATAGAGGAAGATCCCAAACGACCATTATATATTAAAACGATTTGGGGAGTTGGGTATAAAATATGAAACCAATTAAGTTTCGAAATACACTAACCGTAAATCTACTTTTAATGATTGTCATTAGTTTTTTTGGAACGTATGCTGTAATGATCGTCATTTCTAAAATGGATACTTTCATCAATCCGAATGGAAGTATTTTGAAAGCTGGTTTGTTACTGACATTTTGGTTTTCTATTGTAATACTAACATTCATTGTAATTTTTACATTGCTCATAAGGAAAAAAATACTGTATTTGAGTTATATTTCTGAAACCGTTCAACAAATTGCTAATGGTAAACTCGGGCTAACAATTGACATAAAAGGGAAGGATGAATTATCGCAGCTAGCAGGGAACATTAATTACATGTCAAAGGAGTTAGAAAATAAATTTATCCATGAAAGACAACTAGAAAAGGTGAAAAATGAACTAATAACAAATATTTCCCATGATTTACGGACGCCATTAACATCAATTATTGGATATTTGAATTTAATAAAAAGAGGGCAATATGAAAATAAAGATCAATTCCACGAATACTTTGAAACCATTTATTCAAAATCACATAGACTAAAACACCTAATTGATGAACTGTTTGAATTTACCCGCTTATCGAGTCCTGATGCTATGTTAAACCTGAGTAAAGTTGACCTGGCGAGTTTGTTGCAGCAAATAGTTGGCGAATATATTCCAATGTTTGAAGAAGAACAATTAGCTGCTCGAAGTTCGATAACAGATGAGGACATCCCTGTTTTAATTGATGTAGAAAAAATGGTACGTGTTTATGAAAATCTAATTATGAATGCCATTAAATACAGCGTGAAACCTTCTGAGATACAAATATCCTTTACGTCTAGAAGGAATACCGCCGTTTTACAAGTATCAAACAGAGTGGAAAACCCTCCTGAAGAAGACGTAAATAAAATGTTTGAACGGTTTTTTAGAGGAGATAAAGCGAGAATAGATGCACAAGGAACTGGTCTTGGACTTTCGATTTCAAAAAGAATCGTCGAGCTTCATAATGGGGACATTCGTGCAGAATACAAGGATGGTTGGATCAGCTTTATTGTGGAACATCCTTTATTTAAATAACAATTTAACGAGAGAAGCAGGGGATGTGTATCGGAATATCACCTACTTCTCTTTTTCTTCGTACTTCAACACTGTGAATTACTATTTATGATTTTGAGAATCCTTAATAATTTTTAGATAATCACCGGCTATGTTGAAAGCGTCAGACCTTATTCACGAGATATTTCGTTTTATTTACCCGCCAAGTTGAACGTACGTGCGACTTTATCTAATATAGTAGCGAGTATTATCCCCACTGTATATCGAATCAAATCCTTTACAAGAAAACCTCTGCCTAATATTAAAGCCCCGAGCGATGTCCCACGAATCTGATTAATCCAGTCTTGTTGATACAACTGGCTAAACTCAATACCGAAGCTAAACAAAAAGCTAAACGAAATAGCTACGAGTGTGCTTTTACGTACGAATAAAAATCGAAATCCAAAATAGACCATCGTCGCCCATAGCATGTCTCCTGCGTTTTGCACTACAAATGGCGGCAGCAGAGAACCCCATTTTCTAGAGGCTAGTCCTAATAGAATAGTGATAACTATAGCTAACAAATAAACGGTTCGCAAAGTGCGGTATTGTGTATTGATAGATTTTTGCTCAGTAGTCAATAGAATCACTCTTTCTGTGTGTTGGTATTATTGACGATAATTATCTAATAAAGGTGCCAGCGAGAATTACTGAAATAGTCAATTTATCCAAATATATTTCAAGTTCTAAAATCGAATGGCTTCGTTTGTGAAAAGGATAGAGAATAAGGGGGAATAAACAACGATGTTAATTATTGTTAAAACTGGGTTGACATAAAATGTGTATTAAGCCTATAATACATTCCGAGGAGTGTATTAACAGTTTAATACATTTTTTGAGGATAGTGTATTAAATGGCTAATACACAGGCTGCATTAGCGGGAGCATGTGCAAGATTATTTAGTGCGTGGTTAAGTATATAACCTATTATTATGCGCGGTGTGTATTAAGTGATTAATACGCGAAAAATTGATTTTTGGGAGTTGAGTGTATTGAATGTGAAGTTTAATAATCGGGATCCGCTTTATGTTCAGGTTATCCGGCATTTTAAAGAGCAAATCGCCAAGGGATATTTTGAACCCGGTCAGGAGATTCCATCAAGAAGGGAACTGGCCAATCAGCTGAAGATTAACCCCAATACCGCACAACGAGCTTATAAGGAAATGGAGGAACAAGGATTGATTTTTACTGAAGGAAATATGCCAAGTTGTATTACGAAAGATGAAGCGGTTCTAAAAAGTGTCCGTGAAGAATTGATTATCGAAGCGATTGACTTATTTGTAGGTTCAATAAAATCTATTGATGTCCCTTTATCCGAGGTGTTGGAATTAGTCGAGCAAAAGTATGATGCCGAAAGCGGGGAAGCGGAGGAATCGAAATGATCGAAGTGAAAAATGTCAAGAAAAAATATGGTAGAAAACAGGTTTTAAAAGGCATCTCCTTCACTGCTAAAAAAGGTGAAATTACTTGTTTAATCGGGATAAATGGAGTAGGGAAGACCACAATTATGAAAGCGATTATGGCCCTCACGCCGATTAATAGCGGTGAGATTTTGATAGATGGGGAAAAAATCAAGAAAGAAAGCTATGACAAAATCACTTTTATTCCAGATACAATCACGATGTTGCCACAAATGAAAATTGCTGAAGCTTTCGCGTTCATGGCGGATTTTTATAAAAGTTGGAATCCTCAAAGAGCAGAGGAGTTGCTGAAATTTTTCAAATTAGACCCTACTGAACGGATTGCTAATTTATCGAAGGGGAATACAGCTAAAGTCAATATGTTATTAGGCTTGGCACTGGATGTAGATTACTTACTGATGGATGAACCATTCTCGGGTATTGATATATTTTCTCGTGAACAAATTGCAGAAGTGTTTACAAGCCATTTGATTGAAGATCGTGGTGTAATTCTCACAACCCATGAGATTAATGATATTGAGCACTTGATAGATAGAGCAGTGCTTATTGATGAAGGTGAAGTTTTAAAGGATTTTAGCGTAGAGGAAGTACGTGAGAATGAAGGGAAATCAGTCGTTGATGTGATGCGGGAGGTGTATCGTAGATGAAAAGCTATTTAAAACTAGTTAATTTCGAAATCAATCGATTTTTCAAATTGTATCTAGTTCTAATTGGATTGACAGTTGTATCGCAGCTCATCGGTGCGGTTATTGTCTCAAAAGGATATATAAAAAATGCAAATCAGATGATGTATGAAAATCAACTTTCAGTGAGCCAATATATTGAGCAATACAGTGTGTTTTCTTTTAGCCATCTCGCTAATTCTAGTTGGATTATATTGCCGATTGTTTTTTGTATCGCCATGTTGATGATTTATGTTTTCTTTATTTGGTATCGCGATTGGTTCGGAAAAAATACGTTCATTTACAGATTATTAATGTTACCGACTAGTAGAATTAATATTTATTTCGCCAAATTGTCTACCGTTATGTTTTTGGTATTTGGTTTTATAACCTTACAAATATTATTGATTCCTATCGAAATGCAGATTGTGAAAAGTATAGTACCAGCAGATTTTAGAGCATATTTCCCGCTTTCTGAAATATATAATACAGATATGTTGGCCTTTCTGTATCCGAACACATTTACTGGATTTTTCCTGATTTATGGAATAGGGCTAGTTTTTGTAGCGATACTTTTCACGGCCATATTGTTTGAGCGAAGCTATGGTTTAAAAGGTATTTTTTGTGGGGTCTTATATGGAATGTTATCGTTCGGCGTTCTTATTACACCGTTAGTATTGGATGAATTATACACAAGCTATTTTTACCTAATTGAAATCTATCTAATGGAATTGGTAACTTGCATAATCGTTTTAGGAAGTGCCATTTGGATTGCGAATCATTTACTAAAGCATAAAATCAGGGTTTAATAGGGGGGATTAATATGAAAAAATATTGGAAAATGATATTGATTAGTTTTGTAATCGTTACGGCAATTGGATCTCACTATATCCAAGCAGCAAGGGCAACTAAAAACGATTTCCCCTTTAAAATTGAAACGACTAGCGGAAATAAGGAAGAAATCGAAAACCTTATCCTTCAAGGGAATTATCACAATGGAGCTATTTATCGTTTGTTGAACATATCAAAGGAGGGGGCGACTAATCAGTCGAGTCGCCAAGCAGATATTGAAGGTTTAATAGCTCCTTCAGTACCTTTAATGTTTCAAAAATATATTCAAGAACACCGTAAGTTTATGCGTGGAAAACATTTAGCTCCATGGAAGTACTTTGAAGACGAAGAGCGTTTGATTTACACAACTGATCCAAATAATGCCCAGAGAGTAATTCAAGGGAAATCTGTTGCACTTCAAATCGATATACTCGATAAACAGACAAACAACAGTTCATCGTTTGAAATCAATGCGCCAGCCAAAGCAAGCTATGGCAGTATGTATGTGAATGATGTCTATGTAGAAGATGAAGAAATAAAGATATTAGTAACTGGCTATCTCCTTACAGGTGGGCAAGAGTTGCATGTTTATACAGTAAATGAAAAGAGTAAGGAATTAGAACTGGATTCAATGATTGCGAAAATAGAGCAAGAAGAAGGATTTTATTCAAATATCACAATGTTTAATGATTTCAATAAAATTCAAAATGAAAACTATTACTTTTATATGGTAGAAAAATCTAAAGATAGAATGGGCGGGGGTAGGCCTGATATTATCTCTAGCCACATGTATCTTTATAATAATGTTAATAATGAAGTGGAAGAATGGGAGCTACCTGCCGAATTAAAACCAAATAAGGGCTTGATGTTTCTTCATGAGGCAGAAATATTCATTCCAGTTCTTTCAGCCAACGATTTAAAGCTGAATCGTTATAATATCGAAAAGAAACAGTGGGAAGAGCCTGTAAACTTTAATTATCCAAGTGATGTTGATGAAAAAGACACACCTTTTTTGCAGATTACAGATGATAAACTTTATTTTGTGAATCGTGTTTCTGACAGTCATTCGTTCTATATTGGTGATTTGCGTACAGGGGAATCATTGTATGAAGGTAAAATCATCAATGAAAACAGCAAAAAACTAGATACAAATTATTCTCTTTATATCGACCAAATTACTAACATTAATTAAAGAACAAGCTAGTTGTTCTCTTAGGGCTACCAACAATTGGGGATAGCTGGTTATAGGCAAGTGTGAATTCACTATTGAATTCACACTTGCCATTTCTGGTTCATAGTTTTTACTATATAATAAAAGTGTTTTACCTATTATTTGTCCGATTTTAAAAAAGCTAAGCTAATTTTCTTATTGTTTTCATTGCGGAAAGAATATAGTATATACTTTTATAGTCCTATGATTTATAGAGAATATAGGAACGTAAATTAATACAAAGTTTTATTGGAGGATTATTATGAATTACAAAATTATCAACAAACCAGTATTTGAACAAGCACAACTACGCTCAGTGTCGGACGTACCATTCACTGAAGAAGAACTTGAAACAGGTATGAAAATCGCTGTCTCTAAGGCAGATGATACCCTTGCTTTGTATTTATTGGACATTAACGGTCAAAAGAAATTCGAGGTTCGTTGGGACGATTCTTCTGAAATTTTCAATGGCTGGTATTCTGCATGGGATAACTTCTGTTGGTGCCTAGATATCGTTAGTAAATAAACTATCTTTCTTTAAATAATATCAACTAGAAACGAACATTATTTTGTTTTCAGTTGATATTATTTGCTACCGACGAAGACATTGGTTTAATATCTTAACGTTTGAGGGAACGTGCTATTTAAAGGCTACTTGATGATTCACTATCAAGTAGTCTTTTATTTTGTTTGGTAGAAATATCAAACATACAGCTCGGGCTGTTCAACTTAGTAAAATCGCTAATAGCGATAAATTTCCGATAATTCATGTTTTAATTGTTTGCGAACTAGGGCCCCTCAGTTTCTCAAGAATTTTCAACCGTTCTGCCTCAAAGTCGAAGGAGAGAGGGGCTTCTACAGGCGTGAATTGTTCATGGCGTTTGTGGAACCATTCTGGGATGACCTCGGTGCGTTTTTGGTTATGCTGTACTTGCTTTTTGTTTTTAAACGATTGTTTATAGGCGTCTGCCTCCGCAACAGTTTTTAGGTGTTTTTGCTGCCAATCACGTAATACCGATTCAACGTAGTTCCATTTCGCTACATGATTTTCAACCGCTGTTTTCATGGCGTATATCACCAATTCCTCGCAGCAATCATTAATCCAAAAACCTATTTTTTCTGCAACATAAGAATTTAATAGTCCGAATCCATTTTCTTCATAAAACTGAAAGGCTGTTATTTTTACAGGTGCATGTTGTAAATCTATTGAGGGATTTTCTGTCGTATTCTTTGTGTAATCTCTGGTTATTGGTGTCGTCAAATTGCTGACACCGTTTTCGGCATTTTGCTGACATGGTGGTTCGCAAGTTTCGTTATTGGATATCGTCAATTTTCCGTAACGCAAATCCTCATTCTGAAAAATCTCTACGGCTTCATAATTCACGCGATACCATTTCGTACGGTCCATCTTCATGCGATTGTAATTGCCGACCATAATCAGTCGATCTTCCTCCAGTTTGCGAATAATGCGTTCCAGTGTACTTTTTGACCAAAAAGGAAATTCCTTATGCCAATCCTCCAACGTTTTATAGACCCACTTATGTCCATCTCGGATGTTCTTAGAAATACGTAACCAATAGTGCATTTGTTGTAATACTAGTGCTTGATTTAGACCGATTTTTACAGCAAGCGATGGCAATACTTGTAATGGCGATTCATTGATAAGTAAGTTCATATGTTTCAAGCCCCTTTACGTTTGTTTATGAAATGAGAAATGCAAATCGTCGCATATTTCAATTCAACAGTTATATACAGTCGTAGGGCTGAAAAGGAGACATCTATTTTTAAATAAATTAATATTTATAGATTATCGTTCAAAGAAATATTTCAGCATCTCCCAATAATACGCGGTACAAAAAAAATATGAACATATGTTTGGGATGTGTGTTCTCTTTTGGTTGAAAGTATGTTAAATTTGGAATACAGAAATCATTAACTTGCAAGGAGAATAAAGGCTATGCTAGGGAATACACATATCGTAGGAGGCATCACAGCAAGTCTTGCTTTTGCGCAAACTTCAAATGAAAGCCCGCTCTTATTAGTTGGGGCAGGTGTGGTCGGTGCGTTGCTACCCGATATATGCCACAGTGGTAGTAAGATAGGGAGAACGTTTCCTATTAGTTCAAAAATCGTCAATAGGTTGTTTGGGCATCGGTCTTTCACGCATAGTTTGCTATTTTTGGTTTTAGTAGCACTGCTAATGGATGCTATTGTCCCGTACAGATCGTTGACAATAGGTATTTTATTGGGGATGGCTAGCCACTTGATTCTCGATATGGGGACGAAGAAGGGCATTAAGTTGTTTTTCCCGATTAAAATATCGGTGCGTTTTCCACTGACTATTAAAACAGGAAGCAGTGCGGAGAAAATTATTTTTGCAGGGCTTTGTATGCTGTCGCTGTACTTTGGGTATGAAATTATATTGGATATAGTGAGCGTTGTGTAAAAAATAACCCCTTCATGAAATAATTCATGGAGGGGTTTTACTTTTTTGCATTTTAGAGGTACGGTAAGCACTCCGTAGAAGTATATGAGTATCAGTTCACTGATTAGTCTGCTTGTACTTCCTCGACAGTTTGTTCTACCTCGGCACGTGACATTTTTTCACGACCTTCTTGCATAGCTTTTAATGTTTTGTGTGCTAATGCTAGTGGTAGACGACAGAATAGTAGAACTGTTCGTTTGTTAATGTCTTTCATGTAAAGGTCACCTTTTGCTAAGTTTTCCTCTGCATAAGTAAATAAATCATCACGAGTCCAGCCATCTGGTACGAAGCTTACACCACGTTCGTCCATGTCTTCGTGCTGGTTGCGTAAAATATTGACTGCTTGTAAGCCACGTCCATACCCAATGGCTAAATCACGATCTGTCTTGATGCCTGCGCCCCATTCCCAAATCTCCGATAACATTGTCCCGACAAGTCCTGCCACGTAGTATGTATATTCATCCAAATCTTCGCGCGTGTGGACTTGCCAGTTTGCTTTTGACCATTTCGCCATTCCAAAAGCCATTTCACTTGTCGAAGCTTGAACAATAGGACGAGAACCTTCTGGGCAGAAAAGTACCCAATCTGCTAGACGTAATGTTACTTCTGGTAACTCGCTAGCATAAGGTGCCAGTAATGCATCGTATGCAGCTGCATCGAACTCTCCTTTTAAAAACTCGCTTGTTGCAGATAATAAGTCGAATTTTACATCATTTGAAAGGTTTTCGTGATCCTCGATTTCATCAATCGCACGCATTGCTAAGTATGCTGCTGCGACAGACAATTTTAGATCGTTTTTTAAAAAAGTAATTGGTATATAAAAGGTGCGACTCGTGTCCTTTAAAACTTGCATCGCTTCTTTATAAAGTTTTTTTTGATCTTTCATGTGTGATCCTCCGTTCAAGTTGTCCTGCCTCTATAGTATATGGTATCGCAAAAAAGAGGAAATAAAAAATATATTGTTCATTTTTTGGACAAATTCTTTGAAATCTATTAAAAAAGATGATAAGGTTTAGCTGTAAACTATTTAGACTATTTCAGTTAGTGGTAGAGAGCTAACGAAATAGACTCAAATTCGTAAAGGTGAGTTTAACAAGAAGGGGAGAGATTTAATTATGGGTCGTTTAGACAACAAGATTGCAATTATTACGGGTGGAGCTTCAGGAATGGGCGCTTCAATGGCACAATTATTTGCAAACGAAGGCGCAACAGTAATTGCTGCCGACATCAATGAGGACAACCTAGCTAAAATTTCTGAATTAGAAAACGTAGAAGGCATGAAATTAGACGTTTCTTCTGATGAAAACTGGGCGGAAGTAACAAAAGCTATCGTTGACAAATATGGTCGTATCGACATCTTAATCAATAACGCTGGAATTTCGTCTCAAAAATCACCACAAGATCTTACAGATCAAGACTGGGCTTTAATGCACAAAATCAACTCATTCGGTCCATTCTTAGGCATTAAACATGTTTCTAAATATATGAAAGAAGCTGGTAAAGGTGCTATCGTAAATACTTCTTCATATACAGCTCTTATCGGGTCTGGCTTAAACGCTTACTCAGCATCTAAAGGTTCTTTACGCGCAATCGCACGTGCTGCAGCAGCTGAATTAGGTAAACACAATATCCGTGTAAATACAGTATTCCCAGGCGTAATTGAAACACCAATGACTGCAAACATCGGTCAATTCAAAGAAGCTATGGACATGCTTGTAAGAGCTACTCCAATGGGTCGTCTTGGACAACCAGAAGAAGTTGCGAACGCAATTTTATTCTTAGCATCAGACGAAGCTTCTTACATTACAGGTGGCGAACTTGTAATTGATGGCGGATACTCTGCACAATAATATTTTCATGTTATAATAGCAATAATCAAAGAGTCGGATGCATTAGCATCGGCTCTTTTTTTTACATAAAAAGGAATGGAATGCGGTTTTGATAGCATAAATTTGATTATTTTTTATGTTTTTCATACGAATGACTATCAAGTTATTGCACAATCATTTCAACAGGGGTAAAGTTTAATAAGGGCGAATAATCAATTATGCCTCGGCGTAATTGAGTCGGGATTTTGAATTGTAAAAGTATAATTCAACTGTGACATCCGCAGGGGGGCATTAACTTTATTCAGTCGGTGTTTAATTACTGCTGAATAAAAGCAAAACTCAGTATTCATCTCACCTTTTTTAGAGGTAAGGGCTTTTACTGAATAAAGTTAAAGGAGAAATAGTATGCCAAAGGCTATAGGTATTGATACAGGCGGCACATTGACGAAAATAGCGTATTTAGATGAACACAATGAGCTAATTTTAACGACATTTCCGTCTAATGATTTGCAGGCTGTAAAAGACTGGATTTTAGATCATCCAGATATCGAGGATATTGGAGTTACGGGGGGACGTACTGAGCAATTACTTGACGTCATTAAAATGATGAAATCAATTCATTATATAGTAGAGTTTGAAGCAACGTTGAAAGGTGTACGTTTTTTGCTTAAAAAAGAAGGCCATCACTTTGATCGCAGTATGATTACAAACATTGGTACGGGTACATCTATTCACTACATGGAAGGCAATACGGATATTCGAGTAGGTGGGACAGGTATTGGTGGTGGTACATTAATCGGTCTATCCGCGCTAACAACTGGTATTACGGATTACAATTCCATTCGTGAAATGGCAGCAAAGGGGAAGCGTGAAGACATTGATTTACGTGTCAGCGATATTTATCAAGGGATGGACACACCGATAGATGGTCAATTAACGGCGAGTAACTTCGGGAAAGTCGGAATTACAGAAGATGTTAAACACCACTCTGAAGATATTATAGCGACTGTCCAAGGACTAGTCGGTGAGGTCATTACAACACTTAGCATTCAGTACGCAGAGGAAAAAAAAGCCCAACATATCGTGTATATTGGGTCTACACTGAGCAACAATGAGCATTTAACGAATGTCATTGCCAATTACACACGTACTAAGAAACATACGCCGGTTTTCATCAATGACCATGGCTTCTCAGGTGCAGTCGGTGCGCTACTAAACATAACTGAATATACGATTGTCTGAGCGACAGGCAGGAATGGAGGTGTCTCAAAATATTTTGAGATATCTCCATTTTTTAGTGAATCGGACTAGTTAATTAGTAACACGAATCTGTTATTAATTTTGCACAATTAAGTGCGAAATTAGCTTTTTGAGACAAGGAGTATCGATATTTTGCTAGCAAATAATTTCTTGGATATACTATTTATTGTTGAATGATGAAAGACACAAAATATCCAACAGATTCGAGCAATCGAAATAGAGTCTTCATAGCATAAATCTATGGGGGCTCTGTTTTTACTTGAAGGAGAGAGCAAAATGGATTTATCAAATAAAAAAAATATTGAACATCAAAATAGTCAGTTCTTAGAAGGGTGGCTTGAGCAGTTTCGTCCTTATGCAAAAGAGGGGAGCTGCGCTGACTATATACCTGCACTAGCACTGGAAAATCCTAATCGGTTAGCAATTTCAATAATTGGCTCAGACGGAACTGAAATGAAAGCTGGAGATACGACTGACAAGTTTACACTACAAAGTGTTTCTAAAATTGTTGCTTTTATTTCAGCTTGTATGGATAGGGGATTGTCTTATGTGTTAGAGCGTGTGGATGTAGAGCCTACAGGTGATACTTATAACTCAATTGTTCGTCTAGAAAGTCATGAACCTGGAAAGCCTTTCAATCCTATGATCAATGCAGGTGCTATTACAGTATCTTCTATGGTTTCAGGAAATTCATCACAGGAGAAATTAGATAATATACTATATTTACTAGAAAAGATGGTTGGAAAAAAACTAATTGTAAATGAAGAAGTCTTTCAATCCGAATGGGGAACGGCAAATCGAAATCGAGCAATTGCCTACTTTTTGATGGATTCAGGCTATTTAGATTGCGAAGTAGAGCAAGCTCTAGAAGTATATTTGAAGCAATGTGCCATTGAAGTAGATGTTTCGGATTTAGCAATGATTGGATTGGTGATTGGCAATGACGGTTATCATCCCATTTTGAAAGAACAGTTATTTCCAAAGGAAGTGGCAAAATTAACGAAAGCGTTAATGGTTACTTGTGGCATGTATAATTACTCAGGTAAATTTGCAGCTTTTATAGGATTACCTGCTAAAAGTGGTGTCTCAGGAGCGATTCTTGCTGCTGTTCCAAGTCACGCAAGTTTATATTCTCCATTCCCTACTGGATGTGGAATTGGCATATATGGGCCGGCAATAGATGACATTGGAAATAGTGTTGTTGGCGTTCGATTACTAAAGCATATTACGAGTGAATGGAACATGAATATTTTTTAACATGGAAAGTAATTAGGGCTTGTACTTAATAAAGTTTTTTAATGAGACTATCCAATAAGTCCCTTTAAGCAATACAACTGGCTCTCTAAATGGTAAAAATCCGCGGGTACAACGTAAGTCGCAACCCTCGGTACACACGGTTTGTTGCGTTTTACTTCTTGTGCAGTTCACGTGGATTTTTACCTTTATATCAAAACATAGCATAATTAAAGTACCCTCAGTACACAACCTCTTTTATCCCCATTTTTTTATTCTCTGCTACTAATGACCCCATTATTATGTGTATATTTTTCCCCCTCAAATAAGAATTATCCCTAAAGAATAAAACCTTCTATCTTGCGCACATTAGGTTTTAGGAGGTGAACGTAGATGGGGAAAAACAATAACAAGACATTGAATACAAGAACGCATAACCCTTATGGTACCTACAAAAGTAAAGACCTTGACGATAGTAACAGTAACAACAATAACCCGAATGACAACCTAAACGAAGAATTTTCTGCTGAATGGGATGCCAAAGCAAAAAATGCAAACAATAAAACAAACCACGATAAAAATCAACAATCCAATAAAAAGAAAAATATATAATTGAAGCAAGCGGGTTGATTATGGTCTCGGTTCGCTTACATTTTCCGCAGGAAGCTCGCGCACCCTCCGCTACAATCAGCAGAGATGTATTAACTTATACTAGTTTGTGCGGAAACCAACAACCCTATATTCCTGAAATTGAAAATAACTATTGGTTTTTAAATTTTGGAGGTGGACAGGTAATGGCAAAGAAAGGTAAAACGAGCTTTAAGAAGAAAAAGAAAGAAGATACACACAAAAGAAATGATCGTGAAGAATATTCTGCTGAGTTTAATGCAGTGATTCATAATAACGCACAACAACCAAAACAAAGCAATAAATAAGGCAATGCGAATACAAATGTCCCTGGAGTAGGATGTACAAACTTTGGGGGCATTTATTTTTTTGCAATATAAAAACTATGTCCATTAAATTTCATTCTATGCAAATAAGTAATAATGGCGAGAGTAAAAGCAATCCTTTACAACACTAAAACAGAAGAGTATAGTAATTATTTAACTAGGTAAATAATTTAGGTGGTGAAAAGTTGAATCCGATATTCCATGCGCTATTCCAAAAAAATAGGTATTTAACGAATTGTTTAAATGAAACATTGAAACAGCATAATTTGTATAGCTCACAATGGACAATTATATATTGCTTACATACGCATGGCCCTATGACATTGACGCAAATTTGGAAGTATTTAAATGTTGAGGCACCGAGTATTACTAGAGCTGTCGCAAGGCTTGAAACACTAGGGTGGGTGCAAAGAGTGGATGGGACAGATAAGCGCGAAAAGATTGTAACGTTGACAGGAATGGCAGAGGAATCCTTACCGGCCATCGAGCAAACAATTTTAGCGTTTGAGGAAGAAATGATTGGCTCGATGACGGTTCAAGAGCAACAACAGTTTATGAATCTACTGCAAAAAATGAAAGGTTGATTGATATGCAACAAGAAGAAAATACGCAAATTTGGACGAAAAGGTTCATCAGTTTATTTTTGATCAACATTTCGGTGTTTTTTGTGTTTTATGGTTTAGTGACAACGTTACCGTTATATGCAATAGGCATCCTGCATCAAACTGATAAAGAAGCTGGCTTATTACTATCAAGCTTCTTATTATCTGCCATTATTGTCCGTCCGTTTTCGGGTAAACTATTGGATGTATTCGGCAAGAAAAAACTGCTAGTCCTTTCGATTGTGGGCTATTTTGTTTGTACAGTTTTATATTTATTGATTGATCCATTTGGACTTCTACTTGGTTTACGTTTTATTCAGGGGATTTTCTTTAGTATTATTACAACGGCTGTTAGTTCGTTAGCGGCGGATATTGTGCCCAAAAGTCGAAAAGGGGCAGGGCTTGGCTATTTTGCTATGTCTACGAATCTGGCAGTTGTCATTGGTCCATTTGTTGGCTTACTACTAATTCAGTATAGTAGCTTTAATGTGTTATTTATTGTGATGAGTATTTGCGTCCTAGCTGGCGGGCTATTGGCGATTTCTGTGAATACGGATGACTTACCGCAGCCAGCACATCAAGGGAAGCTAACATTTACATTCGGTGATTTACTTGAACGCCGTGCATTGCCGGTTGCTGCGATTGCTAGTTTAGTAGCATTCGCATATGCGAGTGTTTTATCGTTCTTATCGGTGTATGCACAGCAAAAGGATTTGATGGCGATAGCGAGCGTCTTCTATGCCGTATTTGCCGCATCAATGTTGATTACACGCCCGTATACAGGGAAGCTTTATGATACAAAAGGTGCGCAATATGTAATTATTCCGGGGATCATTTTATTTGCTATAGGATTAGTGATGCTTGCCTTTGTGTCAGGTCCTGTATTGTTTCTAGCGGCGGCTATTTTTGTCGGTTTTGGCTACGGGGCTGTGACGACTAGCTTACAGGCATTAGCTGTGCAATCGACGGCACATACCCGTAGCGGCTATGCAACGGCGACATACTTTACAATGTTTGACCTTGGGATTGCGCTAGGCTCCTACATCTTAGGAATCGTTGCGGTACAAGCAGGCTATGCATCCGTTTACTTAACAGGGGCAGGGGTTCTAGTG
Organism: Lysinibacillus sp. NPDC096418; assembly: GCF_044762775.1. Classification (NCBI taxonomy): domain Bacteria; kingdom Bacillati; phylum Bacillota; class Bacilli; order Caryophanales; family Bacillaceae; genus Lysinibacillus; species Lysinibacillus sp. NPDC096418. Next base: position 49,707 of record NZ_JBIWEY010000032.1, read on the forward strand.
GTAGTATTTATAGTATATTTACTTCGCTTAGCAAAAATCAAGGCGAAGAATGTTGTTCATATATAGAAAGAGTACATATTCGTACTTTAAGTAGATTGAAAGCCTCTCTTACAAATAGAGATATGTTAGTAGGGATGCTAAAAAATGAACAAGGAATTTGGCAGACTTCATTTAATATGCCAATACAGTAATCATTTATATATGCACTGTCCTAAAAGTAAAATAGTTTACTGAGAGTAGCTTTTTATTGATATACAGTTAAAAATCCGCATAGACTCCTGCAGGAATAGCACAAGAAGTAAGACGTAACAAACCGCGCGTAGCGAGGGTTGCGACTTATGCTGTGCCTGCGGAAAGCGAAGCGGATTTTTACTATATAGAAAGGTAGTTATTCTACTGAAAGAGACTTATTGGACATCCCCTTAACCTATTACTTCAAGTTCTTCTGCAAGAATGCTTTTGTACGATCGTTTTGCGGATTTGTGAAGAATTCTTCTGGAGAATTGGCTTCGATAATTTCTCCGCCGTCCATAAACACAACTTTGTTTGCCACTTCTTTGGCAAAGCCCATTTCGTGCGTTACGACAATCATTGTCATATGCTCCTCGGCTAAATCCTTCATTACTTTTAATACTTCACCAGTCAGCTCTGGATCGAGGGCAGAGGTTGGTTCATCAAATAATAAAATTTGCGGATTCATCATTAGTGCACGTGCAATGGCAACGCGCTGTTTTTGCCCACCCGATAGATTGGCAGGGTAGGCTTTTGCTTTATCGAGCAATCCTACTTTTTGTAGTAAATCTTGGCAGCGACGAGCAATTGCTTCAGGCGATTCGGGTTTCAGTAAGCCTGGTGCGATTTCTAGGTTTTGTTGCACAGTTAAATGGGGGAATAAGTTGAAGTGTTGGAACACCATGCCCATTTTCGCTGTAATCTTTTTAATGTCTTGTGGTTTGGCGTAAGTATTGTCTTTTACTAAATAGTCACCGTCCACAAAAATACTACCACCGTTAATTTCTTCTAAATGAATCAAACTACGAAGCATGGTACTTTTACCCGAACCAGATGGACCGATTACGGCAACAACATCATTTTTCTCAATATTGAATGTGATTTGCTTGAGTACTTCTAGCTCATCGAATGATTTTTTCAAATTCGTTACTTCAACAAGTGCCATATGATTCACCTCTATTCAAATTTAAAACGTCTTTCCAACCACTTAAATACTACCGTTAAGATGAGCGTCATCACTAAATAAATAGCCCCTGCGATAAAGTACGGTACAATCGTGAAATCACGGTTTACGGCAGTTTGTGCGAAGTGAAGTAGCTCTGGAACGGCTACTGCATATAGAAGTGCTGTGTCTTTTATAAGTGTCACGGATTCATTAGACAATGCGGGCAGTGCCACACGGAACATTTGTGGCATAATAATACGAGTTGTCGTTTGCCATTTTGATAAACCGAGTACCTGTGCAGCCTCATATTGGCCTTTATCAATGGCAAGCAAGCCTCCACGGAAAATTTCTGCAAAGTACGCTGCGTAATTTAAGATAAACCCGAGGCAAGCCGCTACGAATCGATCAAGTACAAGGTATTCTCCGATTACCGGCATCATTGGTAAACCAAAGCAAATTAATAAAAGCTGTAGTAATAGTGGCGTACCACGCATTACATAAATATACGTTTGTGCAAACCAAGCTAGCGGTTTGAAGCGGCTTTTCGCAGCTAATGTAAGTAAGAAGCCTAGTGGAATCGATACAAGAATTGCAATGATGAACAGCAGTACTGTCATTTTTGCTCCTTCAAGCATCGGCATGATCATTGTTTGCCAGTAGTCCGCCATAATAATTTCCCTCCCAAAAGGGGTCATCCACTAAATGAATTATCACTTAGTGGATAGCCTTAATTTTCGCACAGAAGAGGCTGTCTCAAATACGATTTAGACAGCCTCTTTCATCACATTCAATTATTTTAAAACCTTGTTTTCTCCGAACCATTTTTCAGAGATTTCAGCTGCAGTACCATCTTCGTTCATTTGATCTAAAGCTGCTTGAAGTTTTTCTAGTAAAGCTTCATTGCCAGGTTTTACACCAACACCATATTGTTCAGGTGCAAGTGATTCTTCTAATAGTTTGAATGTATCAGGCTGTTGTGTCATGTAATATTCTGCTACAACCGCATCGACCACGACAGCATCCACACGACCTGTTTTTAAATCTGTTAATGCCAAAACGTTATCTTTAAATTCAGTAATTTTTTTAATTTCTTTATGAATTGGGTGAGCATTTAATGCATCAAGTGCAGACGATTTAGCTTGAAGTCCAACTTCTAGACCAGCTAATTCACTAAGTTCTTTAATGGAAGAATCTTTTTTTGTTACCACAACTTGCGCATTTGCTAAGTAAGGCTTCGTAAATAATACTTGTTCCTTACGTGTATCATTAATTGTGTATCCATTCCAGATTAAATCAATACGACCACTAAGTAGTTCTACTTCTTTTGAGTCCCAGTTAATTGGCTGGAATTCAAATTCTACATCCATATGCTCCGCAGCTGCGCGAGCATAGTCGATATCAAAGCCTACGATTTCATTGTTTTCATCGCGGAAGCCCATTGGTGCAAATTGGTCATCGATCCCAACAATGATTTTTTCTGTTTGTGGTGTTTCTTCTTTGCCAGTCGAGTTGTCTGAATTTGGTTTCTTTTCATCAGATGTACCACAAGCTGCTAAAAAAAGTACAGCTGTGAACGCGAAAAGTAATGTAAAAATACGTTTCATAGTCATTTTCCCCTCACATAAATAATAAATGTCCTACTAGAAAGCTAGAATATAGTAATTTTACGCTTTCGTTCGCTAAACTACTAATGTGTCAAAGGATACCACCGTGATAATAAGTTGTCAATACTTTATTCTGAATAATTGGAAAAACGAATCTATTTAGAAATTTTTGTATTGAGAGAGTTGCAATTAATTTGTGCCATACCTTTTTTAGAAAATACAGTCTAAGGAGATATGAGGGGTGAGTGAAATGAGGAAATGGATGAGTCGAAATTAAACAGTTTATCTCTCAAAATGAATAACTCGACATTCCCTAAATATTCTCTTACATTAAGATAGAGCTGTAAAAATTACGCTAATGTTGAGTTGAATAATTTAACGAGGTAGCAACTATTAAAAAGGAAGTGAATCTACTATGAAAAACGAACTTTTCGTTGCTTCATGGAGTGGTGGGAAAGATTCGGCACTAGCTTATTATCATGCATTGCAAATAGGCATGGTTCCGAAAAAAATATTGACGATGTTTGAGGAAGATAACGAGATTTCTAAGTCTCATGCAATTCCTTTAGACGTTGTACAAGCACAAGTCGATCGATTAGGCGTACCTCTTTTAACTAAATCTGCAAGTTGGGGCTCCTATGAAGAAGAATTTATCGATGCGATGGATACATGTCGAGCGGAAGGCATTACACACGGCGTGTTCGGTGATATTGATTTGGAAGATCATTTAAAATGGGTCCAAACAACATGTGCGAAATCGGATATTGTCGCAGTTCATCCGTTGTGGAACTTTGCGAGACGCTCAGTAGTGGAAGAACTATTAGAAGCTGGTTTTGAAGCGTGGATAATTGTCGTGAATACAAAGATGATGCCTGCTTCCTATGTCGGTAAAAGGTTAACAAAAGATTTAATGGAGGAACTAGAAGCAGCAGGCATCGATGCTTGTGGCGAGAACGGAGAATTTCACACAATCGTAGTGGATGGACCAATTTTCTCTGAACGTGTTCCTATTTCGGTTGCTACCCCTATAGAAAGAGAACATTATGTTTTCTCTCCAGTTTCATTAGAAGAAGATTGAAGATAAAATTGCACTACATAATTCACCATACTGGTGGTCGCTCAAGTTGGGAGTGAGGTCGCTCAAGATGAGAGTGAAGTCGCTCAAGTTGGGAGTGAGGTCGCTCAAGATGAGAGTGAAGTCGCTCAAGTTGGGAGTGAGGTCGCTCAAGTTGGGAGTGAGGTCGCTCAAGTTGCGAGTGAAGTCGCTCAAGATGGGAGTGAATTCACTCAACTTGTGCGACAAGACACTATGCTTTATTTACCTTTCAAAATCGCCGCACGTGCTAACGCATCTGCGGCTTTGTTTTGGTCACTCGGTACCCATTTGATGAAGAATAGATCGAAACTCGCAGCAAGTTGTAATGCCTGCGCAAGGAGAGGTTTAAATTCTTCGTTTTTTACATATTCTTTTTCCATAGAGGCAACAACAATTTTTGAATCGGAACGAACGGAAACAAGTGATGTGCCAAGTTTTTTTGCTTCTTCTAAACCACGTATGAGAGCGGTAAATTCTGCAATATGATTATTGGATGACCCTATAAATTCACTAATTTGCTCATGATGACCTTCACCTTTGATGAAGATGCCAATGCCACTTGGGCCAGGATTACCGGCACTTGCAGCATCAATATAAACTTCTAACATGTGAATCCCTACTTTGCAAAAAAATAATGTACCAGCTGTATTGATCAACTAATTTTGTCCAATCCTATTTATTGAAAAGTGGATTTCAGGTTTTGGCTACTCGCTTTCCTGTTTTTGCGAGTGTGAAAGCCGCCCACTACTACAATCCGTTAAATCTTGATGAATTGATACGATATCCCCTTAATCAACACACCTAATACATTTCTATTGTACAACATGTATCAGTTTGCACCATCATCAAAAATGGATTAATTTAAATAAAATAGTTGTCTAGAAAAGACCTTCCGTTCATAATAGAGGTTCTAAATCAAATGTTGGGGTGCTGTAAATTTACAGCACCTTAACCCAAATGAACCCCGATTTCTTTATACTTTAAATTTAATAAGATTTTTG
>NZ_JBIWEY010000033.1:0-53737 GCF_044762775.1 Lysinibacillus sp. NPDC096418
GGATCAAACTCTCCATAAAAGTAGTTTGAAAGCTCATTAGCTTTGCTAGCGTATCAACTAAAAGTTGATATCTATTTATTACTTATGTTTCGTTCGCTAACTTAGTTGTTAGTTACTTAAAACGTTATTGATTACGTTTTGCTTGTTCAGTTTTCAAGGTTCATTTTGTTGTCGCCTTGTTTCAGCGACTTTTATATCTTAGCATATCTCAATTTCGTTGTCAACACTTTTTTAAAATGTTTTCTCTCGCTTACCGCGAGCAACTTTTAAATCTTATCATTTTCGATCATTGTTGTCAACAACCGAAATTATAATTTGATTTGAAATTGTTTTGTTTTTCTGCGTCTTGTTAAGGACAAGTAATAATTTATCACGTTCTCATAATTTGCGCAAGTACTTTTTTAAAAAAATATCGTGTTTTTTTCGAGTATCGAAACAACAAGAAGATTGATGTCTTTTCGAGCGAATAATCCTGTTACTATAAATCATTACTTCTTAATAATTCGATTTTTTCTACTATAAATCCAGTTTATTAAAATCTTAACTAAAAAGAAAAGGAGACCTCGTTACAGGAGGTCTCCTTCCAGATTGTCGACAAACTAGTTTTCGAGCAGAAAATTAGTAAGGTCTGACGCTCTTTTATATTCTTAAAAGAATTTCTTAATCTAGAACACCTCAAGAAACACTGATATTAAAGGATTTTTAAAATTACAGTTTAATTGCTGGATATTTGATTCAAATCAAAAATAGTAGACAAAGTCGAAAAAATCGACTTTGTCTACAGTCTGAAAGGAGACCTCGTTACAGGAGGTCTCCTTCTATTATAACTATTTCGTAATATGACGCATCGTCGGGAATAATAGCACATCTCGGATTGATGGCGAATTTGTAAGGAGCATGATTAAACGGTCGATCCCAATACCTAGACCACCTGTTGGAGGCATACCGTACTCTAATGCTTCTACGAAATCATTATCCATTTCGTGTGCTTCGTCGTTACCCGCTTCTTTTTCGGCTAACTGTGCAACGAAACGTTCACGTTGGTCGATTGGATCATTTAACTCCGTGAAAGCATTTGCGTGCTCACGACGTACAATAAATAACTCAAAACGATCTGTGAAGCGCTCGTCCTCAGGGTTTTTCTTGGCAAGTGGAGAAATTTCCACAGGATGTCCATAAACGAAAGTAGGTTGAACTAATGTTTCTTCAACTTTTTGCTCAAAGAATTCATTGATAACGTGACCTACTTCATGCGTTGGTTTTACTTCTACGCCATGCTCTTTCGCTAACGCTTGTGCTTGTTCTTTCGTCATTGGTTGCCAGAAGTCAACACCAGTTGCTTCTTTAACGATATCTACCATATGGACACGTTTCCAACCTACTGCTAGGTTGATTTCGTCTTCACCGTATTGAACCGTCGTTGTACCTAGTACTTCTTGTGCAACATGTGCGATTAAGTTTTCTGTTAAAGACATGATATCTTTGTAATCAGCATACGCTTCATACAGCTCGATCATTGTAAATTCTGGATTATGGCGTGTTGAGATGCCTTCGTTACGGAATACACGACCAATTTCGTATACTTTTTCAAGTCCACCGACGATTAAACGTTTTAAGTGAAGCTCAATAGCAATACGCATATATAGTTCCATATCAAGTGCATTATGGTGAGTAATAAACGGACGAGCCGCTGCACCACCCGCAATTGTATGAAGCATCGGTGTTTCTACTTCTAAGTAACCAATGTTATCAAGGTAGTTACGAATCGCACGAATGATTTTAGAACGTGTAATGAAAGTCGCTTTACTATCTTCATTCGTCATTAAGTCTAAATAACGCTGACGGTAGCGTTGCTCTACATCTTGTAGGCCATGGAATTTCTCCGGCATCGGACGTAGTGACTTTGTTAAGAATGTAAACTCTTCAGCTTTTACTGAAAGCTCCCCTACTTGTGTACGGAATACATTACCACGAACACCTACAATATCACCTAGGTCAGCTTGCTTGAATAATTCATAAGCTTCTTCGCCAATATGATCTTGACGTACGTAGATTTGAATTTGACCACCTAAATCTTGAATATGCGCAAAACCAGCTTTACCTTTTCCGCGTTTCGTCATAATTCGACCTGCAATTATAACTTCTTGTAGATTTTCTTCTAATTGTTCTTTAGATTGATCACTAAATTGTTCTAGTACTTCTGTAGATAAATGCGTGCGTTCGAAACGGCTACCGAATGGATCTTGACCGTTTTCACGAATAGTCGTCATTTTTTGGCGTCTCACCAAAAGCTGATCATTTAATTCTTCAATATTTGACACTTGTTTCACTCCTTATTAAATTGTCCGCGTTTACGTCCATAATATTTCTATTGTACACAATTTCAAACCTGTATTCATCTGTTTCGGTTTAATTTCAGTACGCTTGAAGATAATTAATAATTCAAACAATATCAAAGTCAGAAAAAATCCCTAAATAGTATTGCACTAAAAAGGGACTTTGTTGCTTATATAATAATTTCTTTTGGAGTTGTCGGAAGGTATGCTGCTTCGTATTCATCCACCAATGCATTTAATAATGCACGAAGCTCTACCGCCGTCTCCGTTTGGTTAATAGCATTACGCGCTTTACCGTTGCCACGAATACCTTTTAAATACCAAGAAGCATGTTTACGCATTTCACGAACTGCTACAGCTTCACCTTTTAATTGCATTAGACGTTCAAAGTGAAGTAAGCATACATCTATTTTTTCACGTACACCTGGTTCTTCTTTTAATTCGCCCGTTTCTAAATATTGCACAGTACGATATATCATCCATGGGTTGCCTAGCGCTGCGCGACCAATCATCACAGCATCTACACCTGTAGTATCCAGCATACGTTTTGCATCTTGTGGTGTTTCGACATCGCCGTTACCTAGTACAGGAATGTTGACATTCTCTTTTACTTGGCGAATATAATCCCAATTAGCCTTACCTTCATACATTTGTACACGTGTACGGCCGTGAACAGCTACAGCCGATGCACCAGCGCGTTCTGCTGCTTGTGCGTTTTCCACTGCAAATATGTGTTCGTCATCCCAACCAATACGCATTTTTACACTGACCGGTTTTTTTACTGCATCAACTACTGCCGCTACCATTTCGTATAGTTTATTGGGATCAAGCAGTAAACGTGCGCCTGCTTCACATTTAATAATTTTATTAACCGGGCATCCCATATTAATATCAATAATGTCTGCAGTAGTGTTTTGATCTACATATTTAGCCGCTTCCACTAGCGTTTCTTTATCGCCACCGAAGATTTGTAATGAAAGTGGATTCTCACGTTCATCGATATATAACATACCTAATGTCTTTTCGTTTTTTTGGACAATTCCTTTATCACTAATCATCTCGGCATAAACAAGCCCTGCCCCGAACTCTTTTACTGTAAGACGGAAAGCAGAGTTACAAATACCAGCCATTGGCGCTAAAACAACACGGTTGTCCATCACAATATCGCCAATTTGAAACGGCTTTTCAGCTGAATGATTCAACGTTGTTTCCTCCTCCTCGTGGGTCCTTGCCCCTTAATTCCTGTATATCTATCTCTAATGCTTGTGCAATCATCGTTAATAATTCCACTGATGGCATTTTTTCCCCTCGCTCGATTTTACCTAGGATAGTCGTTGAAATACTTATCTTTTTGGCAAATTCAATTTGTTGCATGCGTTTTAGTTTTCGGAACGCACGAATTCTTCTACCGTATCGACCGTTTTCCATAAACTTACGCCTTCTTTCTCGCGATTCAGCTGTTCCATTGTTAGGTGTACAAGCTGTAATTGGTTATTCTCTGGTGTCGGCGTAATGTCAATCAGTGGCACTAGCACGAAAGCTCGTTCATACATCCTTGGATGCGGAACAATTAGGCTTTCAGTTTCAATATTTTCGTGATTGTAGAGCAAAATGTCAAGGTCAATGATCCGAGGACCCCACCGGAATTCACGCACTCGTCCCAATGCATTTTCGATGGATTGGCAAATCTTCAGCATCTCGCTAGAGGAATGTATCGTTTTCACGTGAACAGCAATATTTAAAAAATCAGCTTGATCAGTAAAGCCAACAGCTGCTGTTTCATAGACAGAAGAAATGCGTTCCACCTCTACACCTTCAGTATCCTTCAATAGCCTAATGGCATATTGTAAATTTTCATAGCGCTCGCCAATATTGGTCCCGATAGATAAATACACATCATTCATTAAAAATCGCCTCGCGTTACTTCAACTGATACTTCTTTATAATAACCGTGAATCGGTGGATCTGGCTTAATGAGTTCCACACGGACACCTTTCACTTTATCTGGATAAGTAGTTAGAATACTATTGGCTATTTTTGATACAAGTGCTTCAATAAGTTTAAATGGCTCACCTTCTACGATGTCACGACACAACGCATACACCTCTGCATAGTTCACTGTGTAGGTTAAATCATCTGTTTCGCCAGCCTCTTGCATATCAACAGCAAGTGAAACATTAGCGCGGAAACGTTGACCAAGCGTCGTTTCAGCGGCTAATACACCGTGATAACCATAAAACTGCATATCTTTTAAATGAATATAATCCATTAGGCTTCCTCCTCATACATACGTTTATCAACTAATACGTCCGTCATATAAGTTGCACGTGCCATTTCCTTTACATCATGTACACGAATTATATGACAACCTTTTTCAATGCCATAAACGACAGTCGCAGCCGTACCTTCAACACGCTCTTCTACAGGTAGCTTTAAGACATTGCCAATCATCGATTTACGCGAAGTTGCTAGAAGAACAGGATAGCCCATCGCCACTAACTCATCTAAATGTTGCATCATAGTAATGTTTTGCGCCGTTGTTTTTGCAAAACCAATCCCTGGATCTAAAATAATATGCGCGTCTGGCACACCCGCCTTATGAGCAATTAAAATACTCTCTTCTAAATCAGCCTTTGCTGTAGCCCAAAAATCATTGCCGTAATCTTTGTTTACTCGGTTATGCATTAAAATAATGGGTACATTTAATTCCGCTGCCACTTGGGCAATTTCAGGTTCACTTTTTGCGCCCCAAATATCATTTATAATATGTGCACCCGCTTCAACAGCTGCTCGTGCGACACTTGCTTTATACGTATCCACCGAAATAATCGCTGGTACTTCCGCCAATAACGCTTTAATTACAGGCACTATGCGCGCAATTTCTTCTTCATCGGAAATACGCTCATAGCCTGGACGTGTAGATTCGCCACCAACATCAATAATTTTTGCGCCGTCCTCGACCATTTTCTTCGCTTGTGCGACAGCCGCTTCTACGTTGTAATATTTACCGCCGTCTGAAAACGAATCCGGTGTGACGTTTAAAATACCCATAATAAAAGTTTCCTTTGTGTAGTCCAAAGGTATACCGTTTAGCGTTAACGGTGCTGTATATTTTTCTAACATTAGTAATGCTCCTTATATCACTGCTTTATTTCCTCAACATACGCTTCGTGTAAACGTGTGTAGACAGGACCTTTGTTTCCTAATAACTGTGTATCCTCAAGCAGATTAATCGGCACAAGCTCTTGTACTGAGTTTGTAATAAAACATTCCGATGCCTGCTCTAAGTCACTTTTCGTAAATAAACCTACTTCAACTTGAATACCCAATTGCTTAGCCTCTTGTATAACCCATTCTCTAGTAATACCAGGTAAAATCCCCGTTTCCAAAGAAGGCGTATACAGTATATCATTTTTCACCCAAAAAATATTTGAGGTCACACCTTCTGCCACATAGCCCTCTTCCGTTAAAAAGAAACCTTCCTGCGTCGCTAAAGATGGCATTTCAAAACGACCAAGCACGTTATTTCCATAATGATGCGATTTTACACGGACGCCATACTCCGGTGAATTCCTCGGCGTTTCTAGCCACTGCGCTCTTTTTTCTTGCCCACTTGGTGCCGCATGTAGCTCTTTGCGAAATACTATAACGTTCGGCTTCGTATATTCCGTTGGCTGCAATCCAATGCCGTGCTCGCCAGCCGATACATTTATACGAAAATAACCGTCCTGTCCATCTGCCTGTTCATTTAGTTGTTTAACAACTGCTATTAGCTCATCCGCCGTATAAGGCATATGAATGCGGAACTGCGTGAGCGCAGCTTGAAGCCTTTCCATGTGCGCTTCAAAAAACAGAATCTTCCCCTCATACGTTCGAAACGTTTCAAAAAATCCAAGACCGTATAAAAAACCGTGGTCAAAAGGCGAGATACGTAAATCTGATGCCGCCACATATTCCCCATTCATCCAGCACTGCATTTACTTAGCTCCCTCCACGTACAACTCGATAAAGTGGCGTAATAACTTTTTACCTTCCTCAGTCATAATCGATTCAGGATGATACTGAACACCCTCGACTGCGTATTCTTTATGACGAATCCCCATAATCTCACCCTCTGCCGTCCACGCTGTCACATCGAAACATTCCGGTAACGACTCCTTCTCGACAATAAGCGAATGGTAGCGCGTTGCTTGAAACGGATTTGGCATTTTTGCATGAAGGCCAATCTCAGCATGTATAACAGGCGAAGTTTTACCGTGCATTAGACGCTCTGCGCGAATTACATTACCACCGAATACTTGCGCAATTGCCTGATGCCCGAGACATACACCTAAAATCGGAATATTTCCTGCGAAATATTTAATAATATTTAAACTTTCACCTGCTTCATTTGGGCTACACGGTCCTGGTGAAATCACGATCATATCCGGCGCAAGTTGCTCAATCTCCTCAACTGTTAACGCATCGTTTCGCTTCACAATTAATTCATGGCCAAATTCACCAAAATACTGAACAAGGTTATACGTAAAAGAATCATAGTTATCAATCATTAAAATCATTTTGAACGCTCCTCCGCCATTGCTTTCGCTTGCCACATTGCTTTTGCCTTATTAAGAGACTCCTGATATTCCTTCTCGGGAATCGAATCAATAACTATACCAGCTCCAGCTTGAATATGCGCTACGCCGTCTTTAACAAATGCTGTGCGAATCACAATATTAAACTCCATATCGCCGGTATAACCCAGCCAGCCAATCGAGCCTGTATATAAGCCTCTACGAACTGGTTCTAGTTCCTCAATAATTTCCATCGTGCGAATTTTCGGTGCACCTGTAATTGTACCTCCAGGGAACATCGCACGAACGACATCTGCATTTGTTTTACCTTCAGCAATTTTCCCACGCACGTTTGAAACAATATGCATCACATGTGAATAACGTTCAATGACCATAAATTCATCCACTTCAACTGTTCCATAAGCTGAAACTCGTCCTAAATCATTACGCTCTAAGTCTACTAGCATCACATGCTCAGCACGTTCTTTCTCGTTATCGATTAACTCTTGTGCCAGAGCCAGATCTTCCTCTTCTGATTTACCACGCGGTCGTGTACCTGCAATTGGTCTTGTCGATAACTCATCCCCATGGCGTTTCACTAAAAGTTCTGGTGAACCGGATACCACTGCAAAATCAGGCGCCTCAATATAAGCCATATACGGTGATGGATTAAACGCTCTCAATGCCTCATAAACATCCATCGCAGTTGCATTTAAATTCTTTGATTGACGCACTGACAAATTCACTTGAAATACATCGCCTTGGGCAATATATGTTTGGATTTTACTTACAGCAGTTTCAAAGTCAGTACCTGCAAATGATACATGAAGTTCGTTTTCATCATTTAGCACTTCAACTGCGCCCGATTTTTCAAACTTACGCACTGCTAATCCTTCTTTTGCAGCTATTTGCCAAGTGTTAGAAAGCTCTGTTAAATCTATATCACAGCTCGGAAGCTTCATGAGTGTCACGGTATTCGTATGTACATCATGTACCGCCCAGTAATCACATAAGTAAAAGTAAGTATCCGGTACTGCTAAATCATCCATCGCAAGGCTAGGTAGTTCTTCAATTTTCCGCGCATAATCATACGACACGAAGCCGACCGCCCCGCCCTGAAAAGCAGGTAAAGCAGTGTTGTAAGGAACTTCATATTTTTTTAATAAGTCCTCGAGCAAAGCGAGAGGCTCGCCGTAAAAAAAATCGCTTTTTCCGTCACGCCATGTAACCTGCAGGCCACCTTCAACTGAACGAGCTGTTGCTAATGGTTGCCATGCTGCAATCGTAAAGTGCCCACCACGTCCGCTTTCTAAAAATACATGGGCCTTTTCGTCCTCTGTTTGTCTCTTATAACTATAAAAAAATGCGTCGGCATTCATTGTAAATGTCGTCGTAGATAATGTATTCACACGTAAAATCTCCTTTAAATCATGTTATTTGATTCCATCTTAACGTGAACGATGCAGAGATGCTAATCTTTTATACAAAATAAAAAGCGAGGCCCTCAGATTATGAGAGACTCGCCGTATAAAAGGAGAAATTAGTCTTCGAATTGATATAACGGTGTAGATAAATAGCGTTCGCCGTTTGAAGGAACTACTGCTAGAACATTAGATCCTTTACCTAAACGTTTAGCCGTTTCAATTGCCGCATGAATCGCTGCACCTGAAGATATACCGCATAAAATACCTTCTTGACGCGCTACTTTACGAGCCACTTCAAAAGCAGTTTCGTTTTCTACTGGGAAAATCGAGCCATAAACTTCTGTATCTAACACTTCTGGTACAAAACCAGCACCAATACCTTGAATTTTATGCGGTCCTGGGTTACCACCTGAAAGTACTGGAGAGTCTTTTGGCTCAACAGCAATAATTTCAATGCCAGGGAACGCAGCTTTTAGAACGCTTCCAGCACCTGTGATTGTACCACCTGTACCAACACCTGCTACGAATGCATCTAACTTTAATCCTTCGAATGCTTCCACAATTTCAGGACCTGTCGTTAAACGGTGCACTTCTGCATTTGCAGCATTTGTGAATTGTTGTGGTAAGAAGTAGCCATGCTCTGCAGATAATTCTTCTGCTTTTGCAATAGCAGCCTTCATTCCACCCGGTCCAGGGGTTAATACAATTTCTGCACCATACGCACGTAATAAATTACGGCGCTCTAAGCTCATTGTTTCTGGCATTACTAAAATAGCATTATAGCCTTTTGCCGCAGCAATCATTGCTAGACCGATACCTGTGTTACCTGAAGTTGGTTCAATAATTGTACCACCTGGTTTCAATGTGCCATCTTTTTCAGCTGCTTCGATCATTGCTAAAGCTAAACGGTCTTTTACTGAACTGCCTGGGTTAAAGTATTCTAATTTCACATAAACTGTGCCTTCATTTTCACCTGTTGCGTTGTTTAATTTTACGATTGGTGTTTTACCAACTAATTCTGCCACCGAGTTTGCTAATTTACTCATAAATAATCACACTCCCAATCCCTACTATTTTTATAGGTTTTACTTAATTTGTATTTTATCAAGTTTTCCAAGCTGTTGTCAATAAATAAAACCGATATTTTCAGAATATTTATTGTGCAGTTTATGATTATGAATAGTTAAAGTAAAAAAGCTAGAAAGTACAGTACCTTCTAGCTTCACATTATTTTTTCTCTTCACTATAATACCAAGTTGCTTTAAATTCTGACCAAAACGCTTCTGGTGTTATTGATTGTTGTATTTGCTCTAATGCAAGTTCACGTTCAATATGTTCTTTCACATCTTCATATGTAAACGATTGACCTTTTGCCACTTCTTGAACTTGAACGATTGCATAATGTCCATTATCTAACTTTATAACCTTACTTTCCTTATTAGCAGACAGCCCTTTAACAGCTTTTTTAATCGCTGCATCTACATTTTCTTGCTTTTCTGTAATAAAACCAATATCCCCACCAAGGCTAGCAGATGCACTATCTATAGAAATCTCACGGGCTAACACGGAAAACTCAGAGCCATCTTTCAATTCACTTAACGCCTCATCTGCCGCTTTTTTCGAGTCTACCGCTATGATACTTGTGCGATAGCTAGTTTCAATATTGTATAATGCTTTATTTTCTTCGTAATACTTTTTGATACTAGATTCTTCAATGCCAATATCTTTTGTAAGCACTTTATCTAAAATAAGTTGTGAACGAATTTTTTGTCGTAGTTGTGCATCTGAAAGATTTTGAGTTGCTGTATCAAATTTATCTTGAGCCGAACGCATTAAAGCAAGTTCAAGATCAATTTCTTTATCAGATACTTTAATCTTAAATTTTTCTGCAGCCTTTTCCATTACAGACTCATTCACTAAATTTTGTAGTGTTTCTTTTCCGTAACGCTCTTCCATTGCGATCATCCAGTCCTGGCGTGTAATGACATCACCATCGATGACAGCGACTTGCTCGTCGCTGCCAGTCTCTTTCCCTTTGTCTGGGATTAACCAAGAAATAAACCATAAAACATTTCCTAATAACAAAATAGCAAGTAATGCTAATACCGGTTTTGTCTTTAAACGGCGTTGCGATAAGGGCGTTTGATTTGGTGTTGTTGTCTTGCGTCTTGGATTACGCGTTGAGCTCATCGATGAAACCTTCTAATTCTTCCTTAGAGAATTGATACGCTTCTAAACAGAAGTGACATTGCGCTTCCGCTTTTCCGTCTTCCTCAATCATTTCTCGAATTTCTTGTTCACCTAAGCCTAAGATTGCTGCACCAAATCGCTCTTTTGAACATTGACATTTAAATTCAACCGGCATTGAATCTAAAATTTGGACATTTCCTTCACCTAATACGGCCTCTAAAATTTGTTCTGGCGTATATCCTTTTTCAATCATTTTTGATACTGGTTCTAAATTGGCTAAATGTTGCTCAATTGCATCAATAGTTTCCTCTTCACAGCCAGGCATTAATTGAAGAATAAAGCCCCCTGCCGCTAATATCGTATTGTCTGGGTTGACTAACACACCTAATCCTACTGATGAAGGTACTTGTTCAGATGTAGCAAAGTAATATGTGAAATCCTCTGCAATTTCACCTGAAACGATTGGTGTTTGTCCTGAGAACATATCACGTAAACCTAGATCTTTGACAACTGTTAATGCACCTTCTGTACCTACGCCCGCGCGTACATCTAGCTTGCCTTGTTCGTTTAAATCAAAATGAACATGTGGGTTTGTTACAAAGCCGCGTACTTCACCTTTTGCGTTACTATCAATAACCATAGGACCAATTGGACCGTTACCTTCAATTTTGATCGTAATTTTTTCTTCACCTTTAAGCATTGCACCCATCATAACACCTGCAGTCATTGAACGGCCTAATGCTGCCGATACGACTGGCCACGTATTGTGTCGCTGTTGTGCCTCTCCAACCGTTGCAGTTGTACAAGCAGCAAATACACGTACTTGTCCATTAAATCCTAAACCTCTAACTAAATAATCTTTCATATTCAAGAAATCCCTCATTCCTTATTGATTGCGTTTATATAGCTTATATAAACCTATTAGTGTTAAAAACGGATCAACAACATCGATTGCTTGTGTCTCTCCTGCAATTAAATTCGCTAATCCACCTGTTGCAATTACAAGTGGTTCTTCCTTACTTTGCGCCTTCATACGGTTGACTATTCCCTCTACTTGGCCGACAAAACCATAAAAAATACCAGCCTGCATGGCAGAAACTGTTGTTTTGCCAACGACATTAGTCGGACGCATTATTTCAATACGTGGTAATCTTGCTGCCTGCGTATAGAGTGCTTCGGTTGAAATCGTAATACCCGGCGCAATTGCACCACCCATATAGTCACCCTTCTCGTTCAAGTAACAGTATGTCGTCGCCGTCCCAAAATCCACAATAATCAATGGAGTTTTATAGGTATCTAACGCTGCTATAGCATTAACAATACGATCAGCACCGACTTCACGGGGATTTTCGTACTTAATATTTAGCCCGGTTTTCACACCCGGCCCAACAACAAGTGGCTTTTTATGAAAATACTTTTGGCACATCGCCTCAAGCGAAAACATAATTGGTGGTACAACAGAGGATATAATAATGCCCTTAATATGTTCAAATGAAATGCCTGCATGATTGAAAAAGGCCTGCACTTGCATCGCATATTCATCTTCTGTTTTATGAAGATCCGTTACCATACGCCAATGAAAAACAAGTTTATCTTCTTCATACACACCTAAAACAATATTTGAATTACCTGCATCTAACACCAAAATCACGAATAACACCTCTATTATAACGACACTTTAGAAAATCATACCACAGTTTTAATGCGAAAAATAACTTTCATACTTACAAAAAAGAGCTAACCTAAAAGTTATTTAGGTAGCTCTTTGCATATTATTTAAAATTGAATTTTTCTGGGTCTGGACCACAACGTAAACCGTCGTTCATTGCATCAAGTTGCGCCATTTCCTCATTCGTTAAAGCAAAATCAAAAACACTTAAATTTTCTTTCATACGCGTAGGTGTCATCGTTTTAGGTATCGTTACGACATTATGCTGCACGTCATAACGTAGCACAATTTGTGCTGGTGTTTTATCGTATTTAGCAGCAAGCTGTTGGATTAGCTCTTCTTCAAGTAATGCGCCATTCATAAGTGGTGACCAAGCCTCTACTTGAATTCCATGCTCATGACAATACGCACGTACTTCAGTTTGAGTTAAATGCGGATGAAACTCAATTTGGTTAATGACTGGTACAACAGTCGTTTGTGCCAGTAAATTTTCTAAATGATGTACGTGGAAATTACTTACACCGATTGAGCGCACACGCCCATCTTGATAAATTTTTTCAAGCGCTTTATAAGCTTCTACATGATTCGTATCTATGCCAGGCCAATGAATTAAATATAAATCCAAATAATCTAACCCTAATTTCTCTAAACTACTATCACAAGCAGCTAATGTCTCTTCATAAGAAAGACCATCATTCCAAACCTTAGATGTTACGAATAGTTCTTCACGTGTTACTAAACCTTCGGCAATAGCAGCACGAATTCCGCGTCCTACACTTTCTTCATTGCCGTATATTTGTGCTGTATCAATACTACGATAACCTGTCGTAATGGCGATTTTCACAGCCTCCGCTAAATCTTCTCCGTCTGGCACACGAAATACTCCGTAGCCCACTAGAGGCATTTTAAGACCATTATTCAATGTTACATTTTCCATTTTCAACACTCCTATCGGTTCATTATGTAGATGCACAAGTCACCACCTATATCCTACTTCTTTCAATCAAATAAAGGCAAAAGAAAAGGCTGTTTACAAAAATGGTAAACAGCCTTTTACATAATTAATCACGTTTTTCTTTAATGCCTTGCGGTGCGTCCTGTTGTACGCTACCTTCTTTTGTTAAATCTGCAGTTGTTGGATCTGCTTTTTTACCCACTACCTCTTTATCAAGCGAAGTAGTACCAGCTGTTTCCACGACTGTATCAGCATCTTTTTCTAAACCAATTGTTTTGTTTTCTTCAATAACAGTTGGTTCAGCTACACGCTCTGGTAATGTACCATGATCGCGTAAATGCTCAATTTGCTGTGCATCTAATGTTTCAACTTCAAGTAAAGTTGTCGCAATTAAATCTAAAAGCTCTCGTTTTTCAGTAAGAATTTGTTTTGTACGCTCATATTGCTCAACAATCATAGACTGCATTTCTTTATCAATCTCAAACGCAATTGATTCTGAATAGTTTTTGTCTGAGTTAATGTCACGTCCTAAGAAAACGTTACCACCCTGGCTTGAACCAAATTGCATTGGCCCAAGTTTATCACTCATACCATATTCAGTTACCATTGAGCGCGCTATGCTCGTTGCACGTTGGAAGTCATTATGTGCACCTGTTGATACTTCACCAAAGACGATATCTTCCGCTACACGACCACCAAGTAAACCGGCAATTTTATCAAGTAATTCTGGTTTAGTCATGAAGTAACGATCTTCTTTTGGAAGCATCACTGCATAACCACCTGCTTGACCACGAGGGACAATTGTTACTTTGTGTACTTTTTCAGCTTGGTCAAGTGTCAGACCGACAACAACGTGACCCGCTTCGTGGAATGCCACAATATTCCGCTCTTTTTTAGAAATAACACGACTTGATTTTGCAGGACCTGCAATAACGCGGTCTGTTGCTTCGTCAATATCGAACATGTCAATTTTCTTTTTACCCCGACGCGCTGCTACAAGAGCCGCTTCGTTAAGTAAGTTTTCTAAATCTGCACCTGAGAAACCTGGTGTACGTTGTGCAATAGCTTTTAAATCCACTTGATCTGATAAAGGTTTATTGCGAGCATGCACTTTAAGCACTTGTTCACGACCTTTTACATCTGGACGTCCAACTGTAATTTGACGGTCAAATCGACCTGGACGAAGTAATGCTGGATCTAGAATGTCTGGACGGTTTGTTGCCGCGATGATAATAATACCTTCGTTAGCACCGAATCCATCCATTTCAACTAATAATTGGTTCAGTGTTTGTTCACGCTCATCATGACCACCACCAAGACCTGCGCCACGTTGACGACCTACAGCATCAATTTCATCGATGAAAATGATACATGGAGCATTTTTCTTCGCATTTTCGAAAAGGTCACGTACACGAGATGCACCGACACCAACGAACATTTCTACGAAGTCGGAACCTGAAATTGAGAAGAACGGCACACCAGCTTCACCAGCGACTGCACGAGCAAGTAATGTTTTACCTGTACCTGGAGGACCTACTAGTAGAATACCTTTTGGAATACGCGCACCAATTTCAGTGAACTTTCGGTGGTCTTTTAAGAAATCAACCACTTCTACAAGTTCAGCTTTTTCTTCATCTGCACCCGCTACATCTGTAAATCTTACTTTTTTCTTTTGATCATCATATAGTTTTGCTTTACTTTTACCAAAACTCATTACCTTATTACCACCGCCCTGAGATTGGCTCATTAGGAAGAAGAATAAGAAGATGATAATGATAAACGGAATGATTCCTGTGAAGAATTGAATCCATCCACTTGTTTCTGGCGCCGTTAAATACTTAATATCGCTATTTTCATCGGCAGCTTTATCGATACGGTCCATTAACGATTGGTTATCGCGTGGAATATTTACTGTAAAGGTTTGCCCCTTTTCATAACCTTCCATCGTACCCTCAACGATATACACTGATTTATCCGGTTGAATGGTTGCACTTGTTATTTTATTCTTATCGAGAGCAGTCACGAACTCATGATAAGTTAATTCTTTCGTTGGTGATTTCCCATTGTTGAAAGTACCAAAAATACCGATAATCACAAGGAAAATCAGTAAATAAAATATGGTATATCGAAATATTCGATTCATCTCCAGCCTCCTCATTACATACAGAAAAATTATAAGTAAAATCTTAACATATCACGATTTCATCATACAACGAAAAGCCCTAAGTAAAATAAGTTTTGTCGAAATTTTGTCGGAATTCAAACAAATTTACTCATTTAAAAAGAATAGACTTTTGGTTTTAAAATGCCGATATATGGTAAGTTGCGGTATTTTTCCGCGTAGTCTAAACCATAACCAACTACAAAACCATCTGGTACTTTGAAACCAACATAATCAGCCGATAAATTTACTTTACGACCTGATGGCTTGTCTAGAAGTGTCACAATTTTAATTGATTTTGCTTTACGATATTTAAATAAGTCTACTAGGTAACTTAATGTTAATCCGCTATCGATAATATCCTCGATAATTAATACATCACGTCCCTCAACACTTGTATTTAAATCTTTTAAAATTTTCACTTCGCCAGATGAAACTGTTGCATTACCATAACTTGAAACATCCATAAAGTCTAACTCGATGAAAGAATCGAAGCGCTTCATTAAGTCTGCCATGAACGGGATTGCACCTTTAAGTACACCTACTGCTAATGGGAATGAATCTTGATATTCCTCTGATAATTGTGCACCTAGTTCTGCGATTCTTTCTTGTAATTGTTCTTCTGTAATAATAATTTTCTCGATGTCATTTTGTATCATATCGATTCCTCCTCATGTTGTATCAAAAATTTCCAACCGCCTTGAAAGGTTAAACATTTTACAAAGACCATTAGTCTACGATGAGCACTGTATCATCGTTTGGCCGCGCAGTTATTGAAAAATGAACACCCATACGCACACCAATTACCGCTACTACATCATCAGTTTGAGAAACGAGTAACGGCCAGCTATTTCGCTCATTTAAAGGAATCTTTTCATCTATAAAAAGGCGAGATAAGCGTTTTGGCTGATCCATTCCTTTTAACAGTATTCGGTCTCCTTCCTTACGTGTCCTAACAAAGAGTGGAAGTGTAAGTTTGCTAGCGTCAAAATAATAAAGTGGTGCAGTACCCGCGAACAATTCAGGAGCCATTTCCGGCAATTTTGCTATGTATAAACGCACACCATTGTCTAGTGTTGTCCATTCATTCGCACGTGGAATTATTTCCTTGTAAGTAAAAGTATCTAATTGCCTTACTTCTTTCTTCTGAATCGTCAATTTACCATAGCCGCGAACTGCTATAAATCCTTCTGGTAAATGAACTTCAGCATTACCAGATGTCGTATCACATAGCTTTAATAGTGAAGTTAATAATGCATAACTTTGTATCGTATCAGAATCTTTGTAAAGATAGTTTAATAGTATTAAAACCAGCCTTCTTTGTAAAGCAAGTGGTATCAATTGTATCTCCTTAATTTCCAAAGTATACATATTTCCGTTATTTTTCCTTACTATCTTCGAAAATGCTTCTTGGGCAAGTGCCATTAGGAGTGCATCATCTTCTTGTAAGTGCTTCGTAAAATGACTTACTTGTTCAGCTACGCGTGGATTTTCAGCTTCAAGCACTGGCACGACATGATGTCTAAAACGATTGCGCAAATAAGCATCCTTACTATTACTCGCATCTTCTCGGAAATTTTGACCTTGCTTCTGTAAATATTCCCTTATTTCAGATTTTGTAACCGTTAAAAACGGACGAATTAATGATTTTTTATTAAAAATGCGCTGTGGTCGAATACCTTGCATACCATTCACTGTGGCATTTTTCGTTAAAGCCATTAATACTGATTCCAGTTGGTCATCCGCATGATGTGCAGTTACAAGTTTTGTAGCACTCGTTTTTTGTAAGATTTCTTCAAAATAACGATAACGCTCTCTACGACAAATAAGCTGCGAGTTACCATTTTCCGCAGCAATAATCTCAGGAATAGGAATAGCTGTTGCGTGTAAAGTAATGCCTTGAGCATCGCAATACTGTTGGACAAACGCTCGATCCTGTGCAGATGCCTCTCCTCTTAACATATGATCTACATGCACAGCCTCTACTTCAATATTCCATTGTATTTTTGTCTTCACAAAATAATGTAAAAGTGCCATTGAATCTACGCCACCCGAAACGGCGATGAGAAGATGATCGTCTTGCTGTAGTAACTGTTCTTTTTCAATAAATTGTTTGACCTTTAATTCAAATGACAAACGCTTCTCCTCCCCTTTTCGTTATTATATTACGACTTATGACGTTTTACTCATCGAATATTCCATTGGTCTAAAAACAGCCCACGTTGGAATGACATGCGTAATCTCTAACATTAAAACAGTACAGTCATCTTCTACCTCATAATACTCTTGGAAAGACTGCATTATTGTTGTTAATTTCTCCTGTATCGAAATGTTTGTACCTGCAACTTGCTTTGTATAACTCAAAAATGCTTCTTCCTGCTCATCCCAATTTGCTGAGTTTGAAAACAGGCCATCAGAATGCATCATAATGACATCTCCAGCCTTGAGCTTTCTTTTCTCTGCCTCTACAGCAGAAATCGATAAAAACCCCACTGGTGCCGCTTTACTTTCAACTTTAATGACTTCTTTGCCACGTAAAATATACGTAGACATACCGCCAGCTTTCCACGACCATAAATCACCGTGCTGTAAATCGACTAAAGCAAAATCGAGTGTCGCATACATATCATCTTGTTGTTTTAATGACATGACATAATGTAGCGTATGCATAGCTGTTTCAGGATTCATATTATAATTCAGACATTCTCGCATTAAATGAATGAGCTTTCTACTCTCATGTTGTGCTTCTTTCGATTGCCCCATTCCGTCTGACAGTAAAATCGCGAACAACCCCGGATGTAACTGGAATAACTCGTGAGAATCACCAGAGTATAACGTATCATCCTTTGACATACTGTATATATCATACTCTACTTCAAAGCTAATAGCAGAACTAAAGCTTATTTGAATGTGACTGAATGGTACATCACACGGTACTACTTTTTCAATTTCAAACGGCTCATCAAAAATTTCATATAAAATCGGTAGTATAAGCCGCTCTGCTAATGTCGTATCATGTTCCCAGTCCACACGTGCTGGCGCCATCGCGCAAACAATCTTACGTGCCCCCGGCTTATTATTCAATACATCTAACTGAAAACAATCAATATTTGCCGCTTTCAAACGTTGAATAATTTCCTTCTCCACACTAACAAAAGAAATGGTCTCCTCCTTCATCTCTGCAATAAGTTGATTTAAATGATTACTCATATCTCTTAGTTGTAGCGCAATCATTTTTTTACCATGAAAATATTGCCCATTAATGCGCTCTCTATATAATTCAGCATCCAGTTCTTCAAAAACCTTCGCGGACTTTACACATTTTGTACGAATTTGTTCCTCTACCCGATGAATTGCTGATTCTTTACCCACCCCTTTTATATGGAACCACTCAGTCATGAGCTTATCCATGCCATTATTTTGGGCACCCCAGCACCTATCATAACGAAAACAACTTAGGCAAGTATTCATCGGTGCCACGTCTTCTTTCGTCGCCACAGGGGTCGTCATAAAGCGTTCAAATACAAGTTCTTTCATAAATTGCACAAAATGCTGGAAGTGTTCTAACTTCATGGCGACATGCTCTGTTAGCCAGTGCTGACGCGCCAATAAAATCTCCTCTTTTTGCGGAAATAACTTTTCTTGAACTGCATTTGAAAGACTTTTTGGTATAAATAAAAACATAATACTACCAAATACAATTGATGTGAAATATACACTATCTAACGGTAATGTCTCATCGTAAAATAAGAAAAACACACTTGGCGCTATACTACAAATCGCTACACTAAATCTCCCCCCACGTGCCCCCATCCCAGCGAATAATCCCGTTAAAGTTGCAACTGATAGCATACCTGTAAATGATAATTTTGCAACACCTATCAATGTACCGAGAACTGCCCCAACCACCGTGGCTAACGGAACACTACCAACAAAAGCAGCAAAACAAATAATAAGCTGTAGTAAAAAAAGAGGGAGTGAAAAATATCCAATAACAACAGCATTCATACCGGTTAGCATCGCCGCAAAAATCACAAGACCAGAGCCAATTCTTTCATACGTCCAATGATCAGTAAACCATTCATGCGTCTTGACGAACAATACTTGCATAAACAATGTCATGATCAACGCTAATGCAGCCTCACAGCCAATATAAAATTGTACAAGAGCTGGTGGCAACCCTTGATAGGCAACTCCTTGCCATGCGATTTGTACTAAAAGAACAGCTGAAAAAACTGCAACACTTTGGGGCATATGCCAATAACGAAAACGTACAAAGCACTCATACAATAAAATTTGAAGTGCTAAAATAACAACTTGTCCAAAACCTAAGAAAAAACAGCCTATCATACTTCCAACAAATACGGCCGTTGTGTATTTCCGATACTTTTTCCGAACGATTGCCCAAAAAGGTACTGAAAAAGGTACTGCGGCTTCAAATACAACAGATTGTGCTAAAAAAAAAGCTGTTACAAAAAAGAGAATACTCATCAAAAATTGCATCTTTTTTGCTTCAAATTTTTGGTCTGCTGCATCCGTTGTTCCATACCATTCAACGTTTGTCATTACATTAACCCCTTTCCCCACTTTTTTGTAATTATAAAAAAGTATTCATGGAAAGGTTGTCTGACGATGGCGGAAAAAAATATAAATATTTCGACGAATACGTATACATAAATACGATTATTTGCATTAACTACTACAAAACCTCACTTACACAATGTTTATTTATCATTTTTAATTGATTTTTATCATTTATACCCTTGACACTTGTTTTAATCGCTTGTATTATTTATTTTGTTGTTTAAAATACGTGCGGAAGTAGTTCAGTGGTAGAACACCACCTTGCCAAGGTGGGGGTCGCGAGTTCGAACCTCGTCTTCCGCTCCATATCTTTTCACGGCGGCCTAGCTCAGCTGGCTAGAGCGTACGGTTCATACCCGTAAGGTCGGGGGTTCGATCCCCTCGGCCGCCACCATATATTTGGCCCCTTGGTCAAGCGGTTAAGACACCGCCCTTTCACGGCGGTAACACGGGTTCGAATCCCGTAGGGGTCATCTTGTAAAAAGGCGTCTCAGAGATATTTCTGAGACGCCTTTTCCTATGCCTAACAAAGTTTCACATATTAATAAAAATCATAAATTAAGGAGATGAATAATGGATTCGATTAAATATTATGTGGTGCAAGTAGAAGATTGCTTTTATCAAAAGAAAATAGATATTCCTATATTTACTAATGACGAAGAGCAAGCCTTTGCTTTTACAAGTATTGTCGCTGCACACCAATTGGCCGCTGAAATTAGCGGATCTGTCTTAGCGAGAGCGGTCAGTTATGAGGAGCTCGAGGAACTTTCCGAACAACAAAGACTTGAGTACGAGGCATTGTCTAAAAAAGAACAAGACAGAATAAAGTGTTTTTTAACAGAGTTAACAATAACGAGTTTTAATCTATTTTGAACTTAGCCTTTTCAGTCTTTCTTCATACAGTAAAAGCTAATTCCCCACATTAACATAACTAAAAATTACGTATTTTCACAATTTGTTCAATGAAAGCGTTTGAAATTTGAACAGTTTGTGAAGTATCTCACATTATACTTTTCTTTTTTAAAAATTGGCGTAGAATGAGTATCAAGTAAGAAGTTGTTATAAAACAGTTTGACACAAGCATCACATTCACCGTGGTTGTTATATTACAGAAATCAAAAAATGATGGGAGATTTTACAATGTGGGTTATTACAGTATTTGAACAAAAGGACGTTCGTATTTTCGAATACACAAATAAAGGTGAAGCAACACAAGCATTAAAACGTTTTAAGAAAAATGCAGTACTATCTTATACAAAATAATTTATGAAAAGCCTGCATCCTTTCTAAAAGGATTACAGGCTTTTCTTTTTCCAAATTAACATCGCATGGCCTATCAATAAATAAACCAATAAGTTTCATAGTACCAAAATTCCGTTTATCTTTTAATTTGTACATATTCGCGGGTACTTTTAGTATATTTGCCAATGGAGATTGTGGCATACTTAAATTAGATATTTGTTTTTTTATAGGAGGTACCTTCACTTTGGGTCAATTATCAAAAGCCGCTTTTATCTGCGGGGGTGGGTCCATGTTTATTCTTGTATCTATACTCATCAAAATGCCATTACCCCTACAGATATTATTACTTCTTGCAGGTCTTGTTATCAGCGTATACGGTGTTTTTCTACTTGTTAAAATGATAGCAAATCCATCTGACAAAATGCCAATGGCAACTACCGAGCAGGCATCAGAAACAATTCAAAAAAAGAAAAAAAGACCTACCTCAACATTGTAGGTTAGACAAAAAGGGATTAGATTTTGTAGTGACCAAAATCTAATCCCTTACTCTATTTAATACACTTTTTCTACGATTAAAACAGTCAGCAAATTACCCTCTTCTAGCTCCACGGCCACCGCGTTTTGATTCTGTAGCTCGTTTTAGCGTTGTAAGGCGTTCATCGCTATCTTTTAAGAAACGTGCCATTTTTTGCTCAAAGTTTTCTTTAGGTTGATGG
Source organism: Lysinibacillus sp. NPDC096418 (assembly GCF_044762775.1). Classification (NCBI taxonomy): domain Bacteria; kingdom Bacillati; phylum Bacillota; class Bacilli; order Caryophanales; family Bacillaceae; genus Lysinibacillus; species Lysinibacillus sp. NPDC096418. The sequence continues at coordinate 21,834 of NZ_JBIWEY010000033.1, forward strand.
CGTTCATTACGATCATTTGAGCGATTGTCACGGCGTGGTCGTTGAGGACGCTCTGGTCTCTCAGCTTGAGGTTTTGCTTTACGGATTGAAAGACCAATCTTTCCGTCCGCTTCAACATTCATCACTTTTACTTCTACTACATCTCCAACTTTTAGATGTTCGTTAATGTCTTTTACATAATTGTCAGCAACTTCACTAATGTGCACCAATCCTGTTTTTCCATCTGGAAGTTCTACGAACGCTCCAAAATTTGTGATTCCTGTTACTTTACCTTGTACCTTGCTGCCTACTTCAATTGACATAAAAAAAATGCTCCTCCTTAAAAATTAAGCGACCTTTCTAGGCCATGTAATCAATTTGATGAAACTGTTTGTTACAATAGGTTTCTCTCTTCATTATATATAACAAAAAAAGAGTGTCAACAATACATAGCTTCTCAGTCGTCTTTTTTATCTTCTTTTTTTGGTAATGCGAAAATGATTTCTCCTTCTTCTGATAAGAAATATTCTTTGCGTAAAATCTTTGCGATGTATTCGTCATCTTCTAATTGTGTAATTTCCAGATTTAACAATTCTTGTTCCTCTTTCAATTTCGCCAATTGCTGTTCAACTTCTACCTTCTTTTTCTCTTTTGCTGCTAATGTTTCATTTTGATGAGCAAGCACATTTAAAAGAAAACCAATAATTATGACTGGTATGACCGCAAAAAAGACAATACGGCGCATTTTACGTTTCCGTGATTGTACTTTAAAGTTCGTGGCTTTATCAGCGTTACGGACATAGTCATTATCAAGTTTCGTGTAGTTTTGCCGGTCATCTTTTGATGAATGACGTTTCGTCATGCCCGCACCTCCGAAATTATTCTTGTCTTTTATTATACTTTAATTTTCTCATTTTTTTCGAAAAAGTGTACACCAAATACGAATAAATTTTGACAAAAGGCCTTACAATAATACCTACTATATAGAGAATAAATTGCAGAATACGTCGAATGATGGCGATTATTAATCGGATGATAAACCAGACAGGCCTCACTGTTATATTCACCAAAATTCGTGCAATGAAACGTAAAATTCGTTGAAAAAATATTTGATATAAAAATATCCCTAATATTTGTGCTAGCGGGTCATACGCCCGCCATGCACCATCCTTTAACCAAAATAATAAATAATACGTCATACCTCCAAGTGCAATCCATGTTAGTAACTCGACAAACATCATCCACTTTCGGAGGCGTGATCGTTTTGGTGTAGAAAATATAACTAATCTTACACTATCAATAATAAATCCAACTGCAATACCGCTCGTAACCATGACCAGGAGCTGAAAAAATTGCTCGCTGACAATCATCCAAACAATTTATGAAGGAAACCTTTCGAGAAGCCACTTTCCTCTTCATCGTATTGCAAGGTTTTTACGGTTCCTTCGAGTGTTAATAAACCCTTGTCCACATCTAGATGAACGATATGCAGTGACTCTCCACGAATTAACAAATGCCCTTGGGACGTCTTAATAAAAAACTCTTCCTGATCAAAACGTTCAATCGATTTTACAGAAGTCATGTCCATTCTTTTGCGATTGCGAATCGTCAGAATATGTTCTCCAGATGGAATTGTGTAACGATTACTTTCTTGATGTAGCGTCATTTTTTTCCTCCTTTAGTCGTCCTATCTTCTGTTCACTTTATGCGGACAACCTAAAAAGCATGACAACTTTTTAAAGTTGCCATACTTTTACGTGGAAGAAATCTAATCTTCATCGTCAATAAACTCTGGTTCGATTTTTTCAAGTCGCTCTTCTTTTAAAATCGTAAACATCTTTGCAGCATCTTCTTTTTTCACCGTGTCACGTAACTCTTCTACACGTGCTGTAACAACCTTTTGTCCAAAACGAATCGCAAGCTCGTCTCCTACCTTTACGGCACTGCTAGCTTTTGCGACCTTTTCATTGATTGTAATACGGCCTTGATCAGCAACTTCCTTCGCCAGTGTACGGCGTTTAATCAATCGAGAAACTTTTAAATATTTATCTAATCGCATATTCTTACTCCCTCTCTAATCGTTTTGCTTCATCCCAAAAAGCATCTAATTGTTCTAGTGTGTATGCCGAAAACGGTTTACCACTCTCTTTCACTTTTTCTTCTATATAGCCAAAACGTCGTGCGAACTTTTCGTTAGCGTGCAACATTGCCTCTTCCGGTGATAGCTTGTAGAAGCGAGCTAAATTGACAAGTGTGAAAAGGACATCTCCAAATTCATCTAAACGAGCATCTGCTGAACCTGTCGTCACCTCATCACGGAATTCCTGCCATTCTTCGGCAAATTTGTCCCATGCACCTGCAACATCTGGCCAATCAAACCCTACTTTGGCAGCGCGCTTTTGATAATTATAAGCAGTTTGTAAAGAAGAAGATGCTCTATATTCTTCTTCTAGCAAAGGCTTGTCACTCGTTCCCTTTTCCTCTGCTTTAATCACTTCCCAGTTTGCAACAACGTCATCTGCATCTTCTACTGACACATCGCTAAATACATGTGGATGACGACGAATCATTTTTTCACTAATTGACGCAAGGACATCCTCTAACGTGAAGTAGCCTAGATCCTCACCAATTTGCGCGTTTAAGAATACTTGTAATAAGACATCACCAAGTTCTTCAATCATTGCAAAATCATCTTCTGCATCAACAGCAGCTAAATATTCATGTGCTTCCTCTAGTAAATATTTTTTTAGGGAATCATGTGTTTGCTTTTGATCCCACGGACAGCCATTTGGACCGCGTAATGTCGCAATAATTTGGCGGAATGTTGCCCAATCGCGTAGCGCCCCTTCCTGTGACTTCACTGGTGGCACATAAATTGTCGTTAAATTATCCACTTCCACACTTTGATCCAACTCATAAAGAGGTACAGTAATTAATTTTTCTTGTGATGAGCCCGCTGCTGTTACAACTGTTACCGGATATTCATCATCGTATTTTTCCATTAACGTAAGTTTTACTTCTGAGGCGCTGAATGTATCGTATACTTGTGCAATTAAAATGTGTTGGCGCATATTAATATCATGCATATTAAAGCTCGTACCATCAAGTAATTGGAAACCTTCAATTGGGTCTATTTTTAATGCTCCGAAAATTGGGTCTAGGAAGCTTTGTCCACCTTCAATAACTAAGTTTACCTTTCCTGCTTCTGCAGCAGCAATAAGTAATTGCACCGTTTGCTCTGCTACTAAAGGATGTCCCGGAACAGCGTACATTACATCACCTACAGCAGTTGCTTCAATAAGTAAGTCCGAAATTTCCTCATAGACAGGTTGGAATGTGCCATGCTTTTCATAAACTGCGTCAAAACTTTCAAACTGTAAGCCCTCAGCTGCTAGTTCTTCTAGTACTGGATGATCCACAGTACGAACATATAATTTTTTTGCGGCTTTCAATTTTTTATAAACGCCCATTTGTAACTGGTCAAAATCACCAGCACCAAGGCCTATTATTGTTAATGTATTCACTATTTCCACCTACTTCTTTCGATTTAACCATAATTGGTAGACTGCAACCCGACGACCAAGCGGCAATAAATACCACTCCTTTTCTGCAAGTACTCGTAGTTTTGCGATAACTGTAATCATTACAACGGCTCCGATACTAACAGCACTTAGACCTGCGACAACAGCCACCATACGCTCCGATACGAATCCACTCAATAGAACAGGTACAATTTGTAGCCAGCCGATGACAACCACTGCCATACTAAGAGACGCAATTCCCACTTTTTTATAAAAACTAGCAGGAGCCAGCTGAATGTCCGTAATTTTTTTCAAATAATAAACAAGCGCTATTGCGGTCATCAATAAACCAATATTATTGGCAATTGCTGCCCCCAATACCCCTAATGGGCCTATCGTAATAACATTCAATATTATCTTTACGAGAAAACCTATAAATAAGAACAATGCTGGTTTTTTTAATTTTCCGTACCCTTGCAAAATAGCTGTAAATGTCAAAATAATCGACAATGGTACAATTTGCAAAACATATAGCATAAGTACTTCCGATAGCATGTCCGTTTTAAATAGCATAGCATTCACATAGGGCATCACAAGCACTAAACCAAGTGATGCTGCCCAACCAAATAATATCGATGTTCGGTACGTTAGTTGAATAAATGGAGTCGCATTACGGCCTGCACTTTTCTTTGACATATGTGCAACAAGAGGCACGATAGCCAATGATAATGACGAGGCAATCACAATTCCTAATTGCACTAACGGCTGTCCACGATCGTAAACTCCCTTAGTTTCCTTTGCCAATGTCTCACTTATACCGCTTTCAACTAGCAACGAATACACAGTAAAAGAATCCACCAATTGATAACCAAGTAATAGTAAACTACTCATACTCACACTTAAACTGAGCAGCGTGACTTCTTTTAAAATTGGCAAACTAGGAAGTTGCTCTTTCTGCTTAGCTGTAAATCCACCAAAGCGTTTCTTATACAAATACGCGAGTAGCAAGAAGCCCATAATTTCGCCAATAACCGTTCCCGCAATAGCCATTCTGCCAGCACCATATAATGACTTTGTTGTTGTCATAATGAGAAATGTCCCTGCTAAAATAACACATACTCTCACTGTTTGCTCCACTACTTGTGCATATGCAACTGGCTCCATTATGCCACGTGATTGAAATCCACCTTTTAAAACTGCTAATGCCGGCATGACAAGTACGATAAACGCACCTGTACGTAAAAGTGGTGCAAGCCCTGCATCTCCCATCATTTGTGAAAGTATTCCGGCTCCGCCAAATAATACAGCAAAAAATATAAGCGATAATACTGTTAAGTAGCGAAAAACTATCCGTAAAATGCTACTTCTTCTCTGTTTACGATACTCTTGATCCTTCAATAAATCATTATCTGCAAGCATCTTGGAAATGGCTACTGCAAAGCCACTCGATGTCCACACAACAAAAATTGCTATAAAAGGATACACTTGCTGGTAAATATAAAAGCCTTCATCTCCGACTAAGTTTTGAAAAGGTACACGATAGATTGCACTTAATACTTTTACAATTAATGCTGCGATTGTTAAAAGTGCAGCACCTTTCATATAGCTTTTCATGTCAAAACGTTCAGACATAAATCGTCCTCTTTCCTTCATTTACAATGCCAATAGTATAGCATACCTTAAAAGCTTGAAGCGCTCGTTGTACTCCTTTTATGTATAAAGAAAAAAGTTATTGTACGGCCTATGTGGTCATCCAATAACTTTAAATTAATTTCATTATTCCATTTGTTTTGATAAGAAATTAGCAGCTGTTTCAACTACTTTTACTTCTACTTCGCCAACAAAATGTACTTTTGAAAGTACAATAATAGAACCAATCGGATCGCCATTCGCAATAATAGGCGTTGCACAATAAGATTTTACTTGCTCGTATTGTCCAGGTACGATTTCAATTGTCGTTTCCATTTTTTCAATCGTTGTAGCACGCTCTTCCATAAATCCTTCTGCGAAAGATGTTATGCGACGTCCAATATATTCTTTTTTGCCAATCCCAGATATAGCAATAACTTCATCACGGTCTGTAATGATTGCTGGCGTTCCTAGTGTCTCATAAAGTGTTTCAACATATTCTTTTGCAAATTCACCTAAATCGTTAATCGGTGAATATTTTTTTAGAATGATTTCTCCTTCGCGAGCCGTATAAATTTCTAACGGATCACCTTCTCGGATGCGCAGCGTCCTGCGGATTTCTTTCGGAATAACTACACGTCCTAGATCATCTATACGACGAACAATTCCTGTTGCTTTCATGTAACTGCCTCGCTTTCGTATTCATCAAAATTTTTTCTTTCACTATAGTATGGTTTTTCTTAAGACAATCTATGCAGAAAATGAACAAAAAGGATTTGAATCCATTATTTTTTTTCCATAATAATTTGTCTCATTACATACAATAAGGCTGACTTTATTAGTATGTCAATAAAATCAGCCTTTTATCATTATTTTTTTTTGGAATGAGCGATTTTTCTCATTATTTCTTCTAGAATATCAAAAGATTGGTATTTACTACATTTTCTATCATCAATTGTTAACATTAACTGCATACCATCCATACCAAAGCCGACAGCCCTTTCAAACTTCATCGTCTCTGTCACAATTTTACTGCCATCGACTTTTGATGTACCTTCTTCTGACAATATAATCGTAATAACTTTTTGTTTTTCTTTTATCGATAGTACACCCATTTCTAAGCCCCAAACTTTCATACGGGCAATACGAAGTAAACGCTCCGTTTCAATTGGTAAATCACCAAAACGATCCTGTAATTCCTCTATAATTTCACCGTAATCTTCTACTCTGTCCATCGCTTTTATGCGCTTGTACATTTGAATTTTTTGATAGCCATCTGGAATATACGCATCTGGAATGTACGCATCAATATTAAGTACAATTTCAATGTCTGGCTTATCTTCTTTTTTCACACCTGTTTGACGCTCCGTAATCGCTTCTTCAAGCATTTGCGAATACAAATCGAACCCTACAGAATCAATAAATCCATGTTGTTGTGCACCAAGTAAATTCCCTGCACCACGAATCGATAAGTCGCGCATGGCAATTTTAAAACCCGAACCAAGCTCTGTAAATTCTTTAATCGCCTGTAAGCGCTGTTCAGCTACATCTGTTAAAACTTTATCACGCTGGTACATAAAATACGCATACGCAACACGATTTGAACGTCCTACTCGACCTCGTAATTGGTAGAGTTGCGCCAGTCCCATTCGATCAGCATCATGCACAATCAGCGTATTTACATTTGGTATGTCAACACCAGTTTCAATTATTGTCGTTGTAACAAGTACATCATAATCTCCCTCTAAAAAGGCTAAAATCACTGATTCTAATTCTGACTCAGTCATTTTCCCGTGTGCATGTCCGATGCGCGCTTCGGGTACTAGCATTTGTATTTCATCTACTTTACGCGCCATATCTTCCACACGGTTGTATAAGTAAAACACTTGTCCGCCACGTGCCATCTCACGTTCAATAGCTTCTCGCACTAATGCACCGCTATGCTCCATGACATAGGTCTGAACAGGGAAACGGTTTGCTGGTGGCGTTTCAATAACTGATAAGTCGCGTACACCAACCATAGACATATGAAGTGTCCTTGGAATAGGTGTTGCTGTAAGCGTCAACACGTCAACATTGGTTTTCAACTGTTTAATCTTCTCTTTATGTGAAACACCAAAGCGTTGCTCCTCATCGACAATTAGTAACCCAAGATCTTGGAAAATTAAATCCTTTGATAAAATACGATGTGTTCCAATTACAATATCAATTTGTCCTTCTTTTAAACCTTTTAATGTAGCCGTTTGTTCTTTTTTTGTGCGGAAACGTGATAACACTCCTACATTAATCGCAAAATCTTGGAAACGCTCACGAATTGTTTCATAATGTTGCTGGGCTAAAATCGTTGTCGGTACAAGAAATGCCACTTGCTTCCCATCTTGAATTGCTTTAAACGCTGCGCGAATTGCTACTTCTGTTTTACCGTATCCGACATCACCACATACAAGACGATCCATCGGGCGTTCTCTTTCCATATCTCGTTTGACCTCAACAATAGAGCGTAATTGATCTTCTGTCTCCTCATATGAGAAAGAAGCCTCAAACGCGCGTTGATCGTCATTATCCGGAGCAAAAGCATGTCCTACCTCTGCCTCACGTTTTGCATAAAGTTTAATAAGATCATCCGCAATATCTTGAACTGCTGATGAAACTTTTGCCTTGGCCTTTTTCCACTCAGCACCACCAAGCTTATGCAATTTAGGCTCACGGTCTTCAGACGCTACATATTTTTGTATTAAATCGATTTGTTCGACTGGGACATACAATTTATCATCTGTACGGTAACGTATATGCAAGTAATCCTTATGTGTACCATTCACTTCTAATGTTTCTACACCAATGTATTTCCCGATACCATGATGCACATGGACAACATAATCGCCCGGTTTAATCTCTGTATAACTTTTAATGCGCTCAGCGTTCGTCATCTTTTGAGGACGTGCTTTCTTCTTCGCCTGTTGTTTAAATAACTCATCTTCTGTAACGACAGCCATACGTTGTAACGGTAGCTCAAAGCCACTTGAAATAGTGCCCTCCACAATATATATACCTGACTCTATCGGCTCGCCAATCGTTGCGTGTATATCATATTCTTCAAGCATTTGTTGCACACGTGTTATACGTTCTTTGTCCCTTACAACAATAAGAACTGTGAATTTTCCCATTTGCCAACGTTCTATTTCACCTTGTAATAGTGCCATTTGTCCATGAAATTGTTGCATCGGCTTATACGAGAAATTCGTCACTTTTTTAAATGATATACCTGAGAATGTACGAGAAAATAGTGAGAAAAATAGTTTCTGCTGTGAAATCATCGCCAAAATTTCCTTTAAAGAGAATGCTGGCTTCACATCATGTACAATTTTCCCCTCTTCAATAAGCGATAAAAACCACTCTTCTTCCTCACGTTCCCACGCATCCATAATTTCTTGTATACGTCCAAGCTCATCAAATAAAACCAGCCCGTCCTTTGCAAAATAGTCACCTAAATACGCCGTCTTTTCATATAAAAGTGATCCGTATTTATTTACATAATCAGGTACATTACCTTGCTGCAGCATATCAATATCGTACTGAATATTTTGATAAAGGAGTTCCTTGGTCTCCTGCTTTTTAACTTTTTTCAAGCTCTCCGCTAAAGCCGCTTCTAGTCGGCTAGCTAATGCAACTCTCTCTTCTTTCGTTAAAATCACTTCTGAAGCTGGTAAAATACGCACTGTTTGTAATTTATCAATTGAGCGTTGGTCGTCCGCGGAAAACGTTCGTATTGAATCCACTTCTGTATCAAATAACTCTAAACGTATAGGTACCTCTATATACGGAGGATAAATATCTAAAATACCCCCGCGAAGTGCAAATTCACCAGGTGAAGTCACCATAGAGTTTCGCACATATCCCATAGCGACTAATGTTTCTAACCACTTTTCGACCTCAATATCCTCACCCACTGCTGTTTGTAGAAAATATTGCGTCCACTGTTCTTTTGGAGGCATCATTTTACGTAATCCGGCAACTGGAATAACATAAATTCCTCTCTCACCTCTTGCTAAACTATCGAGTGTAGCAATACGCTCCGCACGAAGCTCTGGTGACGCTACAGATAAGTCTGCTGCAATAAATTCATCTGCTGGATAGTAATGTACACTCTCTTCACCTACTAAGCCGGCAAGTTCTTCCACCATTTTTTGCGCTTGCAATAAATTCGGTGACACAATATAAACTGGTTTTTTTACAAAATCAAATAACGCATCCACCAAAACTGGGCGTGCGCTTCCTGTTAATCCCGTTATAAGCTGCGACGCTGTCTGCTCGCTCTGAACCTCTTGCAAAAACGATGTAATATGTTTGTCCTGCGACACTAGTTGTCGTATAACTCCCACAGTCAAACGCCCCTTTCAAAACACAAAAATCTTTTTATTTAAAATCATAATACTTATAAGTCTATAACAATAATGCTAGTTTAATTTTTCAATTTTTGAAACGGAAAAAGCTTTGGACGCACATATATTGCGCCAAAGCATCTTTCTCTATTACTGTAGCCATTTATTTAATGCATGATAATCTGGATATTGTTTTAGCGAATCTTCGCACTGCTCACAAATGCAATGTACTGTCGTGTGGCCGTGCCGATCTTTTTCAATATAATCATCTGCCTCACCCAATTCGAAAATATGCAACTTTCGAATTGTATCATCTGCATCAAATGGTAGCGTCCCAATTTCTACTTCACAATGACGACATCGATAGCGAACTGACATCTCCAAATCATCCTCCCTTAAGCAACTCACTACTTAAAGTATAGACATTCACTTGAAGAATTATGCACCATTAAACTGATTCATTACTTCTAAAAACGGTGTTGACAACGATGTTTCTACTGCATTAACGCTCTTTTCAATGGCATCGCTAATAACTCCTTCGTCCTCTTTTGTAAATTTAGAAAGTACATAATCCGCTACTTTCATGCCTGCAGGTGGTCGATTTACGCCAACACGAATACGATTAAATTCTTGTGTACCTAAATGATGGATTAAGGACTTAATACCATTATGTCCACCCGCACTGCCTTTTTGGCGCAAGCGCAATTTTCCAGTTTCTAAATCTAAATCATCATAAATAACGATTAAATCTTCCACATCAATATCAAAATAATCCATTAACGGGCCAATACATTCTCCCGATAAATTCATATATGTTAAAGGTTTAACAAGTAGAACCTTACCTTCTGGACGATGTACAGTTGCGTAAATACCATTAAATTTTGAATTTGTTAATGGCGCGTCCCACTTCTTTGCCAAAGCATCGATTACATCAAAGCCTATATTATGACGTGTATTTTCATAAGGTTTCCCTGGATTCCCTAGACCAACTATAATTTTCATAAGTACCTCGCTTTTTAACCTAATAGTAGTTATTTTACCATATGCACAAGAAAGAAATACATGTCGTGCTTGAATACATCAATAAAAGTTATTCCAAGCTTGCCTCTTAACTGTTATTCCTCTTCTTTATATTTACAAATAAAAAAAAACGAACTCACGATATAGTGAGCTCGCCTTTTCTTAATTTATCAATCAAATAGAGTACTTACAGATTTGTTTTCGTATACACGAGAGATAGCATCAGCCATTAATTTTGCTACTGAAAGCTCAATAATTTTTGGAGACTTTTTATCTTCTGAAAGTTGAATTGTATTTGTTACAACTAATTCTTTAATTGCTGAGTTATTAATACGCTCAATTGCAGGGCCTGATAATACTGGGTGAGAACAGCAAGCATAAACTTCTTTTGCACCAGCAGCACGTAGAGCATCAGCGCCAATTGTAATTGTACCAGCAGTATCGATAATATCATCAATTAAGATTGCCACTTTGCCGTCAACATTACCAACAATGTTCATCACTTCTGCAACGTTTGGTTTTGGACGTCGCTTATCAATAATTGCAATTGGTGCTTTTAAGCGTTCAGCCATTTTACGAGCACGTGTTACACCACCGTGATCAGGAGATACTACTACAATATCTTCTGCCGGGATATTTTTTGATTGGAAGTATTCTGAAAGTAAAGGTACTGCCATTAAGTGATCGATTAAAATATCGAAGAAACCTTGGATTTGTGGTGCGTGTAGGTCTAAGACGATAACACGAGTTGCACCAGCAGTTTCAAGTAAGTTTGCTACTAATTTAGCTGTAATTGGCTCACGAGCTTTTGCTTTACGATCTTGACGAGCATAACCGTAATAAGGCATTACAACGTTAACTGTACGAGCAGATGCGCGTTTCACTGCATCTACCATAATTAAAAGCTCCATTAAATGTTCGTTTACAGGTGCAGAAGTAGACTGCACGATAAACACATCACAACCACGAATACTTTCTTCAATGCTAATTTGAACTTCTCCATCGCTGAAGTGTTTAACAGAAGATTTACCTAATTCAACACCCATTTCTTGCGCAATTTCTTGGGCAAGTGGGTTATTAGAGTTAAGTGAAAATATTTTTAATTGTGAGTTAGCATATTGATACGGCATGATGGCCTCCTGTTTAGTTGATAATTATTTTAAATTTAATTTACTTACATAATTCGGCTTATTTTCTTGTCTTGCACGTGCAATTGCCAGTGCATCTTCTGGAACTTCTTTTGTGATTGTAGATCCTGCTGCAACAAAAGAACCCTTACCAACTTTCACTGGTGCTACTAAGTTGGTGTTACATCCTACAAAAACATCGTCTTCAATAATTGTTTGGAATTTGTTTTTACCATCGTAGTTGACAGTGATCGAACCACAACCAATATTGACGTTGTTTCCTACCTCAGCATCACCAATATAACTTAAATGCGATACTTTTGTGTCGTCACCTAAATTACTTTTCTTCACTTCTACGAAATTACCAATTTTCACATGACTTCCAATGTTGGAAAGTGGACGAATATTAGCAAATGGACCTATTGCAGTATCATCTGCGATTGCGCTCTCACGCACTACTGATGAATGGATAGTTGTACCATTACCAATGCGGCTATCTATAATTTGAGTATTAGGTCCGATTAAGCAATCTTCACCAATAACTGTATTACCTTCAATCATTGAACCTGGTTGGATGACAGTATCAGAACCGATTACTGCCTCTGCACTAATATATGTTGCCTCAGGGTTAATAATTGTGACGCCATTTCGCATATGTCTTTCATTAATACGCGCACGCATTAATGCTTCTGCCTGTGATAAAGCAAAACGATCATTTACGCCCAGTGTCTCCTCAAAATCTTCCGTTACATAGGCTTCAACAATTTCAGCTTGTTTTTGAAGAAGTTCAATGACATCTGGTAAGTAATATTCACCTTGGGCATTGTCATTTTTCACAAGTTTTAAAGTTTCAAATAACACTTTGTTATCGAAGCAATATGTGCCTGTATTAATCTCTGTTACTAATTGTTGTTCTGCTGTTGCATCTTTTTGCTCAACAATCTGTTCAACTTGACCATTTTCTCCACGTAAAATGCGACCATATCCAGTTGGGTTTTCTGCAACTGCTGTTAAGATAGTGGCTTTAGCATTTTTTGCTTGATGATGCTCAAATAAAGCTTGCATAGTTTCAGGGCGAATTAAAGGAGTATCTCCACATACAACTAATGTTGTACCATCCTCATTTCCTAAAATGGCTTCTGCCTGTTGAACAGCGTGCGCTGTTCCTAACTGTTCAGCTTGCAAAACGTATTCACTCTTATCGCCAAGCTGATCTTGTACTTTTTCTGCACCATGTCCAACAACTGTTACGATGCGATTTACATCTAAAGATTGAATGTGGTCAACAACATGTTGCACCATTGGTTTCCCACATACTGGATGTAGCACTTTATATAATTTGGACTTCATACGTGTACCTTGACCTGCAGCCAAAATGACAGCAAAAATGTTGCTCATCAGTAAGTCCTCCAATACGCTCATTTTCTATTTTGACTATATAGCAAAATTCATCTATTTTCAAGGTATTCAGACTTGACAAAACAAAGAAATCCCTATTAATAGGCTTCATGCTTGAAACTTATTATTTATGCGCAAATTTTCTCTTTATCAATTTTTTCACACAATAAAAAGAACTCTACAGTTTATTGAAGAGTTCTTATTTTTTAACATTTTTCAGACTACCATCGAAACAGTTAATGGATACTAATATCCATTAACTAACCTACACAACTACTTCTTCCAGTTCCATTACTTCATCATCTTCTTGCGAATTATGATAAGCTGTTAAAATAATCTCCTGGATTTTATTACGTGTAGTTGAATTGATTGGATGTGCAATATCTCTAAATTCCCCATCAGGAGTACGTTTGCTTGGCATTGCTACAAACAGTCCTGTGTTTCCATCAATTACACGTATATCATGTACAACAAACTCATTGTCGAGTGTAATGGAAGCAATCGCACGCATGCGACCATCTGTTTGTACACGACGTAATCTTACATCAGTAACTTCCATTTTCTCACCACCTCTCATCTTAGATGCCTTAGTGAAAATATAATATTCTATGATTACCGAATATTTACTTTTTTATAGTCTATCAAATTTTCTAAAAAATTTGAATACTCCTTTTTTGGAATCGATAGATTATTTTCTCTATTATACGTAAAATTTGACAATTGTATGTCATTTTTCCTTTTTAGCATAAAAAAGACTACTAAATGAGTATTAACTCTTTTAGTAGTCTTTGCCTTTACTATTTCACAACTGCTAGCACTTCAATTTCAACTTTCACATCTTTTGGTAGACGTGCTACTTCTACTGCTGATCGAGCAGGTTTATGTTCGCCAAAATGACCTGCATATACTTCATTCATTGCAACAAAGTCATTCATATCTTTCATAAATACCGTTGTTTTCACAACATTATCTAATGATGATCCAGCGGCTTCTAACACTGCCTTTAAGTTAGTAAATACTTGGTGAGTTTGTGCGACGATATCGCCTTCTACTAATTCGCCCGTTGCCGTTAGTGGAATTTGACCTGAACTATAAAACATACCATTCACAATTATACCTTGTGAATACGGACCGATTGCTGCTGGTGCATTCGTCGTAGCTACTACATTCATTTGTCATTTCTCCCTTTTTGAAAAATAATTACCCTCGCTTAATGCAATTGTACGGTCTTTTTCATTGACCTCTTGAAGCTTTATAAGTGAATAATAATCATCTACCAAAGTTTCATCTGCATGTTCCGCTTCCACAAGTACTGCAATACCTGCAAGCTCACAATCGAATTCTTCTAATAGATTTTTCATGCCGTTCATCGTACCGCCGACTTTCATAAAGTCATCAGTGATTAACACACGTTGTCCACTTTTCATACTTCTTTTTGATAATACCATTGTCTGAATTCTTCGTGAAGAACCAGATACATAATTAATGCTAACTGTAGATCCTTCTGTTACTTTGCTATCTCTACGCACAACGACAACAGGTACGTTCAAATGTCTCGCAATTGCATGTGCAATTGAAATACCCTTTGTAGCTACCGTCATAATGACATCAATTTGTTGTCCAGCAAATGCAGAAGCAAATACTTTCCCTACACGATTGATTAAATCTGGATTGCCTAGTAAATCTGTCATAAATAAATAGCCACCAGGTAATAGTCGATCTGAATGCCCTAGCTCTGCTTTTAAATCTTGAATGACTAACCGAACTTCATGTTCGGACATTTTAGGAATATATTTTACTCCTCCAGCAGCGCCCGGCACTGTCATCAATAACCCGATTCCTTTTTCTTCGAATGTTTCTTTTACAATCGTTAAATCTTCACTAATAGAAGACTTTGCTGATTGATATAGTTCTGAAAAATAAGTTAGCGGGATCAGCTGATGTGGATGTTCTAGTAAATAATACGTCATATCCACTAGTCGTTCACTACGTTTCCATTTCATGCGACCCTCTCCTAAACACGAATATTTATAGGTAAAATTAACACAATTGTGCGTCTTTAAGCAAGCGTATTCCGTTCGCCTAAAATACGCACAGCATATACTTCTTCACAAAAGCCTCGCAAACCATTATAAATTCGGCTCACTCGTGCTTCGCTATCCACAAGGCCAAAGACCGTTGGACCGCTTCCGCTCATTAATGTTGCATCTGCACCAAAGCGTTTCATTTGTTCTTTCAACATTACGACCTCTGGATGCAAATCAAATGTTACAGTTTCCAAAACATTTCCTAATGAAGCACATAATAGCTCATAGTCCTCTGTTTCAATTGCACGAATCATTTGTTTCGTATCTGGATGTTGAAGGCCTTCCACCTTTAATCCTCCATATACTTCAGCTGTCGAAACGCCAATTTTTGGCTTAGCTAAAACGACCCAGCAATTTGGTGGAGCAGGCAACTCTTGAATTTTTTCGCCGCGACCGGTTGCCAGTGCTGTGCCACCATAAACGCAAAACGAAACATCTGAACCAATTTTGGATCCAAGCTCTGCTAATTTATCAATTGATAAATTTAAATTCCAAAGTTCATTCAAACCCTTTAAGGTAGCAGCTGCATCACTACTCCCACCAGCAAGACCCGCTGCAATCGGGATTGATTTTTCAATTAAGATGGATACACCTTGCTCAATGCCATATGTATCTTTTATAAGACGCGCTGCCTGATACGCAAAGTTACGATGATCATTTGGCACAAATCGATCCGCTGAGATAATTTTAATGTCACCATCATTCCTCGGCTCCAACCCAATTCGATCAGCCAAATCAACAGTCGTCATTACCATTTCTACTTCATGATAATTATCTGGTCTTTTATAGAGTACATCTAAAGTTAAATTAATTTTTGCAGGCGCCTTTACATAAAGCATCTTACTTCCTCCTTTTACCTACACGCATAAACAGCCGTACATTTTGCGCATCATCATTCAATTTATTTTACCATAATGATAAAGCTACGACCGAAAAAAAGAACCGTTTACCTTTTTCAGTAAGACGGCCCTTTTCAATGTCAGTTGTTTGTTGTGTACACTAAAAGTTAAAAGCCTTCTTTATCAAAAAATGAGTGGACTACTCATTACGCTTTGCAAATTCACCATTTGCTTGCTCAGCCATTTCTATGGCACGCTTCACCATATTGCCAGCGTCCCTGGCTTTAATGCCGCCCCAGCCCTCTTTTTCCACAACATCATAAAATCCAAGCTCTTTTGCAATCTCTTCTTTTAAACGAGGTGACATGATACTTTTTTTAGCCATGTAAACTCCTCCTTTAACAACCGACAAAATTAGTATGTGCGGCAAAATTAAAAAACACTCATGTATTTTTTCCCATACACGAGTGTTGCAACATATAAAAATAAGTACTAGCAACTATTTTGCGACAGCAGCTTGCGCTTCATCTAAAAAAGTAATCTCTACTGCTTCAGTTAAAATATCTGTGTAGCTATATGATACCCGCTTGCACGTATCATCTTCCTGATCAAGTTCTACAACGAATATTGCACGATATGTTTCGCGCAATGTCCCTGCACACTCAACCGTTTTCTTGCGACCACCGTTTGCTTTTAACTGCAAACGTTTGCCCAAATGACAATCCAAAGACTTTTTAATGTCCGCTAACGTTTTTGGCATTTTCGCTTACACCTCACTATAAAACAGTATAAACGATACGCCCAAAAATGTCAACAAAATATAATATTTTATCAGCCAACAATAAATATTGTCAACTCAATTTACCTAAAAAAATATATATTTTTTTTTATAGTCTCGTAATTGTTGAAAAAATGTTTTACTTTGAGAATGTCGGGTATAATGAATCTGCCAATTTTCCAAATTCTTGAATCGAAAGCGTTTCTCCTCGGCGTGTCGGTTCAATATTAGCCATAGCTAGTGCTTCTAAAATTTTATCTTTATTTGCCTTGCCGTTTGGTAAACCAGCTTGTAAATTATTTAAAATAGTTTTACGGCGTTGTACAAACGAAGCCCGTGTCACGACAAATAGGAAATCTTCATCAATAACCTTTACTGGTGGTTCGTCATGCTTAATAAGACGAATAACTGCAGAATCTACATTTGGTTGTGGCATAAAGACTGTTTTTGGTACAACCATTGCTATATCAGCCTTTACATAATATTGAATGGCAATCGATAATGAGCCGTATTCCTTCGTCCCTGGTTTTGCAGTAATCCGATCTGCTACTTCTTTTTGCATCATTACTACAAACCCACGAATCGGAAGTCGGTCGTTTAATAATTTCATTAAAATCGGTGTCGTTACGTAATACGGAAGATTTGCCACCACCATAATATCTTCGATCCCCGGCATTTCTTCTTGTATTACCTTCTCCACATCCGCTTTTAAAATATCTGAATGTACAACTTTTACATTATCATAGGGGCTTAGTGTATCCTCTAACACCGGTAATAAACGTTGATCGATCTCAAATGATACAACTTTTTTTGCGTTACGTGCTAAATGCTCTGTTAACGCGCCAATCCCCGGACCAACTTCAATTGCCCCGCTATTTTCTGTTAAATGCGCATGACTCACAATATTACGCAAAATATTTGGATCGATTAAAAAGTTTTGCCCTAAGCTCTTTTTAAACGAAAAGCCATATTTCTTTAGAATTTCCTGTGTACGAATAGGTGTTGCAATATCTTTATACATTCTCTTCCTCCTGATCTAACAAAGCAACAGCCTCGCCAAATTGCTGTTCTGTTATTTGAAACATTTTCAATCTTTTATGAAGCTGCTTGCCGTTTGTAGCACCAATATTTAATATCTCGCCCAGCTGATCCCGGCGTGCTTTTGATTGAGGATGACCGATTAAACGAGCTGTCATTAAATCTTCTAATGTAATGTCATCTACAATTGGCTTAGCTTCATTAGGCGTATAGACTTGGCGGAGCGCTTCACGAATATCTTCATCAGCCGCGTGCTCTATCCCTAGACCTTTGCCGTTTTTGGCAATCGTTTTGGCTTTCGGTAAAAATGCATGCTTTATACCTTGAACCCGTTGTTCGATAATCGCACGTATCCGACGACCTGGATAATCAGGATCCGTAAAAACAATAACGCCTCTTTTATCATGCGCATGCTGTATACGACGCAAAGTTTCTTCAGAAATCGCAGAACCATTTGTTTCAATTGTATCTGCATGAACAGCCCTTTTAATAGCTGTTGTATCATCTTTACCTTCAACAACAATAATTTCTTTTATCTGCAAAGAGGCTCCTCTTTTCTTTACTATCTTCTGACCATTTTACAACTGCCTTTTAGGATTGTACAGAAATACTAAACAGCTTGTATTTTAATTTAGGTAACTTAACAGAAAAAGCTTTCCCGCCAGTCAATACGGGAAAGCAATGAATTGTTTAGTCACACTTCGAATAAATGTTTTTATTTTACAATTTTTTTAATTTAATACTTTAATGCGTACTTTTTTACGCCCCCAATTACGTGCCTGGGCATCTGATTGTACAAGTATGTCAATTTTATTACCTTTTATCGCGCCGCCAGTATCTCCAGCAATGGCTGTGCCATAACCTTCAACCCAGACTTTTGAACCCAGCTTAATAACAGATGGGTCTACCGCAATAACTTTTAGCCCTGAATTTGCGCGTAGGTTTATGCCCGTAGCTGAAGTCCCTGAACAACCATTACAATAGGGTGTGTAAGCTGTGGCTGTTACATAAAACTCCTTACCACTAGCTGGTTCTGAACCACGCGATACAGTTGGTGCACTTGCAACTACCGCTTTTGTACCCACTGCAACAACTTGCTTTGTAGGCTCCTTAATTACTTTTTCAGCTTGTAGATTTTTCGCTACAATTTCGCCATTTTCTTTTACAATCTCATATGTTCGAGAAACAGAACCTTTCCCGCCTCGTGTTATAACTTTTTCTTTCCCTTTTGGCAATGAAGAATCTTTTTTCTTTTCTATTGCGAAATCTAAAGAGTCTTCCACTACATCGATAACCTTTTCTACGCGAACGACTGCGATTTTACTCTCTGGAGTGATAACATCCTCCAGGTTATTTTCGACACGATCCAATTCATCTAATTGAATTCCCTGTTGTTTTAAAAAGTTAGCGACCGTAGTCGAAGTGGACCAAACTTGTCTTTTTTCTTTACCATCGACAAGCGTTACCTGAAACGCTTTTTGAATATCGATTTTGTTATCCGCGCCTACTTTTGCATCTAAGCCTTGTGCTACTTCATCGTGCTCCGACACTTCAATATTGGCTTCCTTCAAAATGTTCTTCACTAGACTTTCAGTTGTCCATACCTTTGACTGATTTCCGTCAACTGAAATGGTTATTTCTTTTGCCTGTTCCCATGTAATTGCTATTCCATCAGCAATTTTGGTACTCAGTGAGGGTGATAATGCGTCATGCTCTGCTACGTCTATATTATGATTCTGCAAGAATTCTTCTACAGTTTTTGCATGTGTTGCTACTTCTTTTTCTTCACCGTTCGCTTCAAACGTGACGGTCTTTTTAGTTCCTTCAAAAAGAACGAATGAAATTACTGAAACAAACAGGACAAGTGAAATAATTCTTATCACTGTTTGCTTACGCCTCAATGATCCTAAGAACAGATTTTTCATGGAATGATTTGACATGAAAAACGCCTCCTTAATACAAGGTTGGATTATACGGACTAGTTTTGGCACTGTCAACCGGAATGTCTTCTCTGGAAAATTGACAGCACTTTTTTAAAGTCGCCTAAACCCAGTATTGGAGGCGTCTTAACTAGCTAAGCGTCAATCCCAAAAAAATTTTTTGCATTGGTTGTAGTTGCGAGTGCAACTTCCTCGATTGGAAGCTCTTTTAGACGTGCAATTTCTTCTGCCACCAAAGGCACTAATGCCGGTTCATTACGCTTTCCACGATGTGGATGTGGCGCTAGATACGGGGCATCTGTTTCTATCATCAGGTACTCTAGGGGAATCTCTGTTGCAACTTCTTTTGGCATACGTGCATTTTTAAATGTCACAGGTCCACCTAAACTAATCATGAAATTCATCTCAATGCATTCACGTGCTGTCTCGACACTTCCGCTATAGCAGTGCATCACACCACCTACTGATGCCGCATTTTCCTCACGTAAAATTTGGACGACATCTCCAGTTGCATCTCGATTGTGAATAATAATTGGCAAGTTCACTTTCTGTGCCAGATGAATTTGTTTGCGGAATAGCTCTTGCTGCACCTCTTTTGGCGACTTGTCCCAATAATAATCCAAACCAGTTTCACCAATTCCAACTATTTTCGGATGTGCTGTTAAATCCTCTATCCACTTCAAATCTTCTTCTGTACAATCAATTGCATCTACCGGATGCCAGCCGATAACACCATAAATAAAGTCATACTTCTCGATTAACTCCATTGTTCTCACAATTGTTTTACGGTCAAACCCTACAACTACCATTGTTTCTACTTTTGCTTTTAGCGCACTATCAATTACCTCTTGTAAATCTTCTTCATACTGGTCTGCATTTAAGTGTACGTGTGTATCAATAAACATAGTCATTCCCCTATCATCGATTGTATTAGAAATTATTATTACATATTTTTCGTAAATGTTACATTTACATTACAAAGATTTTTTAACTGTGAGGATACGCTCAGTAAAAATAGTATTTATAGGTACAATATACCTATAAATATCTTGAAAAATATCTTTAATAATTATATTGAAATAATTAATGATCATTTATCAAGAAGATTTGAAAAGCCTGCTGAACTTTTAATGTTCAACAGGCTTCTCTTAATTTTTATTACTTAACTTTTGCGCCGTTTTGAAGTTGTTGATCAACAGATGCTAATTTTAAAATACCATCTTTTTCACCAGCTAAAATCATTCCTTGTGATAGCTCACCACGAAGTTTGACTGGTTTTAAATTTGCCACAACGATAACTTTTTGGCCTACTAATTCCTCAGCTGAATAAAATTTCGCAATACCTGAAACTACTTGGCGCTGTTCATATCCAAGGTCCACTTGCAACTTTAATAATTTATCTGCTTTCGGCATTTGCTCACATGCTATAACTGTTGCAACACGTAAGTCTACTTTCATAAAATCATCAATTGAAATTTCTGGTGTATTTGGAATTTCAGCAGTCACCTGCTCACTTTTTACTTCTTCTTCTTGAGCAGTTTTTACTGAACCACGCATTTCATCTCGAATATAAGAAATTTCAATTTCATTATCTAAGCGAGGGAAAATAGGCGTTCCTTTTTCTACCACTTTCGTATTTACTGGAATAGTATTTCCGAATGTTTCAATTGTGTCCCATACTAAAAATCTCTCATCTAACCCTAATTGCTCAATAATTCTCTTGGGAGTTACTGTCATAAATGGTTGTAACATAACTGCAATCTGATGTAAACTTTCTGCCAAATTTCGCATAACAGATGCTAATTTTGGTTTGTCAGCTTCATCTTTCGCCAATACCCATGGTTGTGTTTCGTCAATGTATTTATTCGTACGTGAAACTAATGTCCATAGCTCTGATAATACGACGCTAAATTGCATTTTTTCCATACTTTCTTCATATTTAATACGCACAGATTCTGCCTGCTCTTTTAAAGCTGCATCGAATTCTGTCATTTGAAGATTTTCTGCAGGAATAATACCATCAAAATACTTATTAATCATAGAAATTGAACGGTTAAGTAAGTTCCCTAAATCATTTGCTAAATCGAAGTTTGTACGCTCTACAAATGACTCTGGAGAAAATACGCCGTCTGAGCCAAATGGCAGTTCACGTAATAAGAAATATCGTGTAGCATCTAAGCCGTAACGCTCGATTAACATTTCAGGGTAGACCACATTGCCTTTAGATTTAGACATTTTACCGTCTTTCATCATTATAAAGCCGTGTGCAAAGATTTTTTTCGGCAACGGTAAATCAAGTGCCATTAAGAAAATCGGCCAGTAAATTGTATGGAAGCGAACTATGTCTTTCCCTACAACTTGTACATCTGCAGGCCAATATTTGTTGAATAATGTCTCATCGTCAGATAGATAACCTAAAGATGTAATATAGTTTGTTAATGCATCTACCCATACATAAATAACGTGTTTTGCATCCCCAGGTACTCTAATGCCCCAATCAAATGAGGTACGTGAAACAGATAAGTCTTCAAGTCCTGGTTTGATGAAGTTGTTAATCATTTCATTTTTACGAGATTCTGGTTCGATGAATTCTAGGTTCTCTTCATAATAAGCTAGTAAGCGATCAGCGTATTTCTTCATATTAAAGAAGTACGACTCTTCTTTTACTTTATGCACTGGACGATTACAATCTGGACAGTTTCCATCTTCTAACTGTGTTTCAGTAAAGAATGACTCACAGGGTGTACAGTACCAACCTTCATACTCACCTTTGTAAATATCACCGTTATCCAAAAACTTTTGGAAAATCTTTTCTACAGTTACTTTATGACGCTCTTCTGTTGTTTGGATAAAATCATCATATGAGATATCCATTAGTGCCCATAGTTTCTTTGCAGCATCTGCAATCTCATTCACATACTCTTGTGGATGTTTGCCAGATTCTGCTGCTTTCTCTTGGATTTTTTGACCGTGTTCATCCATACCAGTTAAAAAGCGTACATCGTAGCCACGTAAACGCTTGTAACGCGCCATCGTATCAGAAGCTACAGTCGTATATGCTGTACCAATATGAAATTTTCCACTCGGGTAGTAAATCGGGGTTGTTATATAGAATGTTTTGTTTTGTTCGCTCACAGTACTGCCTCCATCGTTTCACAATATAGTATCTATTCTATCGAAGTACGAAATTCGTTTCAATGAAAGTTTCTCAAATGCGAAAATTGTCGAATAATAAATAATCCATTTAATAACTTTTATACACATCTTACGAACCATAAATATTTTTTTATAGTAAAAACCTTATAAAAATAGGCAAAAAACTGCATTCTTCTCAAAAAAGTCTATCTAATTTGTATTTTTTTAAGTACTAATTAATTGACGTATATGGCATTACTTGGTATGATAACTATCAGACAAAGAAATTATGTCGAAATTTGACGAATTATTAATATAACTATTTAGGAGGAACTATGTCATGAAATCAACAGGTATCGTTCGTAAAGTCGATGAATTAGGTCGTGTAGTAATTCCAATCGAACTTCGCCGCACGCTAGGCATAGCTGAAAAAGACGCTCTAGAAATCTATGTGGATGACGATAAAATCATCTTAAAAAAATATATGCCTAATATGACATGTGCAGTAACTGGAGAAGTTTCAGATGATAACTTCCGTCTTGTTGGAGGAAAATTAATTTTAAGTCCAGAAGGCGCAGAAATGTTAATGAATGAAATCCAAACGAACTTAAAAAAATAATCTTTTTTACACCTGAATCAAGAACAGCGATTTCAGGTGTTTTTTTCGTATTATCCTAAATTACCCTTTTAAAACAGATATTATACTTAGCATAAAAGGTATTCAAATGGAAGACACCCAAATAGTGTCCATGTCAGACAACACATATTTAAGATTACTCTTTTTTACAATTATAATCAATTCAAAAATTACAATATTTTGCCTTTTACTACAAAAAAATCACCCTCTCTTTTAGATTGGGTGATTTTTGTATAATGGAAATATGATTTGGTAGAAGAATTACACTAAACGCTTCTTATTCACTATGATATTCGTTGTAAATATCACGCTTTGCTACTTGACGTAATTTTGCTACTTCTTTTATAGCTTCTTTAGAAGTAATAGCTTGATTTGCAATAATATAATCAACATGCTCGACTACAGACATTGTTGCCCAGTATGTTTCTTCAGCATCTTCCTCAACTACATCTAAGTTACCTTCAAGCACAATACAGAACTCTCCACGGATTTCTTCTGTTTGCGACCATTCAATCGCTTCTGAAATCGTCCCACGAATAAATTCCTCAAATTTCTTTGTAAGCTCCCTCGCCAAGACGATACGACGATTGCCTAATACCAGTTCCATATCCTTTAATGCCTCTTTTAATCGATGTGGCGCCTCATAAAATAAAATTGTTTCTTGTCGTTTTTTTAATAACTCTAATTGCTGACGACGTTCTTTTTTATTGCGCGATAAAAAGCCATGAAAGAAAAATGGCTGTGGTGTTAAACCAGAAGCTATCAACGCTGAAATGGCTGCATTCGGACCAGGAACAGGTACAACAGCAAAACCTTCTTCAATTGCTTTTACGACAATATCTGCACCAGGATCTGATATACACGGTAATCCTGCATCACTTACTAGTGCAACAACCTTCCCCTCACGTAAATAACCAAGAATTTTTTCACCGCCAAATTCTATATTATGCTCATGATAGCTCACTAATGGGGTATCGATTTCAAAATAATTACAAAGCTTTCTTGTATTACGTGTATCTTCTGCTGCAATAACATCTGCTTCTTTTAAAAGACGAAGTGCACGCACACTCATATCTTCTAAGTTACCAATAGGCGTTGCTACTAAATATAAACAGCCTCCATGTTCGTGCATCGTACTTTTTTGTGATTTCACGACTGATCTCTCCCCATATATTTCGTTTTTTGTACTCGGTTTAATTGTTTAAAGGCATACTCTGCACGCATTGCCTCTTGTTTTGTCTCAAATGTTTCTACGTAAATACATTTTACTGGAACTCTTGCTCGTGTATATTTTGCGCCCTTACCTGCATTATGTGTCGCTACGCGCTTGTCTAGATCATTAGTATAGCCTGCATAATACGATTGATCAGCACATTCCAACACATAGAAAAAATGATTACTGTTCTTTTCCATAAAGTAATTCTCTCACTTGCGGCGTATACTCATTTTTTTCATCATACACAAAAAGAGGTGGTAAAATTTTCAAATCTGGTTTGCCGTCTTTAATTCCTTCTATTAATAATGTGTTTGCTTCTTTCCCTTCTTTCGGGTAAATGAATTGCAACCGTTTTGGTTCTAAACGATTTGCACGCATTGCAGTAACAATATCTAAAAGGCGCCCCGGGCGATGCACAAATGCTGCCTTGCCACCCTGCTTTAACAACTTACTAGCAGATTGCACCGCTTCTTCTAAAGTTAAATGCAATTCATGACGCGCAATTGCATAGTGTTCACTTAAATTTTTATCACTCGCTTCATGCGCTAAAAAGTATGGCGGATTACATGTTACTACATCATATTTTTCAATGCCTAATTGCGCTGGGATTTCCTTAACATCTCCAAGCACCATACAGATTTGCTCATCTAGCTTATTATAGCGAATACTGCGCTCTGCCATATCAAAAAGACGGGGCTGTAACTCTACTCCCGTAATGTTTCCTTTTGTACGAGCACTTAAAAAAAGTGGAATAACCCCGTTTCCTGAGCATAAGTCTACAATATTTCCTTTATGATGCGGTACACTGACAAATTTCGATAACAATACCGCGTCCAGTGAAAATGAAAACACAGAAGGACTTTGAATAATTCGTAAGTCTTCTGCTAATAAATAATCCAGCCTCTCATCATCCTTCAACCAATCTTTCATATTCTTTCCTCCTACACATACAAAACAAAAGACTGACAACCACAAAAGAGAGTGGGAATCAGTCTTCTATTACACATTTTGTTTATTTAAAAACGATAGACAAAATAGACAATCTTCACCTTTACGTGAGCTTCCAAAATGTACATGACAGACATGGAACCCTTCTTGGTAAAGACGCGCTAAGTTATCGTAACCCTCACCTATGTCTATTGGATTCTCTTTCTTTTCATCCGCTGTTTGTGTAGCGTTCTCCTTAGAAAGTAATTCTTCTAGTCGTGTACGAAGGTGATGATTTTCTGTTTCAAGTGCCTTATGTTCTTCCATCATCAGTGCAACAAATTGTTTCAATGCACCAAACTGCTCCTGCATTGATTCGAGCTGTTGTTCGAACCCTATAACAGTATCTAAGAAATTACGGTCCTTCACCCAAGCCACCTCGTTAAATTCTCTATCTTATATAAGATTTTTTTCGCCCGCTAATAGTTCCTCTAATGTATATTCAACAGTGCGTTCTTGCTCTTGTAAATATACTTGAATGAGTCGTTCTAATACATTTAAAGCGACTACCTTGCCTCGTCCATCCGGTGTCATTGTAATTTCACCAATATCCGGCATACCCTCTTTCGCTTCTTCATACTCATCATTTTCGTACTTCAAGCAGCACATTAAACGACCACAAAGTCCTGAAATTTTCGAAGGATTTAACGACAAATTTTGATCCTTCGCCATTTTAATAGATACTGGTTCAAAATCGCCTAAAAATGTTGAACAGCAAAGCATCCGGCCACATGGACCAATACCACCTAACAGCTTTGCCTCGTCGCGTACACCAATTTGGCGGAGCTCAATACGTGTACGAAAAACAGAGGCTAGATCTTTTACGAGATCACGGAAATCTACACGACCTTCTGCTGTAAAATAAAATATGATTTTATTACGATCAAATGTATATTCAACATCAACGAGCTTCATCTCTAACTTATGCTCGATGATTTTGGTACTAGCTAAGTCAAATGCACGCTTTGATTCTGCTGCATTTTCTTCTACCTGTATGCGGTCACGTTCATCCGCTGGTCGCAACACTTGCTTTAATGGCAATACAACATCATTTTCCCCTACTACTTTTTGAGGGACAACAACTTTACCGTATTCCACTCCGCGAGCCGTTTCTACAATGACATACTGATTGTCTTCTAGTAGAAATGTTGCTGGATCAAAATAATATATTTTACCCGCCTTTTTAAAGCGGACCCCCACTACATTATACAAATGTATATCCCTCCTGCAGATTTAGCATTAGCTGCTCCATCATTAACGTCCTGTTCATGTTACGCTGCAAAGACACGCGTGCCTGTAGTATTGCTTGCATTTGACTAGATAGGCGTTCGTAAGTCGAATGTAATGCAGCTTCTTTAAATGTTTGTAACATGTCTGGGTAAGTACAAGCTGCTTCGGGATTAGCCTTTATTGCCACTATATCACGATACGCAAATAGCAGTAAATCCAATGCTTGCTCCATCTCGCCTTTTTCTTTAAACTGCGGCAACCATTCTTCATGTACGACAAGCATTGCTTCGTGTACATTTTTACGGATTGCCTCCACTAATTTTAACACTGTTTTTCGGGCCTGTGCAAACTGCTCATCATTCGCTAGAAAAACAGCTGTTTCGAGTTCATTCGTCAGCATGCTCACTGTTGAAGCCATTGAATAAGAAACATTGTTTTCTTGTAGTTGCTTCAACAAAATCGAATGTGGTATTTTTTGAAACTTAATATGTTGACAGCGTGAGCGGATTGTTGGTAACATCGACTGCATTTGCTCAGTTAAAAGAATAGCCATTACATCCCCGTCTGGCTCTTCCAAAAACTTCAGTAACATATTCGCAGAAGCTATATTTAGACGATCTGCATGATGAAGTACGTAAATTTTACGCCCTTCCTCAATCCCCATCATCTTCATCTCGGTTACTAGCTCACGTATTTGGTCAATCTTAATAAATTGACCATCTGGATAGATTTGATGAATATTAGGATGATTCCCCGAATCAACACGTCTGCAATTTCGACATGTTTCACATGGAACATTCTGTTCAGGTTGTTCACACAGCATTAATTTTACAAAATACTGCATAATATCCACTTTTCCAGTACCCTTTTCTCCATCAAAGATATATGCGTGCGCTAATCTATTTTTATTTAAAATTGTTTGAAGTTGCTTCATTACGACTGGTTGTAATGTGAGTAACTCTTCAACATTCCTGGCCATACTGAATCACCTTTGAGTAAGGGCTTCCCCTTAATTTCCTTCCTGTTTGAAAAAAGCCCGCGCCTACAAGTGAACAAGACACGGGTTTTACATATATAAATTAATTAATAAACCTTTAATTTCACCAATCTTATCGAGAAGATCTATTGCTTCTTTCTCTTCATTTAAAATATCTTGTGCCAATTCTACAAGACGCTCATCAATAGTTTCAATAATTTTCAAACGTCGTCCCTCGCCAAAACGGTTCCATGTATGAGACTGCTTTAGTTCCATCCCATGTTCGATCGTTTCTTGTAAGAATCTTTTTACTAGCATCTTAAACCTTGCTAGCTCTCTTAGATTACGGGATCTTGCAACACGATCGCCTGCCGAAGAAATATCGCCTAGCAGTCTTGTAAGTTGCTCGGTTTGCATTTTCGATCCTTGTTTCACTACCATATCACCGAATCGGTTATTTTGATTATTAGTTTGTAGTGGCTCTTTGCGGTTTGCATTTAATCCGACACGGATATCTTGATTGATTTTCAAGTTGTCTTCGCCTCCACTTTTATCAATTACGCAGAGGCGTAATTGTACCTGTTGCTAATGCCGTTAGTATAAAAATGTCATATCAAGACTATAACATTCACAGCCAGCATTTGCACCTCGCTATAAGCGTATAATAAACGTCTCCAACTCATCACAAATAGATAATGGAAGACTCTTAGTAAATCATATTAAAAATGATGAAATTGTTCAATTGGTAAAACAAATACTGTAGCACCGCCTACTTCTACTTCAATCGGATATGGGATATAGGAATCCGCATTTCCTCCTAAAGGTGAAACTGGTGCAACCATTTGTTCACGCGCTCGACAGTTATCACGGATAATATCTAAAACCTTGGGTATGAGGGAGTCCTCTGTTCCAATAAGAAACGTTGTGTTACCTGAGCGTAAAAAACCACCAGTACTCGCTAATTTTGTTGCGCGAAACTCATTTTTTGTTAAAGCGTTCGATAAACGGCTGCTATCTTGATCTTGCACTACAGCTACTACTAACTTCATACGCACTCACCCCTTTATTCAAATTCATACCTAAAAAAACTATGATATTCGTCGGAGCTTCAAAATTATTTAGCTATCCACTAAATAATTTTGAATTAGGTGTTACCATTATATCACAATATGCTAGACAACTTCATACTTTTACTGCATTACGTCAAGAAGTATAGACCATACATCTTCAACCACTTGCTCAACATCTTGATCTGCATTCACAACTTTTATGCGTTCCGGATAACGTTCAACAAGCAGCATATACCCTTCACGCACTTTTTCGTGAAACGCTAAACTCTCGACATCTAAACGATTTATTTCTCGACCACCATGGGCATGAATTCGTGCTAAACCAACCTCAGGCGACAAATCAAATAAAATTGTTACATCAGGTAACTTCTTTCCAATAGCAAATTCATTAATTGCCAGTACCTCATCGACCCCTATACCACGTGCAAATCCTTGATAAGCAAGAGATGAGTCGATAAAGCGATCACAAATGACTAACTTTCCAGCGTCTAATGCTGGGCGCACCTTTTCAAAATAATGCTGACTCCGAGCCGCTGCATATAATAAAGCCTCTGTACGTTCATCCATCGCTGTATGTTCTGGATTTAATATGACTGCGCGAATTTTTTCAGCAATTTCTATTCCCCCAGGCTCTCTTGTTGGAAGTACTTCTATATTTTTTTCCTCTATTCGTTCAACAATTTTTTGAATGACTGTTGTCTTACCTGCCCCTTCTGGACCTTCAAATGTTATAAATAAATTACGTTTCATGCTATGACTGCCTCCAACTATTTAATGACCTGGATCAATTTTTCTTCTAAGCGATGGTTTCCCTGAAATGATGCACCGGTTGCCAGTAGTTCCTCTAATTGACTTAGCTTGGCTACTGTAATTTTTTCACCTGGTACAAGTAACGGAATCCCTGGTGGATATGGGATTATCATACTTGCTGCAATACGCCCCATTGCACGCATATATGGTAACCATTCTTTATCTTTGCCCTCAATTTCCTCACAAGTAAGCCTCGGCTTAGTAATTGCCGTAAAGGTATACGTAGATTGCGTAGCAGTCAGTGAATTACTTTTTTCTGTACTCAACAAGGCCGTCACAGCATCCTTAATACGTACTCTAATATCTGCAAATGGATACGTATGACCTTGCTTTAAAAGTGGTAATACAAGCAATACTTGATGTGCATCAGCAAGTTCTGCGTATACATTTTGTGACTCTAGTACTTCTTGTAATTGAAAACCACTATAACCATTAACGCGTAGTAGTATTTTTAATGGATCATCCACTTCTATTACTTCAAGTGAACCAATCGCACGTAATGCTTCTACCCACTGTTTCTTTTTCTCTATTATATATGCTCCGTCACTCTCCATATATGTCTGTACATAGTAACGGGCATCATCTAAAGATGCTAGTAATACATATGATGGACTACTTGACTGTAACATACGTAAATAATGATTTACTTTATCCACGTCTACTATTTCTGAATTTACGTGCATAAAAGATGACATAGTCATTGCAGGTAATGTTTTGTGCGCAGATTGTACAACAACATCAGCCCCGAATGTCAGTGCAGAAGGCTGGAATAATGAACAAGCACTAAAATGTGCACCGTGTGCTTCATCCACTAGAACGGGAATATTTTTTTCATGGCAATAAGTAATTTGCTTCCGCATATCTTTAGATCCCATACCGTAATAGGTCGGATACGTTAATACAACCGCTTTTGCTTCTGGGTATTGATTGATTGCTTCTTTTAGATACTCATATGCTATATAGGTAGCCGTTAATGTTCGTTTATCCCACATCGGTGATACATATACCGGTTTTGCCCCCACAAGTTCGATAGCATGGAAAATTGACTTATGGGCATTACGCTGTACGATAATCGTATCGCCTTTTTTACAAGTTGCATAAATCATCGCTAAATTGCCAACAGTTGAGCCATTTACTAAAAAGAAACTTCTCATTGCCCCGTATGTGTCCGCAAGTAAATTTTCTGCTTCTAGAATCATTTCCTCTGGATGGTGCAAATCATCTAGTCCGGACAGTTCCGTTACATCATAACGCATCACATCTTTAAAAGCTTGTGGTAGCTGTGACAACTCCCCATGTTTATGACCTGGTACATGAAAAGATATATTTTGTTGTTGTCGAAAACGCTCTAATCCTTCCACTATCGGCTTCCTTTTTTGCAAAATAAGACACCCATTTCCGTTAGTTTCTCATTTAATTATACGGGATTATCATAAGATAAAAAAGCTATCCTACAAAATAGGATAGCGTTCACAGTATTGAATTAGCACAAAGGCTACTTATCAAATCCTCCAACTAAAACTATTTAGGAACTTTAAAATAGTATAATTGCTTTAACAAAGTTCTTTTATTATACATCTATGTTCGCAGTCTAAATGAAAAGCATTTTTCCTATAAAACGATTCTACTAACGCCACTCTTTGCGTAACTATAGAGAAGTGAGACAAGCTGTATTATGTAAAAGCACTCTAACAATGTTAATGACTGCGTCTCTAGTCAATTACTTTTGTGTTTTAGGATTATAGATAGTTCCCTATGAGATATTGTTGTCTATTACTCGATGTTTCTTTATTCCCTACCATGATACCAACAATCTAAGCATCCAGACAATGATTCATGCCACCTAATCTTTGCTTGTTCGAAGGTCCAGCCATTTCTCCAAGACTCGTCCTAAAAAAACTCTACGTATAACGGAATAACTAAGGTTCAATTATTTTCATCGATTTTACAATACTCAACATTATCCAAATACCTAAATTATTATTAGGACATGTAACTCTATTAATTTTCAACAAAAAAACAGCCAACATATAGTTGACTGTCTCATGTGCCTAGCGACGTCCTACTCTCACAGGGGGAAGCCCCCAACTACCATCGGCGCTAAAGAG
>NZ_JBIWEY010000034.1:0-47303 GCF_044762775.1 Lysinibacillus sp. NPDC096418
CTTGATAACTTCGGAAACATTTCTGTATTAGACACACCAACATTCTTATATGGCTTGAAATTAGGCGAAGAAATCGAAGTGGAAATCGAAAAAGGGAAAACGCTTATTATTAAGCTCGTATCGATTGGTGAATCGCAGCACGATGGCACACGCGTGATGTACTTCGAGCTAAACGGCCAATCACGTGAACTCGTTATTCAAGATATGACCGTGGAAGTGGACGGCAGCATCGCATTAAAAGCAGATCCAAGCAATCCAAACCAAATCGGCGCAACGATGCCTGGTACAGTGTTGAAAGTCGTTGTCTCAAAAGGTAGCTCAGTGAAACGCGGGGATCACCTACTCATTACAGAGGCGATGAAGATGGAAACAACTGTACAAGCACCGAAAGATGGTGTGGTAAAAGAAGTGTATGCGAGTGCAGGAGATGCGATATCAACAGGGGATTTGTTGATTGAAATTGAATAGTTCTTTTACAGATATGAAAAAAGTTAAGAAAGCAATTCCGATTTAACTTGAATCACTAACAGAAAGAGCAGGGGCGTCTCAAGATTTCATTGAGTCGCTCCTATTTTATGTGAAAATAGTAAATTTGATTGACAGGAAATATAGACAAGCCCATAATGCAGAAGAACCTTCAAAAGATGCTTTATTGCTTAATTGCGTTTACATTATTTCGACATGAAACGTTCACAGGCAAGAAGGGGGCATTATTCCTGCTTTTTTGGTACGATGAAGGCAGTAAATGTAAGGAGAGAAGAAAATATGGGAACTGATATTAATGTATTTCTAGCATTTGGTGCTGGATTTTTAAGCTTCATCTCACCGTGTACACTCCCGCTGTATCCGGCATTTTTATCATACATAACAGGTATGTCATTAGATGAGTTGAAATCAGAGCGCGGCATGATGCAAAAGCGTGCAATTTTGCATACACTATTCTTTTTACTAGGATTTTCGATTATCTTTATCATGATTGGTCTTGGCGCATCTATGGCTAAAGAGTTTTTCGTTAACTATCAAACATTATTACGTCAAATTGGCGCTATATTAATCGTCATTTTTGGTTTAATGATTGTTGGCTTATTGCAGATTGATTTCTTAATGAAGGACCGAAAATTCCAATTTCAAAGTAGACCATCTGGTTATTTCGGTTCTATACTAATAGGGATAGCATTTGCAGCTGGGTGGACACCTTGTACTGGTCCAATCTTAATGTCGATTATTACATTAGCTGGGGCAAATCCTAGCTCAGGCTTTAGCTATATGTTCGCTTATTTTTTAGGCTTTGCGATTCCGTTCTTTGTTTTATCTTTCTTCATCGCACGTATGACCTGGATCCGTACGCACAGTCAAAAAATAGTAAAAGTTGGCGGTTTTGTTATGATAGCAGTTGGGGTATTATTATTCTTTGACGGCTTAACGTATATCACGCGTTTATTACAACCAATTTTTGGTGGATTTATAGGCTTCTAATCTGCTAGACTAAAGTCATGCATTATTATAGTGTAGGGGGTTGGATATATGCCAACAGTTTTAGTAGTAGATGATACATTATTCATGCGTGTTGCAATTAGTAATATGTTTAATGAATGGGGTTATGATGTCGTTGGCAATGCTGTCAATGGGAAGGAAGCTGTGGCTAAGTACCGAGAGCTACAACCAGATTTGGTGACGATGGATGTTACGATGCCTGTCATGAATGGCATTGCTGCTGTAAAAGAGATTATCTCAGAATTTCCAAATGCAAAAATTATTATGATTACTGCGTTGGGCCAACAAAAACTAATCCTAGATGCTATTGAGAGTGGAGCGAAGGATTTTATCACGAAACCTTTTGAGCCGGAAAAGCTAAAAGCTGCTGCTGATTTATTAATCGGTCAGCAATGTTAATTTACCATTAGAGGAGGATTTTTATGTTTAGTAGTATACCTTCTCAATATTATGTAATAGGTTCTACTGTCATGGCTATTGTAATGGGTACCTTTGTAATGTTTGTACGTATGAAGGCATCTAAAGTACCTACAAGTGAGAAGAAAATTATTATTCCACCAATTGCGATGTCATCGGGAGCGTTAATGTTTTTATTCCCAGAATTCCGTGTACATCCCATGCAGATTTTAGAAGCTGCTATTGTCGGTATGTTGTGCTCGATTATTTTAATTGCTACATCTAAATTTGAAGTGAAAAATCAGGATATATACTTAAAACGTTCAAAAGCGTTTGTCTTCATTTTGATGGGGCTTTTAATATTCCGTATCGTAGCGAAAATCGTGTTAAGTAGCTCTATAGATGTCGGTGAATTGGCAGGAATGTTCTGGATTTTAGCATTTGCAATGCTTTTACCGTGGCGCATTGCAATGCTTATCCAATTTAAAAAAGTGAAGAAAACCTTACCTATTAAGAACGTGTGACGAGAGGGAAGATACTTCCTTGCAAATAAAGGCACTTGGCATAAATTCATGCCAAGTGCCTTTTGAAACTAAATTTATAAACCCCTGGCTCGTTGTAAAATGTGCCAGGGGTTTTGTTTGCTAGATATTAAAGGTATTTTAATAACCAGCCTTTTTTAAAATTTGCATAAAGTAAAAGCGATACGTATTTTGGACAAACGAATCTAGAGGTAATCCTACATTCAATTGGTACTTCGTAAAAATAAAATAAAAGCGCTTATCCCATTTTGAACGTAATAATTCTCCTGCATCTTCACCGTGTTTCTCCGTAAATTCTGCAATTAACGGCTCAATCATATGGTAGCAATAGTCTTTTAAATTTGTAAGAGCCTCTATATCTTTTTCCTTTTGAAAACGCGTAATCCAATCTACTAATTGTTCATCCATTATTAAAATCCATCTCTCTATCTTATTAGTTTCTTCCTATTAAATAGTGTCTCTACACCAAAATCTGTACGTGACAGTACAAGCTACTACAGGCGGCCGCTTTCCGTTCCATATGCTTACATCATTTCTAAATCAAGTACATGTTTCGGTGATGATCCTAAATAGTATGATTAAAATGTTTAATCAACCATTCTAAAAAATAAGAGCTCAGTTGGCTAGAATTTCTCCCAGGAAGTTTAACTCGGAGAAGAAAGTGAAGCGACTAGAGCATTCGAAACAAGTAATCTATCAGTAGCAATAACAAAATACTGGTCCATCACTAAAAGTAGGGGATGAGAGCATACCCAAGAGAGCTCATTGATTAAAGAGGGGGCTAGGCGACTCTTGGGGGCATTGGACACCCCCAGGAAATCGCTAGTCTGACCTGAAATCGACCCCTAAGTAATGATGATTAACAATAATAACTTCAAATCAACTCATTTATTGATAAATGATATCTTGTGCAAGGTTGGTAAATACCTCACCGAGAATAGATTCTTCGTCGTAAACAGAAGAGCCTGTATTTTCCTCTGGTTGGGCAAATGGAATTTGAGCAATAATATTCGTTTGAAGATCAACTGCTAATTTTTCAGCGCCACCTTGACCGAATAAATAGCTCTTTTCACCATTTGTATTTTCAAAGTAAGCCATGTTTTCAACAACACCTAGAATCGAATGCTTCGTATGTTGAGCCATCAGACCAGCACGAGTGGCTACATGTGCAGCTGCATTGTGAGGTGTTGTCACAATAATTTCTTGTGCTTGTGGAATCATTGCCGCCACATCAATGGCAACATCTCCTGTACCAGGTGGTAAATCCAGTAGTAGATAATCTAATTCACCCCAAAGTGTGTTAGTAAGGAAATTGCGAATCCATTTGTTAAGCATTGGGCCACGCCACATGACAGGTTGGTTGT
This sequence comes from Lysinibacillus sp. NPDC096418, assembly GCF_044762775.1. NCBI lineage: Bacteria > Bacillati > Bacillota > Bacilli > Caryophanales > Bacillaceae > Lysinibacillus > Lysinibacillus sp. NPDC096418. The sequence goes on from NZ_JBIWEY010000034.1 coordinate 3,797, forward strand.
CATTTGTAAAGAAGCCCATCGACATGATTTTTACGCTATTACTTTCTACTGGTATAGCGGTTTGATCAAGCATTGTTGGTTTTTGATCGGCTTTCATCATAGCAGGGATACTAGCGCCATAAATATCTGCATCTAAAATACCTACACGTTTTCCAAGACGGGCAAGGGCTACTGCTAAATTAATCGTCACAGTCGATTTACCTACGCCGCCTTTTCCACTAGTTACTGCAATAAATTTGACACCAGAATCAGGTAGAAGCATCTTAGGCATACCTTTATCTGTCACATTCTTTGATTGTAAAGAGGATGTCAAATTACGACGTTCCTCATCTGTCATTGAGCCAAATTTAATCGAGACACTTGAAGCACCAATCTCTTTTAACGCCTGTTCAATATCATGTTGAATTTTTGCTTTTAATGGACAGCCTGGAATCGTTAAAATAACATCAAGTGAGATATGTGTACCGTCAACTTGAATATTACGTACCATATTCAGGTCAACGATGCTTTTATGAAGTTCCGGGTCATCAACTTTTTTTAACGCATTTAAAATGTGCTCGTTTGTAAGCATATAAGAAACCACCTTAATCTTTTAAGCCTTTACCAAGCCCTTTTAATAAATGAATGCCAAAATTCATGGCACGGTTGACATCAGGATCTTTTAACAGTGTGACTAACTTGAAGACACTAACTTTTTCATCAGATTCGACTGCTTTGTTAGCTTCATCTAAACCTGTGTTTAAACCTTTAATAAGTTTAGTTGTTGTTTCAGGATCCAGTTCAGTAAGTGCTCCAGCAACACCCATCATGTTGTTGATGATATTTGTCACAGGTTTACGTGTCAATTGACCAAGTGCGATATGAGCGACATCTTCTTTGGCTTCAATTAGTTTTGAAGCTGCTTCTAGCGCTCCGATATCATTTAATTCGGCCATGATCGTAAAGACTTGATTGACCATTTCTTCATTCTCAGAAAGAAGTTGTTTTAAATTATCTAACTTTTCTTCCTTCATTTGTTCTTCTGTTAATTGCTGTTTTTTTATTGTTGTAATCGGTGCAGCCATGCTATCACTTCCCTTCGTTAGTTGTTGTTAAGTGAACGTAGCCAGGACGATCCCATTTACGTTGCACTTCAACACCATTTTTCGGATGACGTTTTTTATAACGTGGGTTTGTTCTTGGAAGTGGCGATTTGCCTTTTTGTTTCAATACTTCCACTCGTACTTTTGTTTGTTTATAAGCAGGTGTAGATGTATTAACATCTCCAGCTGGGCCTGTTAAGAAATTAATTGCAGAATCTTTGCTTGTTGAGTTCATTGGTAAGAATAGTTCATTTCCTTGTACGCGCTCTGTTATTAGGGCATTTAATTTTAATGCACCGTGTGGAGACACTAGACGTAGAAGGGCACCATCTTCAATGCCACGTGCTTTTGCTAGTTCTGGTGATACTTCAACAAAAATCTCAGGTACTTTTGATTGAATACCTTTTGATTTATTCGTCATGTTTCCTTCATGGAAGTGTTCAAGCATACGACCGTTGTTAATTAGGCAATCATATTGCGCTTCATATTCAACTGGTCTGATCCAATCATTTAAAGCAAAACGAGCTTTTTTGTCAGGGAAGTTAAAGCCATCTTCAAATAGTAAAGGTGTGTCCTTACCATCCTGGCTACCCCAACAGAAGCTACCCCAATTTTCTAATACATCATAGTTTGCTTGTGAGAAGTATGGAGAAAGACTAGCCATTTCAGCAAAGATTTCACTTGGGTGACTGTAATTCCAGTCAGCACCTAAGCGACGAGCAACTGCTTGTAGGATTTCCCAATCGGCTTTTGATTCACCAAGTGTTGGTAATACTTGATATAGTCGTTGCACACGACGCTCTGTATTCGTGAAAGTACCTTCTTTTTCAAGAGATGGAGCTGCTGGTAAAATAACATCCGCATATTGTGCTGTACGTGAAAGGAAGCAATCTTGTACAACAAAGAAGTCTAATTGTGAAAGTACTTTATCTACATGGTTCGCATCGCAATCTACAAGCGCCATATCTTCCCCAACTAAATACATTGCTTTCATTTTACCTTCCATGATCGCATCTAACATTGCCATATTCGTACGACCTGGTTCAGGTTTGATTTTTACACCATATGCTTCTTCAAATTTCTTACGTGCTTCGTCGTCTGTTACTTTTTGATAACCTGGTAATACATTTGGTAGTGTACCCATATCACAAGCACCTTGAACATTGTTGTGACCACGAAGAGGGTAGGCACCTGCACCTGGACGACGATAGTTACCAGTAGCTAGAAGTAGGTTAGAAATAGCAGCTGATGTATAAGAGCCACCTGTATTTTGTGTAACACCCATACCCCAAAGTACACATGTACCGTCAGCATCACGAATCATTTCAGCAACATTTATCAACGTTTCCTTCGAAATGCCCGTTTCTTTTTCTGCATATTCTAGTGTGTAAGTTTCAAGGACATTTTTAAACTCATCATAGAAGTTCACGTTCTCTTTAATGAATGCTTCATCATGCCAACCTTGATCGATTATATATTTTGTAACGGCCATTAACCATACTTGGTCTGTTCCTTGGTTTGGATGCATGTAAATATCTGAACGCTCAGCCATTTCATGTTTACGAATGTCGGAAACAATTAATTTTTGACCGTGTAACTTATGGGCACGTTTTACGCGAGTAGCTAAAACAGGGTGACCTTCTGCAGGGTTTGCTCCAACAATAATAACAAGGCCAGCTTTTGCAATATCTTTAATTGTACCTGCGTCGCCACCTATACCAACTGTGCGTTGTAAGCCATCTGAAGCTGGAGATTGACAATAGCGTGAGCAGTTATCGACGTCATTTGTTTCGAACAATTGACGTGCCATTTTTTGAATTAAGTAGTTTTCTTCGTTTGTAATTTTTGAAGAAGAGATAAAACCAACTGAACCAGAACCATATTCTTTTTGAATACCACCCAATTTAGAAGTGATCAAGTCTAGTGCTTCATCCCATGATGATTCAACGAATTCATCATTTTTACGAATTAATGGTTTCGTAATTCGTTCTTCAGAGTTTATGAAGTCCCAACCGAATTTCCCTTTTACACAAGTAGAAATAGCATTTACTGGACCTTCTGAAGGCTGTACTTTTAAAATTTTGCGGTCTTTTGTCCAAACTTCAAATGAACAACCTACACCACAGAACGTACAAACTGTTTTTGTTTTTTTCGTGCGTTTGCTACGCATAGCAGCTTCGACTTCAGAAACAGCAAAGATACCGCTATACCCAGGTTCAACTTCTTTGATTAAACTAATCATCGGGTCTAACATATCTTGTTTAAGGCCAGTCATAAAGCCAGCTTCGCCAAGCATAGTTTTTTCCATTAACGCGTTACAAGGACAAACCGTAACACATTGACCACAGCTTACGCAGGAAGAATCGTTAATGGCAGTGCCTTCATCCCAAATTACTCGTGGTCTTTCAGCTTCCCAATCCATAGATATCGTTTCGTTAACTTGTAGGTTTTGACATACTTCTACACATTGTCCACATGCGATACATTGGTTTGGATCATAACGATAGAATGGGTGTGACATATCCACTTCATGTGGATCAACTTTTGGTTCATACGGGTATTTTTGATGTTCAATTTCCATTAACTCTGCTGTGTTATGTAATGTACAATTCCCGTTGTTATTATCACAAACAGTACAATACAATAAATGGTTTTCTAGTAGACGGTCCATAGCTTCTGTTTGTGCAGCTTTCGCTTTTTCAGAAGTAAGTTGGATGTTCATGCCGTCTGCTGCTTTTGTTGAACAAGATCGTACTAATTGGCCATCCACTTCAACGATACATGTATCACAAGTTTTGATAGGATCTACAGATGGTACATGACAGATTTGTGGGTGGGGAATGCTGTTTTGATTAATGGTATCGAGGATAGTAGCTCCCTCTGCTACATCGTACGATACGCCATTAATGTTAATTTTAGTCAAGATGACTTCCTCCTTTTGTTCTTAAAGACTTATATGACAACAGGTTAATACTTAGGATAAATGGAGAGTAGAATATCGAGTTGATTATTTTAGGTAAAGATTGTCTTGTTATCAATTCCATTCCCCATTTATCGAATTTCTACATCTAAAGGAGATAAAGAAATGCTAATTACGTCGTGTCACTGTGGGTATTGCTGAAAAAATAAAAAAAATCCACCACGAAACAGCACGCTAGAAACATGCTGATTGTTCATGGTGGATAAAATTCTTAACAGGTCTTGCTAAAAACTCAATCTACTTTTATTTTTTAGACAATATTAAATAGAATTCAAATATTAAAATCCACTATGCAAATAGTTCAACTATACTCGATTAAAACCATTGCATAATAATAAAAATACTAAAATTCTATTGTTAGTAACACTTATTATAGCGTTTTCACTCAACATGAACAATAAGATTTGTAATTTCTATTAAATCAGAATTTTTATCAACAAACATTTTCTCTTTAATTTTTTTATAAGTTACTATATCATTAACAAACTGTAAGGGTACTCCCTTGACGATAGAAAAATAAAACTTCAATGAGTGAAATTAAAAATAATTATTTCCATTCTGTTAAAGTAAACAAGCGCTCTTCAAGGGCTTGGCTTTAGTCTCCTCCTTCGTTACGCAGTGCGATTTTCCTGTAGGGGAATTTGCTTTGCAAAGAGAGCGAAGCGGCTCATTGGTCGCCCCCTTGGAAAGTACACTTTTAGAGCGGAAGTCAACCACAAGTTATGGAGAAGAGCTGCTTTTTTTAATGATATGGAAATATTAGTAATTATTTTACTTATTTAGAATAATAAATTAAGTCTAATATAGAATAGGAGCATCATTAAAATGTCAAAAAAAGTGCATGAATTTAACGACATCATTCGAAAATTGCGTAAAGATATTTTTGGGAAAGGACCTGAGCGTATACATACTGTGTTCGTAGAGAACATGGCTGTTAGTACTTTATATGGTAATATCACACCGACAGAAAGATTTATTTCGAGTACGCCTGAGGGGCTAAAAATGGTTCATGCTGCACGTACAAGTATGATCCAAGATTTGTATGCAAAAGAGACACCAGCGGGTATGGAAGAATTGATGGGTAGTAAGTTACTTCATTTATTTTCAGATATTAAAATTGATGAGGATTTTGCTATTTCTGTATTTGTTTTTGAAGATAATATTTGTGAGTAAAGGGGATACCTTATGGAGAAATCAGTAGCAAGAGAGATTATACGTGTTGAAAATAATCAAATCAAAGAAATAGAAGATATCGTTGTTACAGAATATGCTGTGACAGTTAAGATTAATCAGCAAGAATTTGTTACGATGGTTTGCACACCGGAGTATGTAGAGGACATGGTTATTGGCTATTTAGCTTCTGAGCGTATAATTCGCAATGCCGAAGATATCGAAGAAATTTGGCATCAAGAAAAAGAAGGCTTTGTACATGTTAAAACAAAACATATTAACCCGTACTCACAGCAAATTCAGAATAAACGATATATCACTTCTTGTTGTGGCATGAGCCGACAAGGTTTTGTTTTCGCGAATGATGCGCTTGCGGCAAAAAAAATGGAAGACATTCATGTGCGTATTACAACAGATGATTGTTTTCGTTTAATGCGAGAAATGCAAAATTCGGCTGACGTATTCAAACAAACTGGTGGTGTTCATAATGCAGCACTATGTGATGTAAATGGCATTGTACTAAGTCGAATGGATATTGGACGTCATAATGCTTTAGATAAAATTTATGGATATTGTCTCCAAAATAACATTAGTATACAAGATAAAGTTATCGTTTTTAGCGGACGGATTTCATCAGAAATTTTACTGAAAGTGTCTAAAATTGGGTGTGAAATGGTGCTGTCTAAATCAGCACCAACAGACTTGGCATTGCAATTGGCAGACGAACTCGGTATTACAACGGTAGGTTTTGTTCGTCAAAATACACTTAATATATATACACACAAAGAACGTATTCTATTACCTACAAATGAATCGCGTTAACAAAATGAAAGGAAGAGATTAAAATTACTAATCTACAAGACCAACTACAAAGACCATTAAGAGATTTAAGGATCTCAGTAACAGACCGTTGTAATTTTCGTTGTCAATATTGCATGCCAGCGGAAGTATTTGGTCCAGATTATGCCTTTTTACCACACGATAAAATATTGAGTTTTGAAGAAATCGAACGATTAGTAAAGATTTTCGTTTCATTAGGTGTAAGAAAAATACGAATTACTGGTGGTGAGCCTTTACTACGTCGTGATCTTCCAAAATTAATTGAACGTATTCATCGAATAGATGGCGTAGAGGATATTGCCTTAACAACGAATGGCACTTTGTTGAAAAAATATGCAGCTGAGTTGGCGAAATCAGGCTTATCACGCGTAGCTGTTAGCCTAGATTCACTAGATGAGGAACGTTTTTTCGAGATGAACGGCAATCGAGGAAAAGTATCAACAGTATTAGAAGGTATAGAAAAAGCTGTAGAAGCAGGCTTACAAGTAAAAATCAATATGGTTGTTCAAAAAGGGAAAAATGAACAAGATATCGTTTCGATGGCACAGTTTTTTAAAGAGAAACAGCATATTCTTCGTTATATTGAATTTATGGATGTCGGCAATTCGAATGGTTGGCGGTTAGATGACGTTGTGTCGAAGAAAGAGATCATTGAACAAGTACATCAATTTTCTCAATTGAACCCTGTTGAGCCAAATTATAAAGGGGAAGTGGCTACGCGGTATCAATATCAAGATAAGCAGGGAGAAATCGGCGTAATATCATCTGTAACAGATTCTTTCTGCTCAACATGTTCGCGTGCTCGTATCTCGGCAGAAGGAAAATTATATACTTGTTTATTTGCTACAGAAGGAACAGATCTACGAGAATTGTTAAGGTCTGGGGAAAATGATGAATCGATCACCCAGCGCATTTCGGATGTTTGGGAAAATCGAAATGATCGCTATTCTGATGAACGAAATGAACAGACGATAAAAGCAAGGAAAGACGCCAAAATTGAAATGTCACACATCGGTGGTTAGATGAAATAGAGTTGTGTTAGTCGGTACTGGCTTTGTTGTTCTTTGGAACGTATAAGAGAAAAGGAACTAGTAAAACAGAAAAAACCGGCAAAAGAATGCCGATTTTTTCTGTTTATTTATGCACATAGGTACCATTTTTCCCGCCTGTTTTTTCTACGAGGTATGTTTCTTTAATGACCATCGATTTGTCGACGGCTTTACACATATCATAAAAAGTCAGTGCAGCAATGGAGACAGCAGTTAATGCTTCCATTTCTACGCCTGTCTTCCCACTACATTTTACCGTAGCTTGAATATGAAGCTCGTAACCAACCGTTGCTTTTGTATATTCAAATTGGAAATCAGTTCCTTGTAACATAATTGGATGACACATTGGGATAATATCAGCTGTTTTTTTAGCACCCATGATTCCAGCAATTTGTGCTACTTGTGTAGGATCACCTTTTTTTATGCCTCCTTGTTGGATGGCTTGATAGACTTCATCAGATAAAATGATTGTACTGCGAGCGATAGCTGTACGACTTGTAATTGTTTTATCTGTAATGTCGACCATTTTGGGACGACCTTCCTCGTTCCAGTGTGTAAAATTACTCATAATTAGTCTCCTTTTCAATTGTTTGTGGCCAATCTTGTTGCGTATTAATATTAATAAACGTTGAGTTTTCGATTTCAAATGGAACATAGCAAACTCGAAGTTGATCTAACAAGACTTTCATACTTCGCTTGTTTTGTTGAACTAATTGATCTGCTTTTTGCAAAGCACTACGTCGATATAAGGCAGCAAGTGGTTGTAATCTTGCATCTTGTTTAGGAACAATAGCATCAAAATCATCACCGATAAATGTGAGCATCGTTTGGACAAAATCTGCATTGATAAAAGGCATATCGCTAGCTATTACAAAAAACCATTCAACATCGGGAAAATTCGTCATTATATTGTGTAAGGCAAATAAAGGTCCTTGATGAGGTTGTTGTTCAATGATCCATTCTACATTTTCTTCTACAAACTTTGACTGCAAGCTTGCGTTAGTAGCGATTATTAAAGGCTGTAGCTGATTTTTTTGTAAGGCTAGGAGACTATGCCTATATAATGGGCGACCCGCAAATAATTCAAACATTTTGGGTTGACCATACCGTGAAGATTGACCACCAGCTAAGACAACACCAGCGATTTTCATAGGCGATTCAACTCACCGACAAAATGTTGAACTGTAGGAACAATCAGTTTTGACATGGCAAGTGTTACTGCATTCGTGGAACCAGGTAATACATAGATAGCTGTTTTTTCACGGCTACCTGCTGTAGCTCGGCTAAACATGGCTTTTGGGCCGATTTCTTCGTAGCTTAATGATCGAAATAATTCACCAAATCCCATCATTTCTTTTTCAAAAAGAGGGAGGATTGTATCGTAAGTTTGGTCTCTTGGTGTAAATCCTGTTCCACCTGTTACAATTATTGTATTAATCGATTGATTTGCGCACCATGTTTTTATTTGATTGGCTATTTCAAGAGGTTCATCTTTTGAAAGTTGATAGTCCACTAATTCAAAAGAAGCTTCTTGAAGGTGCGATTGAATTCGCTGACCACCTAGATCATCCGCCTTTGTACGTGTGTCACTGACAGTTAATATGGCAGCTCGTATAGGAAGTTCATTATGTGTGGGATGCAAGGGAAAAGACCTCCTTTTAAAGCATTAAATTTTGTTTTCAACTGTAAAACAATGTTTTTATTATAATGCTATATATGAAAAGGTCAAACTAAAAATCATAGAAAGAAAGGCAAACACGTTTATGTATAATCGATATTCTAGACAACAACTATTTAGCCCAGTAGGAGAAACAGGGCAGCAACTAATAAGACAGAAACATGTCCTTCTAATTGGTGTAGGTGCATTGGGAAGTGCTTGCGCAGAGGCTCTTGTAAGAGCAGGCATAGGGAAGCTGACGATTATAGATCGTGATTATGTAGAGTGGAGTAATTTACAAAGACAGCAACTATATACCGAACAAGATGCTAAAGAGAAAGTTCCGAAAGTCATCGCTGCCAAAAAACGTCTCCAAAGTATTAATTCAGAAGTAGAAATCAACGAATCAATTCTTGATGCATGTACTGAGCGTATACTACCACTGCTTGAAGACGTAGATGTTATGGTTGACGCAACAGATAATTTTGATGTTCGCTTTATGATGAATGACCTTGCACAAAAATATCAAATTCCATGGGTTTATGGTTCTTGTGTTGGTAGTTATGGTGCAACTTATACGATTGTGCCAGGTAAAACACCTTGTTTACATTGTTTACTTAAAGCCATTCCGAATACAGGAATGACATGCGATACAGTAGGCATCATTAGTCCAACTGTTCAAATCGTAGCTGCGTATCAGGTCGCAGAAGTATTAAAACTTTTAGTAGGCGATGAAGAGGCTTTACGAAAAAATTACCTCACTTTTGATGTTTGGCAAAATCAACACTATGAAATAAATGTGGAAAAAATCCGTAGTAGTGATTGCCCTTCTTGTGGTAAAAGCCCGACCTATCCGTATTTGTCATATGAAAATCAAACAAAATTAGATATATTATGTGGCCGCGATGCTATTCAAATTCGTCCACCTAAACCGATTTATTATAATCTCGATCAGCTTGCTGTCCAACTTCGTCCCTATGGTGATATTCAAAAAAATCCTTATTTATTAGCTTGCCAAGCTGAAGATTACCGACTAGTGATTTTCCAAGATGGACGTGTTGTACTTCATGGGATACAAGATATACAAAAAGCAAAAACCATTTATTATCGTTTGCTTGGATAAAGGAGTGTTTCAAATGTTAGAAAAAAGAAATCCAATTGCTGTAGGAGAAGCTGTTAGTCGAGTAATGGAGTTTGCTTTCAAAGAAAAAGTTGAAATCGTTTCGCTACAGCAAGCATATGGGCGTTTTTTAGCAGAAGATGTTGCTGCAGACCAAGATGTACCAGCTTTTGATCGTTCACCTTATGATGGCTTTGCGATTCGCTCAATTGATAGTCAAGAGGCATCATCAGATAATCCAATAACCTTTAAAGTAGTAGGGGGAATTGGTGCAGGCTATGTTTTCCAGAATGAAGTGGGTCACCGAGAAGCGGTACGCATTATGACAGGAGCGCCTATCCCAAAAGGATGTGATGCAGTCGTAATGTTAGAATTAACGCACACATTTGAAGAAGACAATCAACCATATATGTCAATTAAACGCTCTTATGAAGCAGGAACAAATATTTCATATCAAGGAGAAGACGTTCAAAAAGGGGCCATCCTGATTGAAAAAGGACAAACTATTAATCCAGGGGTTGTCGCATTACTTGCTACTTTTGGGTATGATCAAGTACCTGTTTATCGAAAACCTATCGTAGGCGTGATAGCGACAGGTAGTGAATTACTAGAACCAGGTGAATCCTTACAGCCAGGGAAAATTCGAAATAGTAATGCCTATATGATAATGGCGCAAATTGAACGTGCTGGGGCCAGCGCCAAATACTTTGGGAAATTTAGCGATGATCTAAACTTATGTATTGACGTAGTAAAGCAAGCCCTACAAGAAGTAGATATTTTGATAACAACTGGGGGCGTGTCGGTAGGGGACTATGATTACTTACCTGACATTTATAAAGCTATTGACGCAAACGTACTTTTTAATAAAGTGGCGATGCGCCCAGGAAGTGTCACTACGGTTGCTGCTCGAAATGGTCAATTATTATTTGGTCTATCAGGTAATCCATCAGCGTGCTATGTAGGTTTTGAACTATTTACTCGACCTATTATTCGGACTGCATTCGGCAATAAACAACCACATTTACGTAGAGAACAGGCTATTTTAGGTGCGGACTTTAAAAAACCGAATCCATTCACTCGTTTTATACGTGCAAGCGCATATTACGAGAACGGCCAATTAGTAGCAATTCCGTCTGGTTTTGATAAGTCTAGTGCGGTTTCTTCTTTAGCAGAAGCCAATGCGTTTATTGTATTACCAGGAGGTTCTCGTGGATATGAAAAAGGTATGCAAGTAGTAGTCTTATTGTTAGAAGATTTGCAAGGAAGTGAATGGCCTTGGGGCACGATCGAAAAATCTTACAAGTCGTAGGCTATCAAAATAGTGGCAAGACAACGATAATGGAGCAACTTATTGCACACGCTACTACTGAAGGCTTCCGTGTAGGTACAATCAAGCATCATGGACATGGCGGTATCCCAATGATAGAAAGTTCAAAGGATAGTGTTCGCCATGAGCAAGCAGGTGCAAGTATTACAGCAGTTGAAGGTGCAGGTACATTGCGCATGAGTATTCACCAAAGTAACTGGCAACTTGCTGATATATTAGCAATCTATTCATCCATTGAAATGGATCTTATTTTAATTGAAGGCTATAAAAAAGAACATTACCCGAAGGTTGTTCTGTTGCGGCAAGCGGAAGATCAATCATTGCTACAACAAGTAACCAATATCGTCTGTGTTCTTTATTGGCCGACATATCCACTAGATATATCACTAGATTATCCAACTTTTTCAATTAACGAAAAAGCACAATATATAGATTTTTTAATGCAAGAAATGAGGAGAAAATCATGACTACATCGTTATTTGAAATTTTAGATCAACCAATTGATGTTGAAGAAGTAAGAAAAAAAGTAATCGATCGAAACGCCGGTGCAATTACTGTTTTCATCGGAACAGTACGTGAAATGACACAAGGAAAGAAAACACTTCATTTGGAATATCAAGCCTATCCATCAATGGCTATTAAAATGTTTGAACAAATTTCCAAAGAAATACAAGCGCAATGGCCAGAAGTGAAAGTTGCGATTACGCACCGTATCGGTCATTTAGAAATCTCGGATATTGCCGTAGTCATTGCAGTTTCATCACCACATCGTAAAGTGGCCTATGCAGCAAATGAATTTGCGATTGATCGAATTAAACAAATTGTACCGATTTGGAAAAAAGAGCATTGGGAAGATGGGACCGAATGGATTGGCGATCAACTAGAAAATGTCCCTTATCCAAAAGGAAACCCACCTACAATTGAGGAGGGATTAGATGATTAATATATTATTGTTTGCTCACTTACAAGAAGTAATCGGTGAGTCAAAATTAAGTGTAGATTTGGCAGATCAGACAGTTGGGCAAATTAAAGAATGGATGGAAACGCAATATCCACAAGTTTCTTTACAACACGTCATGACAGCGGTAAATGAGGAGTTTGCAACAGAAACAACAGTAGTAAAAGAAGGGGATACAATCGCCTTTATTCCACCAATTAGTGGAGGCTAAAGAGAAGAGATGTAGTTGGTTCAGTGTAGTAGAACCGACTACATCTTTTTTTATGGTTGTTGCTATTCAGTGAACCACGTAGGTTAATGGAAGGTGGGAACAATGAAAAGAATGATTATTAATAATGGAACCACAAATTAGCATTGGAAACATTCCTGGACAAAAGGATTGAATTGTCACTAAATGGTACCAGCATTTGTTATGTTTGAAGGACGAATTTATGCCTTTCATAAGGACACCCTATAATAAGGAGGTCTGATTAATGGCAATTAGGATTTTATTATTAATAGTATTCGTTAGTTTTAATCTTTCATTAGATTCTTCGGCCGAAGTTCTTCTTAAAGCTGCTTTTATACGAGACCATCAACTTTGGATAAAAGAGGGCGACAAAGAAATACAGCTTACAACAGGTCGGTATGCTTCTTCTCCAAAGTGGTCAAAAGACGGTCAGTTTCTTGCCTATTTAGCTGGAGACCAGAATGGTGAGAAAGCGTATTTGTATATTTATGATTTGAAGAAAAAGGAAAGCTATCAGCCGTATCCGATAATTGAAACAAATGAAATTAAGTGGTCACCAACATCCAATCAACTAGCGTACATTTCTCGCGGTGTCCTAAATGTTACAAATACAAAAAATGGGCGACCACACGGCTTTAAAAATGTATCTCTAGGTGTTAGCGATTTTGAATGGTTCCCCGACGGAAAAGCATTTATCGTTTCATCTCAATCTAATTTGCTTCCTACTGGATGGGAACCAGTTCGTCTTTTTAAAGTGCCCGTAGATGCCAATCTAGATACGAATAAAATCAAGCCTTTTTACACCATTCAAACAAATTCAACCGACTTATTTGCAATTGATGCAGATTATTTTAAGTGGAGTCTCGATGGAAGTTGGGTTAGCTTTCTATTAACACCTACTTTGGCTTGGTCCAATGATAGCAATACATTAGCTGTACTTTCATCTGCTGGAGAGCACTTTCAAGTTATTGGGAAAATGCTTGGGTATAAAAAATGGATAAAGTGGGCTCCTACAAAAAATCAGCTAGCCTTCATATCGGGTGAAGGAAGATTTTTTGTTGTAAACAAAAGTACCACTGTTACCGAGATTCCTACAGTGAATAAACAAAAGGACTATACACCTAAAGGATATGTAGACCTAGATTTGGAATGGCTTTCTCCAAATGAAATAATTGTTGCTCGGGCAAAAGAAAACAAAGCGTGGAAATTGGGACCAGTTCCAACTATGTTTACAGCGTTATATATAATTAATATTGAATCAGGAGAACAAAGGCAACTTACTTTTCCAAAGAACAATAAAATAGATAATACACCTCAAGTGGTTGGTTCAACGATTACTTGGTATCGAACCTCTGAAAAAGAAGACCAAGGAGATGTTTGGGTTAAAGTGAATATAAATGATCAAGAACATCGCTGGTTAAAAAATGTAGACGATGCACCAACTTTTTTCTACAAAAAGAACTGAAACATCCACAGATTCTACATTTTGCTTTTGTGGTTATGGAGACGATTGTTCAATTAGGACAATCGCTTCATGTGTTAACAGGGGAGATTAGTTCAATAATGAGTATAGCTTGCGAGTGAAATGAAACCCTTTATCATCTAACTCATTAAATCCACAGAGCCACTTGAAAATCCTACGAGTAATGAGATTTCATATTGGATAATTGATGTAAATAATTATCAAGCTTTTTCTACAGGAATTAGAAAATGAAATAGATACGTTTATTAAGAATGTGGAGTTTAGTGGCAGATCGTTATTTAACTAGTGCTCAACAAGTACCAAATTATTGAGAATTCCTTTCTAAGATAGTTAATTATTTGTGTTAAAATATTGCGAGTGAAATCAGGTTCTTAACGATTTTATCGAATATCAAGCGAAATAATTCTGAAACAAAGAAAGGATAGCACGATTATGGAAAATTTATCTAATCCCTATAAACTGGAATCAATAAAATCTTTGCAATCGACAATCAGTAAGCTTGAAAAAGCCTTGTCCCAGATGACTCAGAAAGGCGCAAATACTACGTTAGTAAAGAAACGGCTTAAAGCTGTTTGCATCGGCTTAGCAATGCTAGAAAATACTTGGAATCAAAAGCCCCATTTTTACACCGAGGAAGATTTAGCAGAAGCTCGCAATGTTCTTGCTGGTTTATTGCCATCAATTGAGAATATTTATGTTAAGTCAAAGGCTGGTAGTCCCCAAAGAACGCTTTTAGAAAGAAGGATTAAAGCGTTGGAACTAGCTATTCACGCAATTGACAATCGTTTCAATAAATATGTTAAGAGAAAAAAAGATGTTTAAATTACAATAAAGTCCTTTGGAAAATAATAAAGTTGTTTAAATCTTCTTGAACGGGAGGTTAGTACAATAATGAACAATGGTAAGTAAATAAGGTAAACAAGGTGTAAAACATGTTTGACACCTTGTTTGCCTTATTTTATAATATGGGTGTAAAGAATGTTTTACACCTTACAAAATCTAAAGGTGGCTCAATGATGGAAAATAGAATTAAGGAATATAGAGAAAAGAAGGGCTTTTCACAAGGGAAATTAGGAGATTTGTGTAATGTGACTAGGCAAACAATCAATGCCATTGAAAATAATAAATATGACCCAAGTTTAGAATTGGCATTTAATTTATCTTATGTTTTAGGTCTTCCTATCGAAGAGTTATTTGTTTTTAATAATGAAAGGAATGAGAAGAAATGACAACTGTAAAAAAGGTTAGTTTAATCTGTTCTTTAGTTCTTGTTATTGTAATTGGTGGATATGGGATATATGAATGGATTACAAAAGAAATAATTAATGCTTCTACACTCTTCTTTATATTTTTAGGGATTGGTTTTTTATTCCAATCTATTACTTGGGGTGAAATGGAAGGGAAACACGAAGGAGAAAAAGATGAGTTAGAGAAACATGTAACGCTTTTAAGTTCAAAAATTAGTTATTATCTATTACTTTTATTGATGATAATCGTCTTAGTTGTTTCGGAAAGAGTAACTGCAATGAATGATATAAGGAATATCCCACTTGTAATTGTTATTGGACTGGCTTGGATAACTATGCCAATTACCGAATTTGTAGTTTCAAAAAAATACAGTTAATAATAGCGGAATTTAAATCAAAAAACTTTATTTTAAATCTTTATGTGCTAATGGGTGCTTAGTTGAAAAAGAATTAAACAACTATAAAGAGGCTCGCTACAATATATTGTAGCGAGCCTCTTATATTTTTATATCAAAATTAAAAGCTTTATTATTACTTTATAAAATAATTTCTAACTCAAATAGAGTAACGAGAATACGTTGTTCAGCACATACTTTTACCATAAAAAAGGCCCCGTAAAGTTAGCGTCCAACTTTTACGGGGCAGTTCATTTTTGTCGTTTCTCAAGTAATATAGCCTTTTACATTTATGCTTTCATGAGATGAACGATTAAAAGCATTAGGAAGGAAATAGCGATCATACAAATCACCCATGACCAAGCGAGTGACATCTTACCGGAATCAATCGCCATGTAAATAGCAAGGGGCATCGTTTGTGTTTTGCCTGGAAGGTTTCCGGCGAACATCAAGGTTGCTCCAAACTCGCCTAAAGCTCTTGTGAAACTTAAAATTCCACCTGACACGAGTGCTTTTAATGCAAGAGGAATAGAAATGAAGAAAAAGACTTGCCATTCGTTAGCACCATCAACTCGTGCAGCGTTCTCAATGTCCTCATCAACAGCTTCAAATCCCGTTTTTGCCGATTGATACATTAAAGGAAATGCCACAACAGTAGCGGCAATGACTGCCGCCCACCATGTAAACATTACTGGTTGGTCAAATAGCCATATAATTAACTCACCAAATATGCTATTTTTGCCGAAAATGATAATGAGAAGGAAACCTATTACAGTAGGGGGTAACACCATTGGTAAAAGTAATGCAGTTTCTAGTATTAACTTCCCTTTGAAATCTCGTTTTGCCATCCATTTACCAAACAAAGTACCTGCTACAATTACAATTATTCCTGCTACAATAGCAATCTCAATAGAAAGTTTAAGCGGTGACCAGAAATCGCTACTCATCAATTAATGAGCTCCTTGAAAACCGTACTTTTTAAATACTTTCAGTGCCTCATCACTTTGTAAATAATTATAAAAATCCTCTGCCTCTTTTATATGCTTACTATCTTTGATAACACCTACAGGATAAATAATGGGTGTATGTGTATCTTCTTTTGCTGTAGCCACGATATCGACTTTTTCGGATACAAGGGCATCAGTTTTATAAACGATACCTGCATCAACGTTTTCAGTTTCTGTATAAGTAAGAACTTGTCGTACGTCTTTGGTATACACAACTTTTGATTGTAACTCTTCCCAAATATCCATGTTTTGCAATGTTTCTACACCGTATTTGCCAGCAGGGACCGTTTCAGGTGTACCAATAGCAATTTTATCGGCATTTTTTAAGTCTTCAAATGATTGAATGTGTTTTTCATTTTTCTTAGGAACCACTAACACTAATTCGTTCGCTAAAAGATCCGTTCCTTGTTTTTGGTCAATTGCCCCATTGCTTACTAGCTCATCAAACTTATCTTCGGCTGCTGAAAAGAAAAGATCTACAGGAGCACCTTGAGAAATTTGTTGTTGTAATGCACCAGAACCCCCAAAGTTATATGTAATTTTAATAGTAGAATGTTCTTTTTCATAGTTTTTTTGAAGTTCCTCTAATGATTCTTGTAAACTAGCTGCTGCGGAAATCGTTAATTCAACTTGCTCGTTTGTGTTGCTGTTACTTTCTTGGTTACCACAACCTGCTAAAATGCCGACAAGTAGTAATAATGAAGCGAATAAACTATTAAATTTTTTCAATTTGATGTTACTCCTTTTATAACTCGTTATAACAAGACATAACTAATTATAATGAGTTATGTATGAAAATGAAATAGCTAATTGTTAAAAACTTTCAAGATGTTAAAAATGTCATAAATACGTTACTATGAAATTAATAGAAACATAGGAGGAGATTTTTTACGTGTCACAAGAACATTCCTATACGATTGAAGAGGTTGCACAATTATTAAAAGTATCAAAACTAACTATCTATGATTTGGTGAAAAAGGGGGATTTACCTGTTTTTCGTGTAGGTCGACAAATGCGGGTGGATCGAGCAGATTTACAATTATATATTCAAAAGGGCAAGACTGGAGTAACTCCTGCTTCGTCTCCTGCACCAACTACTTTTACAACAAAAAATAATAGAATTATTATTAGTGGACAAGATTTAGTATTAGATTTATTAGGGAAATATATTGAGAAAAAACAATCAAACAAAGTATTGCGCTCACATGAAGGTAGCTTTAATGGTGTCATGGCGCTGTATAACGGAGAATGTGATATTGCTAGTTTACACTTGTATGACGGTGATACAGGAGACTACAATACGCCTTATCTAAAAAAGATTTTTGTGAGTCACTCTTATGTTCTCATCAATTTGATTACACGCCGAGCAGGCTTTTATGTTCAAAAAGGGAACCCATTGCAAATTCAATCATTTGATGATTTTAAGACGAAACCACTAAAATTGATGAACCGTGAGAAGGGCTCTGGTGCTCGAACTTTACTAGATGAACAATTACGTATTCATCAGATCTCTCCATCATCTATTGAAGGCTATAACGAAGAAGAAAAGAGCCATATAGATGTGGCTTCTGCTGTGGCAAAAGGACATGCAGATATTGCAATAGGAATTGAAAAAATATCTAAACTCATAGAGGTTGATTTTATACCACTGATTAAAGAACGTTATGATATTGTCCTATTAAAAACACCTGAAAACGAACATTTGATTGAAATAGTGAAAGAGATATTAAATTTAGCAGATTTCCAATCAGATGTAGCCGCACTGGGTGATTATGATGTATCTCAAATGGGGCAAATAATATACGAAACGCTTTAATCATATAAAAACAGTTAAATGTGAAATAAAAAAGTACTCGCAAACGGGCAAGTACTTTTTATATTGAACAGAAAAATTATAATAATCCTTCTGTTTCCGCATCAAAAAATAATAGATGTTGAGGTTGGAGTGAAAGGATTTCACCGATTTCAAAACTATGTTGGCCACTCCATTTAATCGTCCATGTCCGATCTGCCAATTGAACAATGATATGTGTTTCGTGTCCTAGCTGTTCAATATTTACAATAGGAAGATGCAAAACATCCCCTTTTTGGAGATGCTCTGGACGAACACAGATCGTCAATGGTTTATGCTGAGGTAAACGTGTACAAACAGCAGTTGGAAGCTTCATTTTAAATTGGTTTTCAATAATGAGTGTAGAATCTTCTAGCACTGCAGTGGCCGAGTTTATTGTAGGAGAGCCAATAAAACTTGCGACAAATTGATTTTTGGGCTGATTGTACAATTCTAAAGGTGTTCCAATTTGTTGGATACATCCATTATGTAAGACCATAATTCGATCGCCCATTGTCATTGCTTCTGTTTGGTCGTGGGTTACATAAATGGTTGTGATGCCTAACTTTTTTTGCAGTTGTTTGATTTCAGTCCGCATTTGTGTGCGTAATTTTGCATCCAAACTAGATAAAGGTTCGTCCATCAAACAAAGCGGAGATTGGCTTACAATTGCTCGTGCAAGCGCAACACGTTGACGTTGGCCACCAGATAAAGCTTTTGGTTTCCGATGTAAATAATCAGTCAGCTCAAGCAGTTCCACACATTCTTGTAAACGTTTTTGCTGCTCCTGTTTATGAATTTTCTTTCTTTTTAAACCAAATAAAATATTTTGTTCTACTGTAAGATGAGGGTATAGCGCATAGTTTTGAAAAACCATGGATAGATTTCGTTCTTGAGGGGAAGCCGTATCTAGTGTTTTTCCATTCATTTGTATCGTGCCACTCGTCATATTTTCCAATCCAGCAATAAGGCGCAGAAGTGTGCTTTTTCCTGAACCAGACGGACCTACTAACACAAAGAATTCGCCTTTTTCAACACTCATATTAATTTCTTTTAGTATAGGTTGCTGCAAATTGTACGCTTTTTGGACATTCATTAGCTGAAGAAAACTCATTTATTAAACCTCATTTCACTTGATCACTAAAAACAAAAATCATTGTAACATATTATATCAGACGTGTTGATTAACCGACTTTATCCAATACTAATGATAGAAAAGGTGGATTTCCGCTACGGGCTACTCGCTTTCCTGCGGGCGAGCGCCGAGCCGCTTCCTCCGCTTTGCTCCGTGCAGGGTCTCGCTTTTCCCGCGGGAGTCGAGTAGCCCTTCGCTGCAATCTATAAAATGGCCATTATTTATACGATAAATTTTTATGAGGAAGCTGTGGGGTTGTACAATAAATCCCTAATCAACAAGCCTGATATTATATTAAACCAAATATTGTGAATATCTATAGTTTTACTTAAGTACATAAGGAATTTGCTTCTTAAAATAATGGGGGGATTAGCTATGAAGCGGATATTATTGTTATTTTTACTTTTAATCTTTACATCTATTACCTCTGCTCAAGCTCTAACTTGGGCTTATTCTTTTGTTGTTTGGGATGGGAATGTTTACGAAGTTACGGAGGAAAGTGTACTTGAAGTTGATATAGGAAATGTTATAGGGCAAGTGAAAACGAAACCTAATGAGATAGGGGATTACTATGGAAATGCTTCTAACTCGTATCCGAAAGGAACGAAATATTATGAGATAAAAGGTGTATCCACTGAATTGGCGATTGCTGTTGCAGATGAAAAGCAATGGATGAAAGCTGTTTATGTTCAAAAAGCCCCATTTCATTGGATAAATTTAGCCTCGAAGATATTACCCACTCTGTTTTTAATTGCAATTGCGGTAGTTATTATCTGGCGAATAAAGAGGGCGAGGTAATATGATTATCTAAAAAAACACATCTCTCCAGGAAAAAATGGTGAGATGTGTTTTTTATTACAAGTAGCAGTTTATCGGAAAGATTTATCGGTCTTTTTGAAATCATAAAAGACGAGAATAGCTACGATGAGAAAACTAATACTTACAAGTCTATAAATCATACTTAAACTAAACCAATTTGCTAAGAAGCCTAAAAGCAGCGCACTACTGCCAACGCCTATATCAAAGCTAGAAAAAAAGGTTCCATTAGCCGAGCCAACTTTTTCTGTACTAACTTTTTGAACTGCCCACGTTTGTAAACAAGGCATAATTGTTCCATAGCCGGCTCCAAACAATATCGCTGAAATAATAAGAAGAATATGGTTGTTTGCATAGGACAGGATAATAAGGGACAGGAATCCCATAAATGAAGATATGATGATAATAGACCACGGACCGTTTTTGTCATACCACTTACCAGTAAACGGACGAAGAATCGTCGACACAACCGCATTCACAAGAAAGAATAAGAAAATCTGGTCTAAGTCCATTTCTTGACCGAAAAGAACTAAAAAAGTAAGAATTGAACCAAAGGAAAATGAGGTTATTATGCCCAATAAAGCAATAAACCAAATCTCTTTTTCAAAGATCATTGCGCCAAATTGAAAAGGTGGTCTAATACGTTTAGCTGGCGCTGATGTATACACGAATTTCAATGATAAAATAGCTAGTAAGGTAAGCAATGCTGCAGACCAAACGAGCACATCAAAAGAAAAAGCGTCGTATAGTAATATCCCCATACTCGGTGCAATAATAGCCCCAACTGTAGTCGAAATTGAAAAGTAACCCATACCTTCACCTAAACGATTTTTTGGGATTACATCTACTACGAGCGTACTGTTAGTAGTGGTCGAGACGCCCCATACTAAACCATGAAGAAAACGGAATAAGAGAAAAATCCAAACATAGCTAACGATTGGATAGAATAGCGTAATGATGAGTAATGCACTACTTGCGAATAGTGCAAGTATTTTTCTTTGCCCATTTATTAAGTAGTAGCCTACAAATGGTCTGATAATCACAGCACCCAAAGTAAATAAACTCGTCACTAAACCAATTTGAAGTGTTGAAGCTCCTAAACTGGCCAAGTGTGCAGGCAAAATCGGAATAATCATTTCAAATCCGATGAAAATAAAAAAGTTACTAACAAAAAGTAAAAAAAATGATTTACTAAATAGATTATCTTTGTTCATATATTAATTCCTCGCTTCTAAAAAAATTATTAATTTAGAAGCACTAGGAAAACTGAAACACTTTTTAGTTGTAATATATCTTTTATCAACTAATTCACCTCTCGTTGTACAAACATAAAGCTCATAAAACATATTATTTCATTTTGTTAGCTATGTCTATGTGTAGATACACTTATCAAATAGTAAGGGGAGTAATAACATATTATGATTACGACCCCGTTCTAAAATTAGGACGGGATTAAAGTATGGTTGTTTAATTTTCGAAATATGAAAATTTGCTAAAAAGTAAAAATTATATTCAACAATAGCGCCTCATTTTAGAATTACTGAAATATAAGCTAGGGCCTCCTCAATTTACTGCTAAATCATTATTTCAAAGCCAAAGTAATCACGCTTATTACGTAACCAGTTATTTCCATCAAGAGGGCTATCTACAATTTCAGCCATTATAGAAAATTTAGTACGGATTAAATGAAAAAAATCGAAAATCAATAATATTAAAGTTGAAATTAATATTATTAGTTTTTGGTTATAAAATAATTGATTTTATTATTTGTGTTTTTAATTAATTGTTGTATAATAAAAACGAATCAACAAAAAGGAAGGGTTCATTATGGCTTATAAAGTAATTACAGATTGTCCTGTCTGCAGTAAAACATTGAAAATTACAAAGTTGCACTGCTCTCATTGTCACACGACGATTGAAAATGAGTTTGAATTATCTAAGCTGGCATCCTTATCAAAGGAACAGCTTCATTTTGTGGAAGTATTTTTAACATGCAGAGGGAATATCAAAGAAGTTGAAAAAGAATTGGGGATTTCGTATCCAACGGTTCGAGGCAAGTTAACAGATATTATTTCATCTCTTGGATATGAGCAAAAGAAGAAAAATGAAGTAGACGAGAAAAAAATTGTAACGATGTTGGAAAATGGCGAAATTACATCAGAAGAAGCCATTAAACTATTAAAAGAGGTATAGGAGGAATCTGTCATGAAAGAAGAAATTGCAAGAGTGTTAGCAATGGTGCAAGAAGGAAAGCTTGATGCAGATCAGGGAGCAGAACTGATTCAAGTATTAAAAGAGAAAGAAGAAACAGGTAATCAGCTTTTAGAAAAATCCACTAAATATTTCGATAAAACATTAAAAGTTCGTGTTGTATCAGCTGAAAATGATAACGTCACGGTCAACTTGCCGATAAAACTTGTTAAGGCCGTATTAATGGCTGGTCACGGTATCGCAGCGAGTATTCCTCAAGCGGAAAAATACGTGAAAGATATAGACATAAGCCTACTTATTGAAGCGATCGAAAACGAATTAGATGGCCAAATTGTTGATGTTAAATCGGCAAACGGGGATACCGTTTCAGTCATCATTGAGTAGTGATTTATTTATGATGCATGTAAATGTGAAAGCAAAAGGCGTTCGATTAATCATCCCAGTTCCATATGCTATGTTAAACATTGTACTTTCAATTTTGTCTTCAAAACTTTTACAGAAATGTGTAAACAAATGGACAAAAGAGTACTTTGAAAAAAATAAAGTAGACTTTACTTTTCCACTAATAGATAAAGAAATGCTAAAGCCAATCGTCAAGGAACTTAAAAACAATAAGGGAGTTGTGCTAGTAGATGTCAAAGCGCAGGACGGTACTGAGGTTAAGATTAGATTATAATTGATGATGAAAGACAATGATAAATGACTGGCATTAAGAAGAAAAAGCCTAATTTCTCGCTTACAATACCGAAAAATTAGGTTTTTTTACTTTAATTATTGCTTCTTTCAGTTTAATATTTATCTTTTACTTTGTTTGTTAGAAGGATCTTGCTAACTTCTCTTACTATTAATTGTCCTAAAATATAAACAATGGCAATAAATATTATCGCGCTATCTCTTCCAATGGGTTTAAACCATCCCCCGTCATCAACTATTAAAAAATAGCCAAATATCAAAGAAATTACGGTCATAATAAAATTTACTCCTAAGAACAAAGGCAATTTAATGTTTCTCGATGAGATACCTACAACAATTATGAACAATAGAAATATCGGAAATAAAAAATCAGCGTCATGCTTAGCAAGGTGGCTATTATATTCGTAAAAATGAAATAAGAACGGGACTGGAAATAACAACAAAATATTTTTTATAAGCCGATTCATTTTACATATGCCCCCATATCAAATTGATATTAAAATATAAAATTACTTCTTGTGTGTAAGTTTACACCAAAGATTAATTAGTTTCAATATGTTATTGAAGGCATGTTGGTTAACTAATTTTATTCAATCTTAATGATAGAAAGGGTGATTTGCGTTTTAATCTATAAATTCACATTTTTCATACGATGAATTTTTATGGAAGAGTTGAGGAATAGGAATAGGAATAGGAATAGGAATAGGAATAGAATTATACAATAATACCCAGATCAACACACATAAAGGAAAATGAGGGTGAAACTCGGTATCCACATAACAAAAAACATGCTCAGGTGATCAGGAGGTTGAAAGAGTTTTTTGGCGATAATTAAAAAGCAATCACATTTCTGCAGATGTTTGATTATATATTAATTATTAAGAGAATGTTTAAAAGATTAATAGAAAACATGATTAGAATTTGATTTTGATCACCTCATTATATCCGTTACATAACAAAAAGACCGCCTATCTTGAAGTGGTCTTTTAATGCTTTGTTCTACTAAAATCTTCTTAACAATTCTATGACCTATTCTCTCGCATCAGCTTTCGTTACATGTATAGTACCGAATGGATGGTTAGGGGGAGCGTAAATACTGTAAAGTTTTAATGGTTCATGTCCTGTATTTGTTACATTATGCCATGTTCCAGCAGGCACCATTATCGCAAAATCCTCACGAACATTTCTTTGGAAGTTCAAATTGTTTTTGCTTGGTCCCATTTGAACGACTCCCTGCCCTTTTTCGATACATAAGAACTGATCAACATCAGGATGTATTTCCAATCCAATATCTTCACCAACATTAATACACATTAAAGTTATTTGTAAATGCTTACCTGTCCATAAAGCAGTTCGAAAAGTATTGTTTTGTTTAGTCATCTTTTCTATATCAGCAACAAAGGGGCTAGGCCCATAATCCTTTAAGATGTTCTCTTCTATTAATAAAGGATTATCACCGACTAGCTGATTGGGATAAGTCCAATACACAGGTTGATAACTATAATTATACATTGTGGTATTACCGTAATAAGGGTAGTACATATACCTCAATCCTCTCGCGCATTATAAAATATAGTATGCAATCTGCCGAAGGGATGTGTTTACCTTTGATGTTGTGTTAATACAGCGATGGTTTCTTGTGCAATTTAGTTTGGTATAAATGCTATTTACGGAAAAATTTGAAGAGGTTAAAAAAGTGAATAAATGTATTTTAACGTGTGCGTTCCTATAACAAGTAGGAACGTTTTCTTTTTGTATTGATGCAGTTAAATAAAAAATAACAATATGCAAAGAATAGGAAGTAAGGTCAAATCTGAGGTGAATTTTAATGAAAAAGCAATACTTAATTTTATTAG
Source organism: Lysinibacillus sp. NPDC096418 (assembly GCF_044762775.1). Lineage (NCBI taxonomy): Bacteria > Bacillati > Bacillota > Bacilli > Caryophanales > Bacillaceae > Lysinibacillus > Lysinibacillus sp. NPDC096418. The sequence continues at coordinate 28,883 of NZ_JBIWEY010000034.1, forward strand.
GATTATTATTTTTGATATTTATTCCAAAGCAAATTGTTAAATCAGAAACCATTTCAAATGTAGAAGAAATGTATGTCACAACAGAGGATATTATTTCAGATATAATATTCCCGACTATTGATAAAAGAGTCATAAAAGAGTACGGGAAGGGTTCGTTTTTTGGTTGGGAATGGAGGAGGATCGTTGATATAACTTACAATGACAATCATTCCTATGATGTTTCTGTAAGAATTAAAATTGATTCTGAAAATGGCGATGAATATAAAGAAGACCTAGTTAAGGTAAGAATTTCCCCATCCTGTGACAGTGAAAAGCTTAATCGGTTGAAGTGTAATCATGGGTTCGAAATTGAAATATTAGAATATAAACATATATCCCCATGAGAATATTGCTATTTAATCACTAACAATGAGGAAATTTTCTGTTAAAATATAAGAGCTTTCCGTAGGCACATCGTAAGCCGTAGCCTTCGCTCTAAACTGTTTGTTACGGCGTACGTCTTGTGCAGTACAATACTAATTATTCCGACCTTAAAGTCAGTTGTCACTTAATATTCGGGTGTTATGATATCACCTTTTTGAGGCATAGAGCTTCCATTAATATCTTTAAAATACAAAGGTAGTCCTTCTGCTAGCACAGGAAACTTTACTTCAGTTGGGTCTTGTCTTTGATGATGAATATGTAAATGAGGCTCAGAAGTTGAGCCACTATTCCCAACGCGACCCAAGATATCACCTGTTTTTACTGTATCACCTACCTCAACTAAGACGCTATCTTTTTTCAAATGGTTAAGTAAAAGGTAAGTGCCAGTCTCTTTTATTTTGATGTATACATGATTTCCTTCCATCGAATTAAAATCTTCTAATCCTGGTGTAATGTCGTCGTCGTCGTCGTAAACAGCAATGATTGTTCCAGAGACAGGTGAATGAACCTCTTTATTCCATATGCCAAAATCGTTATTATCAACACTATTGATATTATAAGGTTCCATTACTAAATCATATGCCCATCTTTCTGATGCCCATGTTGCGTGTGGCAAATTATCATTGACACTATCGCCACCCCAACCAACTACGGTTTGTTCAGTAAAAGGCCAATTTACAGTGAGAGAAGGCTTAGTCTTTTGGAGAGTATTTGGATAAGCAAAAGAAATAAAATTCAAAGTCATTAACAAAGGAAAAGCGATTACTATGTTTATCATGAAATTAGAAAAGAGCTTTATACTTCTTTTCTTTTTGATTATTGTTATGATCAAGAAGACCATATTTATTAACAATCCCACTACTCCTAAGAAAGGTAATACTAACTTGAGTAGTGTCCAGGCATACACACCAAACAAATCACCTATAAAAAATACACTAATCCATAAAAATGAAATTAAACCTACTAAAATACAATTAAAATAACCAATCTTTCGAATTACTTTTATCAAAATGATTGATCCCTCCTTTCATACTAATGGTTTTATTGATACTTAGTTCAGTAGGTTTTTTAAATAATTATCAAACTATTCTGAGCCTGTGGTATTAATTGTATCAAAAGGAAGTTGGAAAGCCTTAATAATAATACGGATAAATATGCTTTTCTAGAGAAAAAATGATTCTATGATTTTGTTTAATATTGATTGGAATATTGTTTTTCTTTATTCCATGTTTGTAGGATTGAAGAATTATCAATCTGCTGGAAAAAGAGTACAATCGACCACATTAACGACATGAATTCCTGGTACTATCAGAAGAACAAATTGATGAAAATTCATTGGCGTTATAGATTAGGGGTACGATTGTATGTCAAAATCTATTTTGGATGGATGTAGTTTCGAAGATTGCATTATTGCTTATTTTGATAGCCATTATTTTGTTAATGAGAAATTGGAGTAGTAATTAGGATGTCGTTCAACCGTTGAATAGCTTAATTACAATTAGGGTTTCATAAAAAAAGTAAGGTCAAGTGGAGAAAAATGATGACCAGAAATAACAGGATTTCATTCAGTTTAGTAATTGCATTTTTTTGGGAATTCCTTTCAAATGGATTATATTTAAAGGGAATGAAGCGGTTTCGGTTTTCCAAATATTTGAATTAGGAATGCTTAATATGTATTTTGATGTTGTAATATTGGCGATCAATACATTCATCATATACTTCGTGTTGTCCCAATTTTTAAAGCTTAAAATATGAGTAGGACCTACTAAAAGTTTAGGAATCATCCATTGTTCATACTGAAATAACCTAGGCAATCCTTCAAAAAAGGATTGCTTTTTTCTTGATTGGTGTAGATAGGAGTTGGTATTACAACTTATTGAATCTTATTTAAGGTATTTTCGTATATAAGAGGAGGAGGGGATGATATGCAGAATTCACATGAAATGGTTTGCGTTCAGTGTGGTGGAAAGGAAATCGGACAAGGTAAACAATCAGGTTATGCAACGGTGTCACCATATAAAAAGATGGGCTTTGGTAGTCATTTAATTTGTACAGATTGCGGTTGGGTTGTAGGAAGCTATGTAGAAGACCCTAGTGCATTTAAAAAAACAATAAAGCGTAAAAAGTAGTTCGATTAGAATAGGACCTTGCAAAATAACTATTTCAAGGATATTAGGGATTAGGTCAGAAAATGTAGGGAGATACATATGTGGTCACAAGTATACGGTGTTTTGCTAATAATAGCATTAATATGGATAATTATTTATAAAATCATTCACCATAAAGATCAGCTGAAAAAGATGTCATTGATTCAAGTTTTTGGGGTTATCTTTCTTTATATTATAGCGATTGGTTTGGCTTTAGGGATTATTTTTACGACGGGTCAAATTGTTAAACCAATGGAATTTCAAGGACCATTGCTATGGATCATTGAAATTTTAACAGTTATTATTGCACTATCTCTAAGTGGATTGCTACTTGAAAATTTTCTACCAAAAATAATGAAACAGTAATTGGATGGGTTTCTGGGCATATTTAAGTGGATTTTGTTATTGATACGGATACATAGAGGATTTATGTACGATCTACTATTATGCTAATGATTGTGTATATGAAGAAATGAATAATAGATTATAATCAGCTGATAAGGGGCGATTTTTTGAGATTAAAACAATTCCTTTTAATAATTGTGACATGCTCAATACTTTTAATAATGGGTTGTTCAAATAATGGAGAAACGGAAGAAGGCGAAGGTGAATTTCCTCCATCTATGGATGGTCTAATTATAATAAACGGAATAGAGCACCAAATTGAGCAAGGCGGTTATGAGTGGGAAAGAAAAAAGGGGTTAAACACTGAAATTGTGCAAACGGATCATGCTTCCCCGAATCAAATGGCAGAACATATTAAATCCATTTACGTAAATCCAAACGAAAAAATTGAAATAAAAATCGAAGGAAATCCAGATATTACAGTGTACATATGGAACGAGGAAGGGCGAGTAAAAGAAATAATACAAGAGGAAAATCAAATCACTGCTCCTTCAAATAAGGGAAAGTATATCTACGAAGTGTTAGCGAAGTGGGCTAACGGTACGGTTTCTTATACATTTATTTTAGAAATACAATAAAGTCAAATTGAAAAGTTTTAAAAAACACTGGCGCTGCCAAAATAATGCTGCTACCGAAAACATGAGAGTTGTGATTTAACAACCTCGTGTTTTCTTTTTTTTGAATAAAATAACAATTGTGCTTGCAAAATAAATGTAATGTGTATATATTGTATATAAAGTATATATACAATATTTCAAGAAGAGGTATTTGCATGCAAATAATTATTTCAAACAGTTCGAAAGAGCCGATTTATGAGCAAATTTATGCTCAAATCAAAAAGCTGATTCTAACAGGGGAATTACAAGAAGGTCAGTCTCTTCCGTCTATGCGTCAACTTGCAAAAGATTTGGAGATTAGTGTCATTACAACGAAACGTGCTTATGAAGAACTTGAGAAAAACGGACTCATTTATTCAATTGTTGGAAAAGGTTCGTTCATATCGGAACAAAATATGGAGATGGTGAAGGAGAGAAAAATGAAAGCAATCGAAGAAAAGCTCGTAGTGGCTATTCAAAATAGTAAAGAAATGGGTATTAGCTTGGCTGAACTAAAGGAAATGCTTACATTACTTTATACGGAGGGTGAATGATGGAAAATGTTATTGAGCTACACAATGTAAATAAAACATTCAAAGAATTTCAGTTGAAAGACTTTTCGATAAACGTGAAAAAAGGCTATGTGACAGGATTTATTGGGGGAAATGGTGCAGGGAAATCAACAACGTTAAAATTAATCATGAATTTAATGCAGCAAGATAGTGGACGTATTTCGATTTTTGGCATGGACTATAAGAAACATGAGAAAGAAATAAAGCAACGAATTGGCTTTGTCTACGATGAAAACATTTTTTACGAAAATTTAAACTTAAAGGAAATGAAAAAAATTATTCAACCAGCCTATAGAAATTGGGATGAAGCGGCTTTTCAACGCTATATCAATCAATTTGAATTGCCATTAAACAAAAAAATTAAGACATTTTCAAAAGGCATGAAGATGAAAGCTTCACTAGCCATTGCACTAGCACATCACGCAGAGTTAATCATCATGGATGAACCAACGTCAGGTCTCGACCCGATATTTAGACGTGAATTACTAAATACTCTTCATGACTTAATGCAAGATGGGGAAAAAACCATTTTCTTCTCAACGCATATTACAACAGATTTAGATCGCATAGCAGATTATATTACCTTTATTCAAAATGGTGAACATATGTTTACAAAGGAATTTTATAAAATTGAAGAAGAGTATGCCATCGTAAAAGGGGCACTCGATTTATTAGATCGAGAGACGGAGCAGGAGTTTATTGCTATTCGGAAATCGAACAGTGGTTTTGAAGCTTTAACAGCCTATAAAAAACGTGTGGAAAATCTATTTGGTGATACTGTTATTTTGGAAAAGCCAACGCTTGAAGATATTATGTTTTATTCAAAAAAAGGAGGGGAAATGTATGTTTAGCCTTATACGTAAGGATTTATTTTTACAAAAATATACATTAATGATCTACATTCCTATATTACTACTCGCTCCATTGTTAGATAAATCATCTGTATTAGTAGGATTTATATTTAGTATAGCATTTATCATGACTACTTGTTCTTTTGATGAAAAAGATAACATTAATATTCTGCTCAATTCGCTCCCTTACACGCGAAAGGAAATTGTCGGTTCAAAATATATCGGTGCATTATTATTTACATTGTTATTTGTTATCGTTATGTATGTAGGAGATTTCCTTTTGAATGGAAACAACGTGCTATTTTTATGGAAAGAAATGATGCTTATTATTAGTCTTGTGATGATTACTACATCTTTCATTATTCCATTCTTATATAGATTTAAAATGCAATACTTCCACATTGCTTTGGGTGTTTTAGCTGCCATCTGGTTGTTTACAATAACCTTTTTCATTAAAAATTTACATGATGTTTTAAGTGAATTGACTAGAAAGTTCCTAACTTTACAAGAAACTCAAATTTATTTGATTGCTATAGTGACGGTCATACTTATATATATGGGATCGTGGTTACTATCTATTCGTATATACGAGAAAAAAGTGTTTTAAAGTATTGATGGAAGGTTTTTATTTTAGAAAATTATTATGCCCAAGAGAGGAAATTAAAATATGAAATGGCTACTTTTAGTATTTGCTGGATGGTCAACATTAGTAGGGGGGCTGTTCTTAGCTACTCTTTCCGGTGATGTTGCTGTACAGTTGTTCAGCTTAGAAAAGAATTCCAAATTATTAATTCAGGGTCTTGTAATGAGTGGGCTGGTTGTGCCTATTATTTTATATTGGTATCAGCGTGTTTATCGGATGACAGGTGTTACACCAAAAACGCCGGTGTATTCTTGGAAAAGGTTTTATCACTTTTTTACTGGTGTACTCTTAGCAATTGGACTGGCTTCATTGGGGTTCATTATTGCTATTTCCCAAGGGTGGATTGTCTTTGAAAAATGGCATACCCCAGATCAATGGATTATAGCGCTGCTCATAAATGTTTTTATAGCTTTTTTATATGAAGCTTTGCCAGAGGAATTAGCATTGCGAGGTATGGTGTATGATGTCTTACGTAATCGATTTGTCGCTTGGCAAGCAGTATTATTTCAAACTCTGTTATTTGTAGCTGCCCCTATAGCAGTTACCCAGATTCAAGTGCTCGTTGGACTTGATCCTGGAAACGCTATTAACATGCCGTATATCATTTTAATGTTTTGCTTTGGAATATGTTTGCAATTGCTACGACTATGGACCGGGAGCCTATGGACGGGGATTGGTTTCCACCTAGCGTACTTAGAAATCACAAGGTTTGTTATCTGGCCAGATATATATGGTGTTCCGCCAATCATAACCTATCAGGGAGGGCTCGGAATCGGAGGGTTGTTTATCTCTCTTGGTATGATTGTCATTGGGAGCATTATTGTATCCCTTATTATACTAGTTGCGAAGCGTTATATGCGGAAAAGTGGACAGTTCAACCATATTCACCCTAAAAAAATAGTTGAGTGATTATTATTATATATGCTCTTATTAATTTTAAAAAGTTTTTTAAATAATTATCCGAATAATATACTGAATATTGAAAAATATGAATGAAAAAAATTTTATTTCTCCAAAAATGGGTTTTAACTTTTAATATAGGAGTGAAATGATGTCAAATCTTTTAGAAATTAAAAATATTAGTAAATCATTTGGTAACAAGGTCGTTTTAAAAGATGTTACGTTCAATGTGTCAGCGGGGTCAATTGTTGGCTTCATTGGTGATAACGGGGCGGGTAAATCAACAACATTTAAAACAGCATTGGGATTAATTCATAAAGAAGGCGGTACAGTTAAAATATTTGGTGAAGAAAATTTAAATAAACATGCCAAGATGAAAGAAAAGATTGGAGTCGTATTCGATGCTATGAATCTACCTGCTCATCTTACAATAAAACAACTAAATAAAGTTTTTAAGAAAATGTTTGACTCTTGGGACCAAGACAATTTTTATCGATTAATTAATGATTTCTCTTTACCTATAGATAAAAAAATAAATAAGTTCTCACGTGGGATGTCAATGAAGCTGTCTATAGCTGTTGCGTTATCGCATAATGCAAAATTATTAATTTTAGATGAAGCGACAGGGGGGCTTGATCCTTCTTCAAGGGAAGAAGTGTTAGACGAATTAAAAAGTTTTGTGAGTAAAAGTAACGGTGGTATATTACTTTCATCCCATATTATGAGTGATATCGAGAAAATAGCTAGCCATCTTGTCTTTATAAAAGATGGTGAAATTATACTAAATGAAGAGAAAGATAAGGTTTTTGAAAGGTATGCTGTTGTAGATATTGATGAGGAACAACTAATGTTACTCAATAAAGATATAATTGTGGCCAAAAGGAACTTTGGTTCTAATTTCGGTGTACTTGTATCAGATAAACAGAAATTACCAGATGAAATTACTGCTAAAACCATCTCAATGGAAGAACTTAGTGTCTTTTTAACAAGGAGCGATAAATAAGTGAGAGGTTTATTATTGACAAACTATTACCTAGTTTTTCGAAGCCTTTTTGTGTACGCAGGGATAGCACTTTTAGGCTCTATATTAATTTTTTGTTTTGGAGATGCATCGATGTACAGTTATGTTCCTATGATAATTGTGTTAGTAGCGGCGACTGCACTTGAAGTTATAAAACATGAGGGTAAATCTGGTTATGATAAGTACGTACTTACTTTACCGGTTACTAGAACAAATATTGTACAAAGTCACTACTTTTTTTATTTTATAATTGCAGTAATCGGTACTTTATTATCGTATGGCATATTATATATATTTGGACTAGTTTCAGATACACCAATTGATGGCATATATAAGAGAGTTTCTTTTGCTAATTTCATAGTCCTCTTTGCCGGAGCGTTTGCTTTTCCACTCCTCTATGTTTTTGGGCCAGAAAAATCTGATGCTATAACAATCGGAAGTGCAGGTGGGGGACTTATAGCTTCTTTTGGAGTACAAGGTTTAATTATATATCTCAAAGAACCACTGTCAAATTTAAATATAGATCCATCTTTATACGTCCCAATTATATATATAGCATCTGGTGTTGTTATATATATACTATCTTATTTCATTGCTGCATTTATATATCATAAGAAGCAATTTTAGTATACACATAAAATGAAGGAGAGTTAATAAAATGGAGGATACAGTTAGAAAAAGTCATTCGATTCAAACGCATAACTGGAAAAGTCCCCTTGGAGCATTCCTAATATTGCAATTGAGCTTTTTCCTCATAGATATTTCACCGTGGGCACCTCGTTTTCGAGATTTTGATGGAAAAATATTCGGAAGATTATTGGATTCAAAACTAATTACAGAATGGGTTACTCTATATGATATACCGGAATTTAACTTATTCACTGCGTTTTTTGCTGTTACATTACTCCCGTATGCATTAATAAATGCAATAAAAGCTATCTTTTCTAAAACGCAAATCTAAAGTTAGAGAAAAGTTTTTAATATATATAGAAGAAACCACATGTTTTAATCAAACGTTATTCAACATGCTGGTTTCTTCTTTTTGATATCTATGTTTTGCAAACTGTAATCAAATTAATAGTTGAGAAAACCGAGTATATATGTAGCAATGAATGCACAAACACTAACTTGAATAACTAGACTTAATGAACTGATAGGGAAGGCAAAAAATTGTGATGGTTTAGAACAAATTAACTTAACTGTTGTATCTGAAAATAGTTCAGCAAAGAAGTTATACAAGACCTTGGGATTCGAGACCTACGGCGTAGAACGAAATGCCCTGAATTTAACAGTCAGTATTTTGACGAAGATTTGATGGTTTTAAATATCTAATTATTGCACTAATGATGCAGTTCAGTTGAACAAGAAGGAGAACCATTTTTAGTTATTGAATATATATAATATGGACTGTGACATATCTCTATAAATTTATATGTACATAATTATTATTTTTATCCCTTTCGGTGATACGAAGGGGTTTTTGTATTATTGTGCAATTGCACAATAATAAAAATCATAATATTTCAATTATTACCAATATTTATTACAACTTTTTATTTTGTGGTTTAATATGTATGTTGTAATCAGAATTATCACAAGGAGGTTATTATGTGTTTTTAAAAAGTATAGGTATTACAAATTTCAGGCAGTTTGGAATTAAGGAAAATGTTGATCCCGCAATAATAGTGGTTTTTAATCCAAGCTTCAATATTTAGAGTGATTTTTTCAGGGATGATTCATCAAATGGACAGGTTTTCAAAAGCACGCTTAGGGGTAGAAATAGACATTTTTTTAAAGGAGTTGGAATACGATACAGAAAAGTGACTTCTATGGTAGATTTGAAATAAAGTCGTCACGTTTATAAAAAAGTTTGGATAAGGATTAGATAAAAGGTTCTTTTGATGTCACTCTTTATCAGCTGCTGTAGAAAATACCGGAATCAGTGATTTATCAGAGGAAGAAAGAGCGATAGCAATTACCCCCAACAGGAAAAATTGGCTAGACAGGCTGAAATAATTTAGTTGAAGTTTTTCAAACTTTCTTCTCTACTAATATACTATTTAATACTGTCATGAGTATGTTTAACGGAGGTTATATATTATGAACATAATTAAGAAAATAGCCAAGATAGTGGGAATAATTCTAGCTATATTGGCTTTGATTATAGGGTTTGGATACGCTATTCTTGAGATTAATCCCTTTGGGAATAAACCAGGCAAGCCAGTTGCGGATATTGAACGAAAGGTTGAGATTTGGGGAGAAGAAGTTGCAGGTAATCATTCAGGAAGTAAGCTAGACGATATGAATATTAAGGGTAATCCTAACAGACTACTAGCTACATTCAAATTTTCCACTAACATTGTGGGAGAAGAATATAAAGACAATGAAGCTACCATTGATACCTTTACCTATGTCCATGAAATTGAAGGGGGCTATGAAAAATCTACCTATGAAGATGAGCCATATCTGATTCCTTATACGATGTCAAACAGTGACAGGGCCGTCATTGTTATTCCAGGTGGTGGCTATGGCTATAAGGAAATGGATGGCGGAACTGCTGAAGGAAAAGATGTAGCTGAATCATTAAATAAAGCAGATATCAACGCATTCGTTCTACACTATCGTTCCAACCCTTACGAATGGCCTATTCCACAATTAGATGTTCAGCGTGCTGTCCGTTATCTACGTTATCATGCAAATGATTATGGTATTCATCCAGATAAAATTGGATTGATAGGTTTTAGTGCTGGTGGTTTTCAAACTGGTAGCTTTATTAACCTCATTCAGGGAGGAAATCTGTTTCCTGATAGTTATCAGCTTGATGGCATCGATGTAGTCGATGACCAAGTAGCATCCGCAGCTATGATTTACCCTGCATTGACTTACCGCTATAATGTACCTATGCTCTTTGCTTCTTTTAATGATGAAGATGTAAGAAATCCAGAAGAGCGTGAAGAGCTTTTGAATCAGACAGATCTATCTAAGCATTTCAGAACAGCAAATATACCTCAGTTTATTGCTTATGGGACGAATGATTTAGCTGTTGGGGTAAAAGGTCCACAGGAATATATTCAATCTGCACGAAATGCAGATGAGGATGTTACTGATATTGTAGCAGAAGGTCAGAATCATGGCTTTAAGCAGGAACACTATATGAGTGAGTATCTTGAATGGGTAAAGAAAATTTTCGATTCTATATAATGTGTCTTTGAAAGAGGAGTTGGAAAAAGAGGAAAAGATGAAACAAAACTTAAAAAATATCAATAATTATTATGATAATACTACTAAAATTAGTTTTATAGCGAGAGATACCATATTGCATGGCTTTATCCCAGAGAAGACAACTACAAAGCCTAGGGCTCAGTCGAATATTTCTTGATATTATTTGTAGGATTATTTTTAGTGATTAAGGGACTACTTGGGAAAAAAAGATTAAGCTCGATACTTATTGGATTATTATGTATTTCGTTCTCAATATTTATGTTTTCTCCAGGAAGTGATGAAATCATTTCGAGATTATTCAATTTGAATTAAAGTGTAGGTATAATATTTATAGTTACTTTCACTAAGGAAGATTTCCATCTGGGTACTTGTTTCACAATCGGGCGCTTTCCTGGAAACAGGGGAAGGGCCTCTTTTCTAATTTTTAACTGGTTACTAAGAGTTCGGAAATTTAGCAATATCTTAGATTATTGAATAACCTCTGTATGAAAAAGACTCTCCCCGAACATAATAGAATTTAGAATAATAGATTTAACCTTAGCGGGAGAGTGAAAGATACATGTTATTATCCGAAGCGTGGAAAAAATACCAACAAGATAAAAAAATCGAGGGATATTCATCACTTACATTAAAAACATATTGTTTTCAATACAATCTTTTATTGCGATTTTTTGGTGATATTGATATGAACGGATTCAGTACAGATAAATTAAAAGAATATTTAATACAGTCAGGAGATCACTTAAAGCCTTCTAGTTTAGGACATAGGGTTCGTTGTGTTAAATCACTATTTAGATGGTCACATGAAGAGGGATATATTCTAAAAAATCCTGCTGCTAAATTGAAAGAGCCGAAATTAGGTAAAAGAATTCCTAAGTTCCTCTCAGATTTAGAGATTGAACATCTAAGGGAAGCTTGCCAAACAACGATGGGAAATGCGCTATTTGAGTTTATGTATTCAACCGGCTGCCGTATTGGTGAAGTTGTAAAATTAAATCGTGAAGATATTGATTTTCAAACGAATTCAGTCATTGTACAAGGGAAAGATGATAAAGAAAGGGAAGTGTACTTTAATACCCGCTGCTCCATTTGGTTAAAAAGATATTTAGATGAACGGGAGGATGAGGATTCTTGTTTGTTTATTACAGACAGAAGGAACACAGATGGCCCAACATGAAATCGCCACGCTCTTACGTCAGTATCGGTTATTAGAAACCGAAATTGAAACTGTAAATAATCAATTGGCAGAAATGGCACAAACAACAATCGAATATGAAATACTGGCTTCAGTTCCTGGTTTAGGAGATGCGACAATCGTTGATTTCTATCAGAAGTAGGAAGCTTCTCACTTTATGAAAATCCACGCCAACTTATAAAACTAGCGGGATTAACATTACGTGAGAGCTCGTCCGGTCAACATAAGGGACAAAAACACATCTCTAAACGAGGACGAAAGAAGCTCAGAAACACCCTATTCAAAGTAATGGTACCGCTAATTCGGCATAACGAAGCGTTTAAACAGCTTCATGAATACTACACAACACGACAACAAAATCCCTTACGGGGAAAGCAGTCAATGGTGATACTCTGTGGTAAATTACTGAAGGTATTACATGGCATATGCAAAAAGAAAATTTTTTTTAACGAGCAACATATGATGAAAGACCTCTACTGTCTCGTAGAGGCAGCGTAATCAATTCTTTCATCGAACTATAAAAAGAAGGATGACACGGAGAAGCCAGCAAAATAACTAAACTCAGACTATGAGTCTCCGGAGCAGCATAGCAGGCCTCTGCCTTATGAATAGACCGAACGAAGGAATGTAAGCGCAAATGACGCTAAGAGACATGGGAGGGTACGTCGTCATAAGTATCGCAGAGATCCATTGTGCATCACATAGTGGATTAAAAAGCTAATGATTTCCATTAGTTTTAGCGAAGCGTACTCCTAGTTTGTAAATTATAACTATAAATTCAAAACACTGTTTATAAATGAAGTGAAAAATTATTTCTTCTTCACCACGAAGTGGTGGAAACCGTTGATACATCAATGTTTATAGAGGGAGTTTAGTTGAACAAGGATAAGATAAAATAAAGGCATAAAATAATTAGTAATTTAGGAGAGAACTATGGAAAAATATACTTGTGCTTGTTGTGGTTTTAAAACACTTTCAGAAGAAAATGGTAGTGACGAAATCTGTACGGTGTGTTTTTGGCAAGATGATGGTGTAATGAATGCTAACCCAGATTATTGGGGTGGTGCTAATGAGGTATGTTTAAGGCAGGCACAAAGAAACTATAGTGAATTTGGGGCTAGTGAAAAAAGATTTAAAGGTAGATTAGTTAGGGGATTTTATGAAAAAAATTCATTATGGAAACCAGTTTGGGAAAGGGAAGCAAGCCTCAGTAAAACTAAAGTTGTAGAAATACAAATTGAAGGGAATGTTTTGGTAAGTGGGTTCAAAGAATCTATGCAAATTAATGAATTTATAGATGAATTTACTAACCTTCTTGAAAGTAAGGGATGGTCTTTTGGTGGTGAAATTAAACATGTAAGTACACCAATAAATAAAGAGTAAGCATTTTAAGTAAAATGATAAATGCTATTCAACTCCCATGAAAGAACGTAATAATCTTTCATTTTCTGTGATGTAGCGATGATTTTACGCTACATGTGTGGCTAACGGGGTGCTTTAGTTCAATAACGATTTTCAACAATCGGGCGCGATTCTGTAATAAGGATCAGCGTTCGTTTTCATTAAAGGGCCATATTATTGAATAACATTCTTTTATGAAATGTCCCCGAACGACGCTTTGGGAAGGTTATACTTCCACTAACGGGTGTAGTTATTGAATAAGGGCTGTGCTTTAATTGGATTAGATTGGAAAAAAGTGTATATTAAAATTAGAACAAAATAAATTTATATGTAAGGAGATGACTACTTTATGAAAAAGAGAATTTCTATAGTATTAACAATGATAGCTATCATTACTTTTGGTGTTTTTATTTATTATGGGTCTTTGACCGAGGCTAATAAGGAAACCGACAGTATTGTAATAGATAAAGATGGAAAAGTAGTAGAACCACTTAGTGGTAACAACGATAATATAGGTCATTAATACACATTAATATCGGTAGACATTTTTCTTGACGTTCTATTTGTACCAATACTCTCTTAAGCAATCGGGCGTTTTAGTGCAACAAGGACTTATAAGCTATACAAAACAATCATAATAAACGTTCCCAAATGAAAGTTTGGAGAGAGAGCGAAATCCAAGAAATACTGTTAAACCAACATTTCTTGGATTTTCCTTTAAATATTGTTTATACAGCTTTTTATGCAAATATATAAACAGGGCTACGATAGTACTTTTCAAGATTATGTAGAGTGTATTATCTGAATAAAAATCTGTATATTTGGCGCATTAAAACAAACTGCATTTTTTATCATTCATCATTCCTATACTTCAAGTACAGGGCCTTTAATTGAAAACCGATATTCAGCAATCGGGCGCTTTCCTGGAATAAGGAAAATGCTTTTTTCATTAAAGGGCCATTTAATTGAATAACACTTCTAAGTTAAAATTGGGGTATATGTTAATCTTGAAACATTTAGGTTTTAAGTTACCAAACGACGGTTTGGGAGTGTTATTATTTAAATACAGTAAAATGTTGGTTTTTATAGTACATAATCTCACTAAAGGGTGTTTATAAATGGATAATATTAGACAATTTTGGAATGATTTTTGTATAGTAAATCAGCAAGAAGAAGCCGAATATAAAGCTGCGTTTGCATTTGGTGCTTCAGCAGATTGGTTAGCTGATTTGGTTGTCGAGGGAAAAAAGACAGCCACAACCTCTGGCTATGTATTTTATGAACTTGAAAAAGAGGCTCTCCCTCAAGCAGGTGAATATTATATTGTTCTAAATGGCGTTGAAAAACCAGTTGCAGTCATTCAAATTCAATCGGTTGAAGTTAAGCCGATGAACGAAGTAAGTGAAGAATTCGCTTTAGCTGAAGGTGAGGGGGATTATCGTTTTTGGTGGGATGCACACGAAAAATTCTTTAGCGAGTTATTAAAAGAGTACGGTAAAGAATTCTCACCAGATATGTTAGTTGTATGTGAACGATTTAAAAAAGTATATCCTAAGTAACATACAAAAAAAGCCCCCAAAACACGCTTTGGGAACTTGAAGTTTCAGCATTCTAATACGTATTAATTATTATTTTCACAGGGTATTTTATATACTAAAACGAATCTGAATTAACACAAGGTTTGTTTTTATCTTTGTCGAATCTAATTACTATAATAAATTGCTGTAAAATTCAATTATATATATAAAGGGAGGGTATAAAAATGGACCTATTACTTTGGATAACTATCAGTTTCATAATAATTGGATTTGTTATTATCATCTCTATGAAAAAAAGTATGGAGAGTAAGGTCGCTTTTATAAAATCAAATACGGAATCAGAGGGGGATTTTTCAAAGGCTAAATCCGTAATTTGGTGGATATGGGGTACTGTTGCTTGGGGGATAGTGAGTATGTTTCTTGTTGTTAGGTGTTTTCAGAATTACTTTGGATAACTGTTGGCATCAATAGAGGGTTATAACGCATACAAAACAAATCTGAAAAACTTTCCCAATTGAAAGCTTGGTAACATTTATAACAGCGACAAGCACTGTTAAATCAGTGTTTGTCGCTGTTTTTATTAGAAAATAACGCTCTGAGACGCTGTGAGAAATTATTTTAAAGAGGACTGTTCGATCCACTTGTTCTGAACGGCTGCAACAAATAAATAGACTTTCAATGAAATGTTACCAAAGACGCTTTGGGTGCTTTTTTAATTCAACTAACGGAGAAGGTGGTAGTAAGGAATCCATGCAGCACATATGGAATATATAGTAATAGGAAATTTAGTTTTTATATTCGATATAGAGGAGGGGTAACATCTTTTGAAGAAAACAATGTTTCTTTGCGTTTTAAGTATATTTTTATTAATAGGTTGTTCAGAGGTAGCTTTTAATCCTAATGAAGAACCCGCTGGAAGCCAAAGTAATTATGATATGAAATTAAGTATGGATAACAACGGACTTTTTAGTGCAGATGTATCCATAGATATTCTCAATGTTTCTAATGAAAAATGGGATGAGTTAAAACTTTATTTTATTCCTAATATGTTTACGTCTGAAAACTCTCCCTATTTGAATACCCCCTCTAAAGTTGAGATCGAGTCAGTTAAAATTGAAAATCAAGATGCATCATACTCACTTGAGAAAGACACAATTAACATTCCTTTAAAAACATCGGTTTCTCCAAATGAAAGTGTTAGTTTTCAAATGAAATATCACTTCACCTTACCAACCGACGGGGTTAGATTCGAAAAAATCGATAGTAATTATCACCTCGCTCAATGGTATCCGATGGTACCTACCTATCAAAAAGGATGGAATAAACAAGACTATACTTCCGAAGGAGAGTCATATCACACAACTTTTAGTAACTTTAATCTAACAGTTGATATTCCTAAAGAATACACTCTTGTTACAACCAGTGACGAAGATAGATTACTAAGTGTAAGCAATAATACATTTCGAATTGAAAAGGTAAAAGAAATCTTTGTTGCTCTATTAAAAGACCCACAAGTTATCCAAAAAAAATCTGATAACGTAAATATAAGAGTATTTGGAACGGGTGAATCAGAGGAGTTTTTAGATGAAGTTTCCGAGACTGCTGTGGAGTCTTTCCATTACTTTGAAAATATTATTGGACCATATCCACACAAACAGTTAGATATTATTTTAGATGGACTAGGAATGGAGTATCCAGGAGTAGTAACAGCAGGCTCCCTTAAGGGGCGCTCTGTCACAAATGAAAGAATTAAAGAAATGGTAATTCATGAAATTGCTCATCAATGGTTTTACGGAATGGTAAGTAATGACCCATACACCGATGGGTGGTTAGATGAGGGATTTGCAGAGTTTGCAACTTCTTTATTTCTAATGCCTAATGAGAAAGAATTAGGTTATATAGACCTTTCAAATAAATTGGAACCATTGCCTTCCAATCTACCATTACACAAGTATCTAAATGGTACACAAAGTAATTATATCTATGGTCAATCTCGTTCAAACTTAGCTAAGATTTTCAATCAACATGGTGGAAAACAAACAGCAGAGGATTTTTTAAGTAGATATTTTACTCTTTATAAGTATAAAGAAGTAGATACAGAGGAATTCGTAAGGTTCATGAAATTCTATTTAGAAATAAAAGATGATTCCTTATTCGAGAGTTGGTTAGCACTAGAAAATACTAAAAATGAATAAATCCTTATTCAATTAAAAGTGGCTTTACTTGAAGCTCATTGAGTTGCATAAGCAGCTCTTTTTTCGTTACTGAACTAACGAAAGCTATAGTGCAACAAGGATTTATAATGTATACATAAATAAACAAAATAACGTTCCCAAATGGAAGTTTGGAAACACACTAAAAAGCCACAAAATGAAGTTTAGTTATTCCATTAAAGGGCGCTTTACTTGAAGCTCATTGAGTTGCATAAGCAGCTCTTTTTTTCTTATTGAACTAACGATGCAGGTTAGTTGAAAAAGGAATTGTAAATATTTAAAACAAATGAATACATAATATATGTTAATATAGTTATTAATATCATAAATATGGATAAATAGTTTAGGTGAGGTTGTTTATAAAAATAGTAGAAATGTATGGGATATTAAATTTGAGGTGAAGAGAATTGAAATATACGAATGAACAGCTACAAACGATGATTGCACGCAAGCCAATTGGAGACATATATCCATATAACACAAAGGATGAAGACCTAATCGAGGAATATATTCAAAATCTGTATTATACGTTCAATCGTTCAAAAATCATCAATTGTGAAACGGATCATCACGGAAGTGGCTATGCTTCCTATGTCGATTTCTTTTGTTATAAAAGAGATGGAGGTAGTGTACTGGAGGAAAAATATATTGAAGAGTATCCGTGCACAGAAATTCATTTGGAAGGTCTTGCTATCTATATAAGTCGATTAGCACCTGTAGCTATTATTGCGAAAGATGCTCGATGGAAGACAATTATAGATACTGAGAAGGAACAGGATGAATATTTTAGTGCGAAGTGCTTTATTTGTCCGGATGAAGTAATCACCGAATCTCCAGATTTTATGGTAGAAGAGTTTCTAGAAATCATAACAAAATTAGGTAATGCAGGTTATAGTATTTTAGATAAAGAGTATATATCTAAACCACTCTCGTTTGAAACTAAAATTCCAACCATCTTAACAATTCCAGAACTGAATGAAATCTATAAAGTGTTCGATGGTATTTTTTATTGGACGGACTAACTTGAGGTTTGATTTTGTTAGTTATTCCTTCTTCAAATCCCATGAAAGAACGTAATAATCTTTCATTTTCTGTGATGTAGCGTAGATTTTACGTGACATGGATGGCTAACGGGGGCTTTCGTATTATATAGTTCAGCCAGATCTTTCTGGTTGAACTTTTTTTATTTAGATTTAAGTTATCAGTAGCCAGGGTAGAACGTACGGGTGCGTGGGACATTAATCCCGTCAACTAAACTGTTCACCCCCTACTTGTAGAAATATGTTTGAGGCTG